>CAZRUV010000001.1:0-129840 GCA_964603315.1 uncultured Rhodobacterales bacterium
AGGTCAGCCAGTTCACCTATTTCCAGCAGGTCGGCGGCCACGACTGCCACCCGGTCTCGGGCGAGTTGACCTACGGGCTGGAACGGCTGGCCATGTACATCCTCGGCATCGACCACGTGATGGACATGCCCTTCAACGATCCGCAAACGCCCATTCCGCTCAGCTACGGCGACATCTTCAAGCAGACCGAAGAGGAATATGCCCGCTGGAATTTCGACGTGGCCAACACCGAAGTCCTGCTGCGCCAGTTCGAAGAGGCCGAGGCCGAATGCGAAAAGATCCTCGCGCAGGAGGCGACAGACCCCAAGACCGGCAAGCGCATCATCATGGCGCACCCGGCCTATGACCAGTGCATCAAGGCCAGCCACATGTTCAACCTGCTCGATGCGCGCGGCGTGATTTCCGTCACCGAGCGGCAGGCCTATATCGGCCGCGTCCGCGCACTGGCCAAGCAATGCGCCGACGCCTTCGTGCAGACCGGCGCAGGCGGCTGGCGCCCGGAGGACGCGGCATGAGCTATTCCAACGCGACCCCTGTTCCGCGCGTCTGCCTCTACCCCGCCGGGACGGTCGACAAGATCAAGGCAAGAGGCACCGCCATCAAGGGCCCGACCGTCACCGAATACGGCATGCGAGAGGTCGAGGTCGCAGACCCGGACGGAAACGTCCTGTGCCTGGGCGGGGACGCGGGATGAACGGCAAAATCATCGGGGGCATCCTCCTGCTCAGTTCCATGCTTGTGGGCGGCACGGTGTATTACCTGCAAGTCTATGGGTTCTATACCGAAATTTCCGACAGCGACGGCGCGGGCGTCAAACTGGTGTCGGTTGTCTCCGACATGCCCGAACCGATCCCCTATACCGACTTTCAGGCGATTGACGCAGACAGCTCTCCCATCCGCTACCGCGCCTGTTTCCGCACCGATCTGAGCCTCGAACGTCTGACCGAAACCTATGTCGGCCTCGATGCGCTCAGCCCCCGCAACGCGCCGGGCTGGTTCGACTGCTTTGACGCCGAAGCCATCGGGGCCGAGATCACATCCGGCACTGCGCGCACCTTTCTGGCGCAGAAGAACATCCATTTCGGCGTCGACCGCGTCGTCGCCATCACCCAGGACGGGCGCGGCTATGTCTGGCACGAGCTCAACGACTGCGGTGAAAAAGCCTATGACGGCACCATTGTGGGCGAGGAATGCCCAAGACGGGACAGCGAATAATGCCTGATCTGCTGATCGAACTCTTTTCCGAGGAAATCCCCGCGCGCATGCAGATGCGGGCGGGCGAAGACCTGAAGAAACTGGTGACAAACGGGCTGGTCGAGGCCGGGCTGACCTATGCCTCCGCCGCCGCGTTCTCCACGCCGCGCCGTCTGTGCCTCACGGTCGAAGGCCTGCTGGACCAAAGCCCCACGACACGGGAAGAGCGCAAGGGCCCGCGCGCCGACGCCCCCGACAAGGCCATCGAAGGGTTTCTGCGCGGAGCGGGTCTCACCCGCGATCAGGTCGAGGAACGCGAGACGGCGAAAGGCGCCGTGCTCTTTGCCGTGATCGAAAAGCCGGGCCGCCCGGCGGGTGACATCATCGCCGAGGTGCTGGAGGCCACGATCCGCCAGTTCCCCTGGCCCAAATCCATGCGGTGGGGGGCAGGCAGCCTCAAATGGGTGCGTCCGCTGCAATCGATCCTGTGCATCCTGACAGACGAGGCGGGGCACAGTGTGGTGCCTCTGGACGTGGACGGCATCCAATCCGGCGACACGACCGAAGGCCACCGGTTCATGGCCCCGGGACGCTTTGCGGTGACGGGTTTTGATGACTACAGCGCGAAACTCAAGCGCGCCCACGTAGTGCTAGACCCGGCAGAACGGGCCAAGGCGATCTGGCACGACGCCACCAACGCCGCCTTTGCCAGCGGTCTTGAGGTCGTCGAGGACAAGGGGCTTCTGGCCGAGGTCGCGGGCCTCGTCGAATGGCCCGTGGTTCTGATGGGCCGCATTGGTGACGACTTTCTGGAATTGCCGCCCGAGGTGCTGCAAACCTCGATGAAGGAGCACCAGAAGTTCTTCTCCGTCCGCAACCCCAAGACGGGCCGGATCGAGCGTTTCATCACCGTCGCCAACCGCGAGACGGCCGATGACGGTGCGACGATCCTCGCCGGCAACGAAAAGGTGCTGAGCGCGCGTCTGGCAGATGCCAAATTCTTTTGGGAAAACGATCTGCGTGTGGCCAAGTCCGACATGAGCGTCTGGACCGACGCCCTGAAAAACGTGACCTTCCACAACAAGTTGGGAAGCCAGGCCGACCGCATCGCGCGCGTCGCCGCTCTGGCCCGCGAACTCGCCCCTGTCGTCGGTGCCGACCCCGATCAGGCCGAAGACGCCGCCCGCCTCGCCAAGGCCGACCTCAGCAGCGAGATGGTCTATGAATTCCCCGAATTGCAGGGCCTCATGGGCCGCTACTACATCGCGGCAGCGGGCAAGGACGACGCGGTGGCTGCCGCCGCTCAAGAACACTATTCCCCGCTGGGGCCGTCGGATGATGTGCCGACAGCGCCAGTTTCGGTTGCTGTGGCTTTGGCCGACAAAATGTATACACTGGCAGCCTTCTGGGCGCGTGATGAGAAACCAACGGGGTCTAAGGACCCGTTTGCGTTAAGGCGCGCAGCGCTCGGCGCAATTCGCTTAACTTCCAAGGATTTGGCTGGACTAAATTTGAGAGCTGTCATTGCACAAATTCTAATTGGGTTTTCCACTAGCGAGACCCTTGCACGTTGGGCCGACCAGCATAATGCGAATGAAGAAGCTACAAAAAATCTGCTATACGACGCCTACAAAGATGGCTCGTTGGACGAGGCAGAGTGGCAGTTGCGATGGGAGGAGGCAGAATTGGTCGCCTCGTATTTCGACGAAGAAAAGCAACGGGTTCCTGCAAACCAAGATATCTTGGACAAGTATTCTGCAATTGCAGATGACTTGTTAAGCTTCTTCCACGACCGCCTAAAAGTCTACCTCCGCGATCAAGGCATCCGCCACGACATCATTGACGCCTGCATCGCGATGCCCCAAAACGACGACCTCACCCTCCTCGTCAAACGCGCCACGGCGCTCAACGACACCCTCAAAACCGACGACGGCGAAAACCTCATCCAGGGGTTCAAACGCGCCAACAACATCCTTACTCAGGCCGAGGAGACGGACGGCGTCGAATACTCCTATGGCGCCGACGAAAAATTCGCCGAAACGGACGAAGAGCGCACGCTCTTCGCCGCCCTCGACCAGGCAGAGGCCAAAATCGCCCCGGCAATGGAAGCACAGGACTTCGCCACCGCCATGCACGCCATGGCAAATCTCCGCACCCCTATCGACGCCTTCTTCGAAGCCGTCCAGATCAACGCGGACAACCAGACCATCCGGCGCAACCGCCTCAACCTGCTCAGCCGCATCCGCACCCTTTGCCTCTCCGTCGCCGATCTCACCAAACTCGAAGGCTGATCCGTCCTTCATCTTGCCAAATAAACTCCGGGGGGAGGCGCGGAGCGCCGGGGGGCAGCGCCCCCAAAAAACCGCCTGACCTGTGCACAGCCTGTGCACAGGTTGTGTACAGCTTGTGACAGGCAAAACAGCACTGACGTAACCCCTTGTAAGGTCAAGCCGACTGTCTATGCTGCGCTCCGAACAGGAGACGTGCCGCAGTGCAGAATAACCCGCATACGACACTGGTGACCCCAAGCGCGCCGATCGCCGCCGAAACCCATGGCGGGCGCGCTAAGTGCTTGCAAAGACTGGCGCGTCTCGACCTGCCGGTGCCCACGACCGTGGCCCTTTCCTTCGACGCCGTGCTGGACATCGCCAAGGGGCATTTCCCGGATATCGACGCCATTCTCAGCCAGTTTCCGTCCGACGCGCTGCTTTGCGTCCGCCCCTCGTCCGAAGACCCCGATTGGGGCGGCCCGTCTGCCGTCCTCAACATCGGCATGAACGACCAACGCTATGAAACGCTCTGCGGCACGCTGGGCGTGGAGGCGGCAACGGCCCTTTTCTGCCGCTTTGTCCAAAGCTACGCGATCCATGTGGATCGCCTCGATCCGGATATGTTCGACGGCATCGAAGGCGAGGGGGCCGAAGCCCTGCGGCGCGCGCTCGAGGCCTACGAGATCGAAACGGAAACCGCCTTTCCCGCCACCCGGGCGGCGCAACTCACAGGTGTGCTCAAATCCATGGCCCGCGCGTGGGAAGGCACCTCTGCCCGCCTGCTGCGGCAGGCCAAGGGCGCGCCTGCGGATGCGGGCCTCGGCCTCGTCATTCAGCAGATGGCCTTTGGCATGGGGCAGGGCGAAAGCGGGTCGGGCGTGCTGCAACTTGTGTCCTCGAAAACCGGCAAGCCTCAGATAACAGGGCGCTATCTGCGTCAAAGCCAGGGCCGTGATGCGCTGATGGGCGATGCACGCAGCCTCTATATCACCCGCGATCCGCGTGGTCCATCGCTCGAAGAACATGTGCCCGAAGCCTTTGCCCAACTGGTCAGCCATGCGCGCGAGATGCGCGACAAGCTGCGCGAGGAAATGCAGGTCGAATTCACCATCGAAAACGGTCAATTGCACATTCTGGACGGCGTACGCGTGTCCCGGTCGTCGCGCGCGGCGGTCCGGATCGCGGTGGAGCTTGCGCGCGACGGGATCATCCCGCCGCAAGAGGCGCTGATGCGGGTCGAGCCGCGCACGCTCAATGAATTGTTGCACCGTCAGGTCGACCGGCACGCCAAGCGAGATGTGATCGGCACCGGCATCGCCGCCAGCCCGGGCGCTGCGACGGGCCGTGTCGTGTTTTCCGCCACCGAGGCGCAGGCCAGCGCCGCCCGGCGCGAGGATTGCATCCTCGTGCGCCGGGAAACCGCGCCCGAAGATATCCGGGGCATGCACGCTGCCAGTGCGGTGATCACCGAACGTGGCGGTGTGACAAGCCATGCGGCCGTGATCGGCCGGGGCATTGGCCTGCCTTGCGTCGTCGGGGTCGGTGACATGCGGTTTGAACCCTCCAAGGGCAAGCTGATCGCCGAGGACGGGCGCGAGATCTGTGCGGGCGACGTGATCACCGTGGATGGCACCAACGGCACGATCCTGCACGGCGCACCGGCCATGCTCGAAGCGGCGCTGGATGACGCATTCACCGCGCTGATGGAATGGGCGGATGCGGAGCGTGACATCGACATCCGCGCCAATGCCGACACGCCCGCCGACGCGCAGACAGCCCGCAATTTCGAGGCGCAGGGCATCGGCCTCTGCCGGACGGAACACATGTTTTTCGAGCCCGGTCGCCTGACCGTCATGCGCGAAATGATCTTTGCCGAGACAAGCGATGACAGGCGCGCGGTTCTCGAACGCCTGCTGCCGATGCAGCGCGATGATTTCACACAGCTCTTTCGCATCATGCAGGGCAAGCCCGTGTGCATCCGCCTGTTTGACCCGCCTCTGCACGAGTTTTTGCCAAGCGACCGCAACGGCCAGCGCGAACTTGCAGACGCGCTTGATCTGCCGCTTTCGGATGTGACCCGGCGGGTCGAAGAGATGGCCGAGTACAACCCCATGCTGGGGATGCGTGGCGTGCGCATGGGGATCACGGTGCCCGAGATTTACGACATGCAGGCCCGTGCCATTTTCGAGGCCACGATCGAGGCCAGCCGTGAGGGCGACCCGGTTGTGCCGGAAATCATGATCCCTCTGGTCAGCGCCAAACGCGAAGTGGAACTGGTGCGGGCGCGCATCGACGGCGTGGCGGCTGCCGTGACGGCCGAAAAGGGCGCGCGCTTTGACTACCGCCTTGGGGTGATGGTCGAAACACCGCGCGCGGCGCTGCGGGCAGGCGAGATTGCGCAGTATTGCAGTTTCCTGAGTTTCGGGACCAATGACCTGACACAGATGACCTACGGGCTGAGCCGTGATGACGCCGGTCGGTTCATGTCGGATTACGTACGTCAGGAGGTCTTTGCCGAGGATCCGTTCCATTCGCTCGATGTGGAGGGCGTGGGCGAACTGCTGCAGCTTGGCTCAGAACGGGGCCGCGCGGCGCGGCCCGATCTGACGCTGTCCATCTGTGGCGAACATGGCGGCAACCCCGAATCAATCGCCTTCTGTCGACAGGCCGGTTTCGACTATGTGTCCTGTTCTCCGTTCCGGGTGCCCGTGGCGCGGCTAGCGGCCGCACAACTGGCCATATCCCACAAGATCGGGTAGCAGGCTCCGAGCACGCCACTGAATGTACCGCGCGGCACAATGATCTCCCTTGCGCGCAGACCGGCTATGCACGCCCGTTGCAGCCCGAAAACTGGACGAACGTAAATATTTTCTTTAAATGCGCCGAGTTTGTACTTGACTGGGGGGTTGTCATGCGTGGGACATTTTTGCGGCTTGGTTTGGCCGCAGCCTGCATTGCTGCGTCTGTAACGGCTGCGATTTCCGATACATCGCAATCTGCCGGAAACACTTTGCGTGCAGCGGAAGAGCGTGGGCTGCGCGCAGTGCCGTCCGACCGATTGCAGGCGATGCTGACCGAGCCCAAGGTCGCCGCGGACAGCCCGGTGAAGATGTCGCGCAGCTGGGTTGATGCACAGCCCGCCGCCTCCGGCAACGCGCATTGGCGGTGCCTGAGCGAGGCGCTCTATTTCGAGGCCCGTGGCGAAACGGTCAAAGGACAGTTTGCTGTTGCCGAAGTGATCATGAACCGTGTGAAAAGCGCGCGGTTTCCCGACAATGTCTGCGGCGTGATCAACCAGGGAACGGGGCGCAAGTATCAGTGCCAGTTCACATATACCTGCGACGGCAATCCTGAGCGGATCAGCGAGCCGCAAGCCTGGGATCGTGTGTCGAAGATCGCGCGCGCCGTTCTGGACGGGCGTGCGCCTGAACTGACGCAGGGCGCCACGCACTACCACACGACCGCTGTGCGGCCCCGCTGGAGCCGGGTCTATACCCACACGGCCTCGATCGGGGTGCACCGGTTTTACCGCCACACCTCCCGCACGGCATCCAACAACTAGGCGATATGCCGCAATCACGCGTCACAGGGCCGCCTTTGGCCCTGTTGCCTGCGGGGTCAGAGCGCTAGAAGGGCGCTGTCACGACAACCAGGACGCCGTCAATGCCCTCTGAAATCCACCTTGCCTTTGCCCACCCGTCCGAGCGGGCGGCCGCCACGGCGGATGCCACGCCGCTGGATCGCATTTCGGTGCGCGATCATATTGTCGAGGTCGAAATCGGTGCCTTTCAGGCCGAGCGGGGGGTCACGCAGCGCATCTGTTTCAACATCGTGGTCGAGGTGCGCCCGCAGGGGCAGGCGCTGGACGATGATGTGGACCGCATCCTGAGCTATGACAAGGTAACCGAGGCGATCACGTTCGAGCTTGCGGCAGAACGGCTCAACCTTCTGGAAACGTTGGCGGAACGGGTCGCGGACCGTATCCTGATCGAACCACAGGCGATGCGTGTCTTTGTCCGCATCGAAAAGCTGGACCGCGGCCCCGGTGCCCTTGGTGTCGAGATCGTGCGCGCCCGCATCGCGGCAGGGCCGTTGCCGGACGATGTGGATCAGGATACGCCTCATCCCGAATTGGTGTATCTGTCAAACGACGCCATCGCGTCAGATCACCTCGGGGGGTGGATTGATCAACTGCAAGCGATGGGCCGTCCGCTCATCTTTTGCGTCGGACCTGCGGATAGGGATGCGCCAGAGGCCAGCCACCCGCTGGCACAACGGCGCATAGATCTCCTGGCCATCGAACAAAACGCATGGGTGCTCGCGGCGCGCGATGCGCGCTGCAAGGTCGTCGACACGCGGACCGAGCTGGATTGGGCCATGCGCAATGGGCAAATCTGCGTCTGGGCACCGTCGAAGGTCGTGCTTGACGCGGTCGACGGGCCGTCTGCAAAGGGGGCAGACGCGGTGGCGCTCGCCTCGTGGTTTGCAGCCACCTTTGACGCGCGCGAGATGCTGGTGATCGGCGATGACGGACCTGTCGCGGCACCGGTGGCGCTGCGCCACATGCCGGTCAGCCAAGCCGCGATCTGATGCGATACGTCCGGCCGCTGTTGCAAATGGGCCCGGTCCGGACACCGGACGCGGCCCCGTTTGGGGCCGGATGGTTTGCCCATGTCGAAGTCCTGTCCCGCGATGCCGGGCCGCAGGTTCTGTCCGTGCGCGACATTGATCCACAGGTGATAAAGCGCTTCCATTCCGGCACGAAACGCACTGATATCATGGGGATTCTGAACGTCACGCCGGACAGCTTTTCCGATGGCGGTGCGCATGACGGTGTCCGTTCTGCCGTTGCGCACGCGGCGCAGATGGTGGCCGATGGCGCGACCATCATTGACGTGGGTGGTGAATCCACACGCCCTGGTGCGGCGCCTGTTGCCGAGGACGAAGAAATCCGTCGCACCGCTCCCGTGATCGCGGCCATCCGAGACGCGGGCATCACAACCCCGATCTCGATCGACACGCGCAAGGCGTCCGTGGCGCGCGCCGCCTTGGATGCGGGCGCCAACATCGTCAACGATGTGTCCGGGTTCACGTTTGACGCTGAACTCGCACCGCTTTGTGCCGAACGCGGCGTGCCAGTCTGCGTGATGCACGCGCAGGGCGACCCACAAACGATGCAGAAAAACCCGAGTTACGACAATGTGTTGCTGGACGTTTTTGACTTTTTGCATGAACGTATCGAAACACTGGTTTCTGCCGGAATTCCGCGCACCCGCATCACCGCCGATCCCGGGATCGGCTTTGGCAAGACGCTGGAGCACAACCTTGCGCTGCTGAACCGCATCAGCCTGTTTCACGGTCTTGGCGTGCCCATCCTGTTGGGCGCGTCGCGCAAACGGTTCATTGGAACGCTCGGCAATGCGCCAACGCCGCAAGCGCGTGCGCCCGGGTCCATTGGCGTGGCCCTCGCGGCGATGGCGCAGGGTGTGCAGATGCTGCGTGTGCACGATGTGGCCGATCATGCGCAGGCCATTGCGCTTTGGCGCGCGTCCGTGGCACACCCCGAAGCATGACAAAGCTCTTTGGCACCGACGGGGTGCGTGGCACGGCCAACATCGCCCCGATGACTGTGGAAATGGCGCTTCGGATTGGCGCAGCTGTGGGACGGTATTTCCGCAGGGACGCGCAAGGCGTCCACCGCGTTGTGATCGGCAAGGACACGCGCCTGTCCGGCTACATGTTTGAAAACGCCCTGACGGCCGGACTGACCAGCACGGGCATGAACGTGCTGCTGCTTGGCCCCGTGCCGACGCCCGCAGTCGGTTTGCTGACGCGGTCGATGCGCGCTGATCTTGGCGTGATGATCTCGGCCAGTCACAACCCCGCAGAAGACAACGGGATCAAGTTTTTCGGCCCGGACGGGTTCAAGCTGAGCGATGCGGCAGAGGCCGAGATCGAGCGGCTGGTGGCGGACGGGGTCGACCCCGTCCCGTCCGGCGAGATCGGGCGGGCCAAGCGCATCGATGACGGACGCTTTCGCTATATCGAGCGGGTGAAGTCGTCGTTTCCGCGCGCCATGCGTCTGGATGGGCTCAAGGTTGTGGTCGACTGCGCCAACGGCGCTGCGTACAAGGTCGCGCCCGAAGCTCTTTGGGAACTCGGCGCCACCGTGATCCCCATCGGCGTTGCCCCCAACGGATACAACATCAACGAAGGCTGCGGGTCGACGCATCCGCAAACGGCCGCCGAGGCGGTTGTCGCGCACGGTGCGGATGTGGGCATCTGCCTTGATGGCGACGCGGACCGCGTGATCCTGCTGGACGAAACCGGCGCCGTTGCCAATGGCGATCAGTTCATGGGCCTCATGGCGGCGCGTTGGGCCGAAGAGGGTGCGCTGAAAGGCAACGCACTTGTGGCAACGGTCATGTCCAACCTCGGCCTTGAGCGGTTTCTGGAAGGGCGTGGCCTGCGGCTGGAACGCACCGCTGTGGGCGACCGCTATGTTGTGGAACGCATGCGCACGGGTGGGTTCAACCTTGGCGGCGAGCAATCCGGGCACATCGTGATGACGGATTATGCCACGACAGGCGACGGGCTGCTGGCCAGCCTGCAGTTCCTCGCCGAACTGGTACGCACCGGCAAACGCGCCAGCGAAGTCTTGCATGTGTTTGAGCCGGTGCCGCAGCTATTGAAAAACGTCCGCTTTTCGGCGGGGCAGACCCCGCTGGAGATGGAGGCTGTCAAATCCGCCATTTCAGATGCCGAAGGGCAGTTGACTGGCAATGGCCGCCTGCTCATCCGCAAATCCGGGACAGAACCGCTGATCCGCGTCATGGCCGAGAGCGAAGATGCGGCGGTGCTCGAGGCCAGCGTCGACCGCGTCGTGCAGGCCGTTCAGGACGCGGTGTCCGCCTGACGGGAAAACAGCCGCCGGAACGCGCCGTACTGGCTGAGGCCGACGCCTGCCAGAATCAGGACGAGCGCCCAGAGCAGGCTGCCGGGCAGGGGCTCCGAGAGGATCCACGCGCCCAGCACGACCGACCAGATCGGCACCTGATAGTTGGTCAGTGACATGAATACCGGCCCCGCGCTGCGGATCACAAGCACGCGCAGAAAGTTTGCAGCCGCCGTGGGGATCAGCCCAAGAAAGGCGATGATGACGAGTGTGCGCGTGTCCGGCAGCGGCGGCGGTCCCTCGACGATCCAGGCGGCGGGCAGCACGATGAGCGCCGCGATGATCAACAGGATGGTCGCGAGGCCAATCGGGTCGATTGCCGGCAGCCGCCGCATCAGGATGGACGAGACCCCGTAGCACGCGGCCGCCCCGATGCAGGCGGCGCGGCCATAGGGCTCCATCGTGCTGCCCGTCGTCTCGAAGGCTTGCCCGCCCAGCAGGACGCAGACACCGGCAAAGCCAATGAGAAAGCCGAGCCCCTTGCGCCACGTGATCTGCTCACCCGGCACGAGGAAATGCGCAAGCGGAAGCACGATCAGGGCCACGGACGCCATGGACACACCCGCAAAGCCCGAGGTGACGAATTGCTGACCCCAGGCCAGCAGCATGAACGGCACCGCCGAGCTGAGCGCACCGATGGTGGTCAGCGCCATCAACGTGCCGCGTGTGGGCCTGCGCGAGAACAGGCGAAAGCCCAGGGCGCCCCAGATGACGATCATCAGAATAGCGGCAAAACCGATCCGACCCGTCGCCAGCCAGAAGGGCGTGAGCCCCTCCAGAGCCAATTCCGTGACAAGGAAGGTGCCACCCCATGTCAGCCCGAGCGTGGCGACCATGAGCCAGCTCCAGGAGGTGATGTGCGGACCGGTTGTCATGGCCGGACACTCGCGGATCGACCCGGGGATGTCCATGGCACGCGCCCGCTGATCTGACGGCGATCAGGGAAAAATCAACAGGTTACTGACACTCGCTCGGATCACCCGAGGACATGCGACCGGCTTGCGCAACGCACCTTGAACGCAGGAAACGTCGTTCGGCGCTCAATCCCCCTCGGCCACACCCGCTGCACGTGCCCTGGCGCGGCGGGCCCGATAGCTTGGCAACACGACGAGGATCGCGGCGATGACCAGCAGCCCGAGGGTCATGGGCCGCTCCCAGATGAAGGCGACACCGTCATACAGTTGCATGGAGCGGGCAAAGTTGTCCTCCATCATACCGCCAAGAATGAAGCCGATCAGCAGCGGCGCCAGCGGATAGTCGGCAAATTTCAGGGCCGTGGCGCAGATGCCGAAGCCCACAAGCAAAAGCAGTTCGGTTGCGTTGTTCTGCCCGATATACGCACCCATCAGGGTGAAAAAGAGGATGAACGGGATCAGGTAGTTGCGCGGGACCGCGAGCACTTTGGCAATGTAGGGGATCAGGGGCAGGTTGAGGATCAGGAGCACCAGATTGCCGATGAACATCGACATGATGACCGCCCAGAACACCTGTGGCGCGTCGATCATCAGCCGTGGCCCGGGCGTCACGTTCAGCGCGATCAGCGCGCCCAGCAGGATGGCCGTGGTGCCGGAGCCGGGAATGCCAAGCGTCAGGAGCGGCACAAAGGACCCGGTACAGGCCGCGTTGTTGGCGGTTTCGGGTGCGGCGAGGCCCTTGATTGAGCCTTTGCCAAACTCGTCCTGTTCGCTTTTCGGCGCGATGTTGCGCTCAACCGCGTAGCCGAGGAAGCTGGCAATGGTCGCGCCTGCGCCGGGCAGAACTCCGATGAAAAAGCCCTGCAGCGATTGGCGGCCGACGACCGGCGCGATGGCACGTGCTTCGGCTCCGGTGATGCGCAGATCCTTGATCTCGCCGTCGTCGCCCTTGAGGTCTTTTGGCTTCAGGACGAGAAACAGCGCCTCGGGCAGGGCGAACATCGCCATGGCCAACGTGATAAAGCCAAAGCCGGATTGCAGGTCCATGATCCCCATGGTGAACCGGGGCAGGTTGAACAGCGCACCTTCGCCCACGGTCGCCATGATCAGGCCGAGGATCGTCATGATCATGGCCTTTGCGACCTGGCCGGTTCCGGCAAAGGCGGCGATGGCCGACAATCCCACGACCATCAGCGCGAAATACTCCGCCGAATGGAAAAGCAGGGCAACCGATGACAGCGCAGGGGCAAAGATCATCAGCAGAATGGCTCCGATCGTGCCGCCTGCAAAGCTGGCGATGGCCGCGATGGTCAGCGCCTTGCCGGCCTTGCCCTGTCGCGCCATGGGGTATCCATCGAAACTGGAGGCAACGGTGCCGGCGACACCGGGGGCGTTCAGCAGGATCGACGAGGTCGAGCCGCCGAAAATTGCGCCGTAATAGACGCCCGCCAACAGAATGAGCGCCGCCGACGGGTCCCCCATGGAGATGGCCACCGGGATCATGATGGCGATGATCGACATCGGGCCCAGGCCCGGCAGCATTCCGATGAATGTCCCGATCAGGCAGCCTGCGACAACCATCGCGAGGTTTTGAAACGACAGGGCCGTGGTCAGGCCGATCAGCAGTCCTTCGAGCATGTCAGCCTCCCAAGAAGCCCGGAAGCGGGCGCATGTAGATCCCGAGTACTTCCTGCACCAGATACCAGACGGCGACCGTGGCGATCAGCGACACGGGCAGCATGATGAGCCATTTGCGCTCACCCAGGATTAAGGAGCCCAGGATCAGGAAGGCCGAGGTGGAGATCAGGAAGCCCACGGGACGCAGGCAAAGCGCGTAGACCACCATCAGGCCCAGCAACAGCAGCGCTTGCCCAAGGTGGTATTCGGTGAGGCGACGGTAGTCGATGTCCGCCTCTTTCGGTTCGCTCTTCTCGACGCCCAGCAGGATGGCCAGCGTCGCGAGTATGCCGAGGATGGACAGGACCTTGGGAAAGGTGCTGGGCCAGATCGGGTTGCGGCGCATGAACGGCGCGAGGCTGCCGTCCATCGTAAACCAGGCGGCATAGCCATAGGCCAGGCATATGCCCAGCAAGACCAGCGCAATCCAGCGATCCAGTGCCATCGTGGTGTCCTTTGTTGTTCGGTCGGACCGGGGGCCAGCCCCCGGACCCCCGGGATGTTTTCAGCAAGAGGAAAGACAATTTTAACCAATTTGTCTGCTTCTGGTCGTGCGGTACAGGCTGGGAAGCCGATGACCGCGCAAGGGGAAGGTTTGTCTTCCTAGGGAAGGGGGGATTTCAGTCTCCCCTTCCTCTTGCTGAAAATATCCTGGGGAGCGCGAGGGGGTGAAACCCCTCGCACCAAGCTTTGCTCAGAGGAAGCCCAGCTTCTTCATCAGGTCGCCGATGACCTGTTCCTGCGCTTCCAGGAAGGTCAGGAAATCGTCGCCGGAATTGTGGATGTTGACCCAGCCGTTGCGCGCGCGCACGGCTTCCCATTCGTCGGTCTCATACATCTTGGCAATGGCGTCCTGATATTTTGCCAGCATGTCCTCTGGCAGACCCGGAGCGGCAAAGAACCCGCGCCAGTTGACAAAGGTCGTGTCGATGCCTTGCTCTTTCATGGTCATGGCATCAGGGGCCGCATCGACGCGCGCGTCGGATGTGACGCCGATGATCTTGACCTCGCCCGCATTGGACAGATCGACCGCTTCGGAGAAGCCGGTGGACAGGGCTGCGATTTCGCCGGACAGAAGGGCCGCCATCGCTTTGCCGCCCGCGTCATAGGGGATGTACTTGACGCCAAGCGCATCCTTGCCGGCAGCTTCCATGACCATGGCCGCAACGAGGTGGTCCATGCCGCCGGGCACGGAGCCGCCGCCGATGGCTGTGGCGCCGGGATCCGCGTCAAAGGCCGCGATCAGGTCGGCCATCGAGTTGAGCGGGCTGTCCTTGCCCACAACGATCGCCGCGTAATCGCCAATCGTGCCCGACACCAGCGTCAGGTCGCGGAAGTTGTGCGGGAACACACCGGTGAGCGAACGGATCACGATGGGGGTCGAATTGACCATCAGCGTGCCGTAGTTGCTGTCGGCGTTCTCGATCAGAAAGCCGATGGCCTTGCCGCCGCCGCCACCGGACATGTTTTCGTAGGATGCAGTGCCCACCAGACCGGCGCCTGTCAGGGCCTCGCCCGTGCCACGGGCGGTCCCGTCCCAGCCACCGCCGGCACCGCCGGGGATCAGAAAGTGGATGCTGTCCAGAACCTGATGGCCATCAGCGGCCACCGGGCCTGCAAGACCAAACGCGGCCACGGCCGCAAGCAGGGCGCGACGGCCCAGTTTGAAATTCGACATTTTGTCCTCCCATTTGACAACTGTCCGCTTGGCGGCTCAGTTGATGTGGTTGAAAGCATGTCAACCTGACACAAACCTGTCACCCCAGAACTCACATCGCAGAAACCTGATGAAATTCCTGCTGGTCGAAGACAACAAAGAGCTTGCCAATGCGATTGCCTCGCGCATGCGACTGGACGGGCATGTCATTGATCATGCAGAGAAATTGGCGGATGCCTCCGCCTTTGTCGCGACCGGAGAATATGACCTGATCCTGCTCGACATCATGCTGCCGGATGGTGACGGGCGGGCCTTTCTCAAGACGCATCGTGCCAGCAATCTGGACACACCTGTGATTGTACTGACCGCCCGAAGCCAGGTGTCGGATCGAATCGGTTCGCTGGACCTCGGCGCGGATGACTACGTAACCAAGCCCTTTGACCACGCCGAACTGGAGGCGCGGTGCCGGGCCGTGCTGCGGCGAAAATCCGGGAATGCGCGCACCAAGATCGAGATCGGCGGCGTCGTGTTCGACCCGGTTGCCGGCAATCTGTCGGTCGAGGGCGAGGCCGTCACCCTGCGCAACCGCGAATTGCGCCTGCTCGAGGTGTTCCTGAATGCGCCGGGTCAGGTGTTTTCCAAGCAAAAGCTGGCGGATCGGCTGTTTTCCTATGACGACGACGTCTCGGAAAACGCGATAGAAGTCTATGTCGGTCGGCTGCGCAAACATCTGGAAAACTCGGACCTCAAGATCATGACATTGCGCGGTCTTGGCTATCGGTTGGATCATGTCGGATAGCGCGGCCGTCTCCGGGTCGCTCAGAAACCGTCTTGTGCTGACATTGATCGGCGGGGCCGCTCTTTTGGCTGTCATGCTGTTTTTCGTGGTGCGCAATTATGCCGTTCAGGTGGCCCAGCAGGGGCAGGATAAAATTCTTGCGGCGTCCGTCACCTCGATGCTGGACGCAGCGGCGTTCCGCGATGGGGTGGTCGAGGTCGACATTCCCTACGCCGCCTTTTCGATGCTGAGCACACGGGCGGATGATCGTGTGTTCTATGCGATTTTCCAGGACGGTGATTTTCTGTCCGGATATGACGATTTGCCGATCACCGAGATGTCGGGGGATGCCGAGCCGGTGTTTCGATCCGCTGAAATGCGCGGTGCGCGGGTGCGCCAGGTGGGGGCCAACCGGACCCTGATCGGGGCGAACAGCCGGACCGAGGTTCAGATCGTACTGGCGCAGACGCAGGATGCGATGTCGGACACGCTGGATCAGATTTCGCGCAATGCGGCCTTTCTGGGCATCGGTTTCTTTGCCCTTGCGGCGGCTCTGTCGTTTTGGGCCACCTCGGCCACGATCGGGCAACTCAACAACCTGACGGACTCGGTCACGCGCCGCGGGCCACAGGACCTCAGCCCGTTCAAAACGCCGGTGCCACGCGAAATGGCGCCTCTTGTAAGGTCCCTGAACTCGCTCATGGGTCGGCTTGATCATTCGCTGAGCCAGTCCGAGGATTTCATCGCTGAAGCGGCCCATCGGGTGCGGACCCCGCTTGCCACGGTGCGCTCCTATGCCGAAGCCACGTTGCAGCGGGTCGACAAGGAGGAGAACCGCGAAGCGATGCGGTCGATGGTCAAGGCGATCGACGAAAGCTCTCGCGCGGCAGGGCAATTGCTGGATCACGCGATGACCACGTTTCGGGCCGACCATCTTCAGCGAGAGGAGATTGATCTGGTTGAACTGGTGGGCGAACTGGTCCTGCGGATGAAACCCATTGCCGAGATGAAGGACCTGTCGCTGGATCTGCGGGGCGATGCGGCGGTGCCCTATGCTGGGGATCCGATCCTCATACAGAACGCGCTGCGCAATCTGATCGACAACGCCATGAAATACGGGCCTGCGGACAGCACCATCGACATTGTCGTAACGGGCAAGAGCGGCGCCTGCATCACGGTGTGCGATCAGGGGCCGGGGTTCATGGACGACGAGGTTGAGACCCTGACCGCGCGGTTCAAGCGCGGACAGAATGCGGACGGGACCATCGGCTCGGGCCTTGGGCTCACCATCGCGCAGGATGTTGCAACGGCGCATGGGGGCGGGATCGCGCTGACAAACCGGGAGGGAGGCGGCGCGTGCGTTACTTTATCGCTGTAGTCTGGATCGTGTTTGCGCAAGCGGCGTGGGCGCAGGCGTTCGAGGACCGTCAGGTCTTCAACCAGGTGCCGGGCACGACGACGCTGCGCGTGATCTCGAGCACGGACACGCATTTGTTCGCCCCGATGATCGAGGCGTTTACCGCCGCAAATGCGGATGTCACGGTGGAATATCTGGTGACCGGCACGGCCGATATCGACCGGCGGTTTCGCCAGACGCCGGAGGCCTATGACATCGCCATATCAAGCGCGATGGATCTGCAACTGAAGCTGACCAATGACGGGTTCGCCGCTACGCTCGAAACCGTGGCGCATCCCGACTGGGCCACGTGGCGGCAGAGCCTTTTTGCGTTCACGTCGGAGCCTGCGTCGATTGTGATCAATCGCGCTGCGTTCGACGGCATGCCAATTCCGCAATCCCGGCAGGACCTGATCGAGGCGCTGCGCGCGCGGCCAGAGGTGTTCCGCAACCGCGTCGGTACCTATGACGTGCGTCAGTCCGGGCTTGGCTATCTGTTCGCAACACAGGACGCGCGCGCGTCCGAAACCTTCTGGCGGTTGATGGAGGTGATGGGCAGCCTTGATGTGCGGCTTTATTGCTGTTCCGGCGACATGATCGACGATTTGACCGATGGAACCATTGCGGTCGCCTACAACGTGCTGGGCAGCTATGCGCAGGCGCGGGCTGGCGATGAAAGCATGCTCGAGATCGTGCAGCCTTCCGATTTTCCGACCACAATGATGCGGACGGCCTTTGTGTCGCGCGCCACCGCCGAGCCCGAAGTGGCGGAGCGGTTCATACGGTTTCTGGTGGCGTATCAGTCGGATCCCAATGCCGGGACAGGGTCCTTGCCGCCGCTTCTGGGGCGGGCCGACGGGCGGGACCGGGCGACGATTGCGCTGGAACCTGCGCTGTTGACCTTTCTCGATACGCTGAAGCGGAACAAGTTTCTGTCGGAATGGGAAAACGCCCTGATCCAGAATTGAAGCCGCCCAAATGCATAAAGCCTGAAGCGTCGCCCCCGGTGGCCGGGCGGGTGCCCCCCCGTTTCAAATCCGGCAGAGAAAGAAAAACGCCCCGAGCGGGCCGGGGCGTTGATCACAGACTGTTTTTTGCGGAGCCTGGCCGATCAGTTCCGCGCCTTGTCGACCATTTTGCCGGCCGAGATCCACGGCATCATGCCGCGCAGCGTTTCGCCCGTCGCTTCGATCTGGTGTTCGTCGTTGATGCGGCGCGTGCCTTTGAAAAAGGGCTGGCCAACGGCGTTTTCCTGCATGAAGTCGCGCACGAACTTGCCGGTCTGGATGTCTGTCAGGATCGCCTTCATGCGGGCCTTGGTCTCGTCATAGGGCAACACCCGCGGGCCGGAGACATATTCGCCATACTCAGCCGTATTGGAGATCGAGTAGTTCATGTTGGCAATGCCGCCTTCATAGATCAGGTCCACGATCAGCTTCACCTCGTGCAGGCACTCGAAATAGGCCCGCCTCGACAAGCGTCTCGAAGCCCATGCGGATCAGCTCGACCAGGCCACCGCAAAGGACAGCCTGCTCGCCGAAGAGGTCGGTTTCGCATTCCTCGCGGAAGTTCGTCTCGATGATGCCCGAACGACCGCCCCCGATGGCGGAGCAGTAGCTGAGGCCAATCTCAAGCGCGCGACCGGAGGCGTCCTTGTCCACGGCCACGAGGCAGGGCACGCCGCCGCCTTTGACATATTCGCCGCGCACGGTGTGGCCGGGGCCCTTGGGTGCCATCATGACAACGTCGATGCCCGCCTTGGGTTCAATGAGGCCGAAATGGACGTTCAGCCCGTGGGCAAAGGCGATGGCGGCGCCTTCACGAATGTTGTCGTGGACGTATTTCTTGTATGTTTCGGCCTGCAGTTCATCGGGCATTGTGAACATGATCAGGTCGGCCCAGGCGGCTGCCTCGGCGATGCCCATGGTTTTCAGGCCTTCGCCTTCGGCCTTGGCAATGCTGGGCGAGCCTTCGCGCAGTGCCACGACGACGTTCTTGGCGCCGCTGTCGCGCAGGTTGAGGGCGTGGGCATGGCCCTGGGAGCCGTAGCCGAGGATGGCCACGTTCATGTCCTTGATCAGGTTAATGTCGCAATCGCGGTCGTAATACACGCGCATGGTGTTCCCTCCGGAGTTATTACCTGGGGCGCGTTATATGTGTGTATTGTGCTCTGGTCAGCGTTGTATTTTGAGTTTATTTGGCAAGATGAAGATTGGATCATGCGCCAAACAGTAATATCCGGAAGAAATCATGCTTGATGATATGGATCGACGCATCCTGCGTCAGTGGCAGGCGGACCCGTCACTGGCCCCGGCGGAGTTGGCCGAGCGCGCGCGGGTGACGGCCGGGCAGTTGGTGCGCCGACAGGCCAAGCTGCGCGCGGCGGGTCTGGTGCAGGGGGTCCAGGCCGTGATTGACTGGGGTGTGTTGGGATATGCGGTCGAAGTGTCATTGCGGGTCACATTGGACAAGACGCAAGCCAACGCCTTTGACGATTTTATCGGCGCTGCACGGCAAGTGCCGGAAGTGATCGAGATCCAGACCTTTCTGGGGCGGGTCGATGTGCGGCTCTCCGTGATCGCGCGGGACATGCCGCATTATCAGCACCTCTATCGTGCCCATATCCTCACGTTGCCGCACATAGCGGATATCGAGGCGTTGATGCACGTCGCCCGGATCAAGAGCGACGAGGCGCTGCCGCTTTGATCGACATAGACGATATCGACCGCGCGATTCTGGCCCTTTTGGCGCGGGATGCGGGGCAGGGGGCGGGTGCCGTTGGCCGTGCTTGCGGTTTGTCGCAACCGGCGGCCTGGCGTCGGATCAGGAGGTTGCGCGAGGCGGGTGTGACCAAGGGGCAGCGGCTGGTGCTGGACGCGCAGGCCCTCGGGTTTGGCGTGACCGTGTTTCTGGGTGTCAAGCTGGCCACGAAGGGCCGCGTCAGCCTGGAAGACTTCGAACGCGCCGTCAGCGCCATTCCGGAGGTGCAGACGGTGGAACATGTCCTTGGTCTCTATGACTACCGCTTGCGCGTCGTGGCGCGTGACCTGTCGGATTTCGAGAGGGTTTTGCGGCGCCGGATCATGACATTGCCGGGCGCGGGTGAGGTTGAGGCCAATGTGCTTTTGAGCGAGGAGCGCCGCCCCGGCCCGTTGAGCCGCTCAAATTAACCTTTGAGTTGTTCCCTTGCTGTATGTGTGGTGTCATTCGGCGAGGGGTTTCATGTGAAAATCGAAAGCAAATTTGACGTTATCCTGTTTTCACTGGTGGTGACTGTGACGTCCATGGTGCTCGCGGTTTTGCTGAACTACGTGATTTTCCCGTCTGCATTCGTGCCGCGAACGGTGCCGGGCACGATGCTGATTGTGACGCTTGTCACGATCCCGACATGCCTGTTTGTCGGGACAAAGATCCGCGAAAACGTGCACCTGTCCGAAGAGTTGCGCCGCCTGGTGGAGCGTGACAGGCTCACGGACGTGGCCACGCGCGACTTTTTCTTTGAGCGGATGGCGCAGCAACCGCGCGCCTACGGCATATCCCTGATGGTCGACATCGACTTCTTCAAGCGCGTCAACGACACCTATGGGCACCTCACCGGGGACCGGGTGATCTCGCATGTCGCGAAGGTGCTGCAGGATGCGGTGGAGCCGGGCGATATCGTCTGCCGTTTTGGCGGCGAAGAGTTCGTTGTCTTTCTGGCGGAAGCTGATGCAGAAACTGGCGCTATCATGGCCGAGCGGTTGCGCGCAACCGTCGCGGACAGCCCGATCGACGATGCGGGCACGACGCTGAATGTCACGGTCTCGATCGGTGGTTCCCTGAAGGAAGCCGCTGACAATATCGAAACCGCAATCCACCGTGCCGATGCAGCGCTTTATTCAGCAAAAAATGGCGGGCGCAACCAGGTGCGCATGTTCCCGGTCGACGTAGAGCCGCAGATTTCAGCTGTGGGCCGATCCTGAGCGGCGCGCGAAACGGCCGCTTTGCTCGCAAGACCACAAAGGGCTGATCGCGGTTGCGCCTGTTGGCCCTGCAAATGCCGTTCGTATACCCACAAAGACTTTGCTGTCTCCTGCGTCGCGGGGTAAGCCACGCTGCAAAGAGGAGTACGCTGCATGCCTGCATTGCTAGACACGGTCGACCCGCAAGGGCTCGAGGAATTTTCGGTCGTTTTCACGGACCGGTCGCTGAACCACATGAGCGCGGTGTTTCAGGGGGTGATGAACGACATCTCCGCAATGCTGAAACAGGTCTACAAGGCCGATGCCGTTGTGGTGGTGCCCGGAGGCGGCACGTTCGGGATGGAGGCCGTTGCCCGCCAGTTCGGTCGGGACGCGGACGTGCTGGTTGTGCGCAACGGATGGTTTTCCTATCGCTGGAGCCAGATTTTCGAAACCGGCGGCCTGACAGCGAACACGACCGTGCTCAAGGCGCGGCAGACCGGCAACGACACGCCGTCGCCCTTCGCGCCGGCCCCGATCGAAGATGTGGTCGCAACCATCAAAGAGCAAAAGCCCAACGTCGTCTTCGCACCCCATGTCGAAACGAGCGCGGGTGTCATCCTGCCGGATGCGTATATCGCGGCCATGGCCGCTGCGGCGCATGAGGTGGGTGCGCTCATGGTGCTGGATTGCATTGCCTCGGGCTGCGCCTGGATCGACATGCGGGGTCTCGGCGTCGATGTCCTGATCTCGGCACCGCAGAAGGGTTGGAGTGCGTCGCCCTGTGCGGGTCTTGTGATGCTGTCGGAACGCGCCGTTGCCCGGATGGAAACCACGTCATCGGACAGTTTCGCCATCGATCTGAAGAAGTGGCATGAGATCATGGCGGCCTATGAGGGGGGCGGTCACGCCTATCACGCGACGATGCCGACGGACGCGCTGCGCGATTTCCGTGACACGATGCAAGAAACGCAAGCCTACGGGTTCGACAAGCTCAAGGACGCCCAGTGGGCGTTGGGCAATGCGGTGCGCGCGATGTTGGCCGGGAAGGGCGTCGTTTCTGTCGCAGCGGACGGATTCGGCGCGCCGGGGGTTGTTGTCAGTTACACCGCAGACCCTGAGATCCAGACCGGCAAGCGATTTGCGGCGCAGGGGATGCAGATTGCGGCCGGTGTACCGCTGCAATGTGACGAGCCTGCGGATTTCCGGACCTTTCGTCTGGGGCTCTTTGGTCTCGACAAGCTTTATGATGTCGACGGCACGCTGGCGCGCTTGAAGCGGGTGGTTGACGAGGTGCTCTAGACGCTGCCGATGTTGGGCGCTAGGTGTGCGCGCGACTGATTTCCTGCGAGGCCAAACATGTCTAGTCACGGTGCGCCGATCCCCATGACCTCTTCCGCTTGCGGGCCACTGACCGGCGTGGCGGAGGTGCCGGGCGACAAGTCGATTTCGCACCGGTCGCTGATCCTTGGCGCGCTGAGCGTGGGCGAGACGACAATTTCGGGCCTGCTCGAAGGGCAGGACGTGCTGGACACGGGCCGCGCCATGCAGGCCTTTGGCGCAGAGGTGATCAACCACGGCGGCAGTGACTGGTCTGTCCATGGCGTTGGCGTCGGCGGATTTGCAGAACCGGAGCAGGTGATTGACTGCGGCAATTCCGGCACCGGTGTGCGGCTGATCATGGGGGCGATGGCAACATCGCCCATCACGGCCACCTTTACGGGGGATGCGAGCCTGAACAAACGGCCCATGGCGCGGGTCACGGATCCGCTGGCCCTTTTTGGGGCGCAGGCGGTTGGGCGCGCCGAGGGGCGTTTGCCCATGACAATCGTCGGGGCGGCGGATCCGGTGCCGGCGCGCTATTCCGTTCCGGTGCCCTCGGCGCAGGTCAAATCCGCGGTTCTCTTTGCCGGGCTGAACGCGCCGGGCGAGACTGTGGTGACCGAAGCGGAAGCGACCCGCGACCACACCGAGCGCATGATGGCCGGGTTCGGCGCCGATATCCGGACCGAAGACACCGACGCAGGCCGCGTGATCACGCTCAAGGGTCAGCCCGAGTTGAAACCGCAGCATATCGTGGTGCCGCGTGACCCGTCATCGGCCGCCTTTCCGGTATGTGCGGCGTTGATCGTGCCGGGGTCTGACGTGCTGGTTCCCAATATCGGGCTCAACCCGACGCGGGCCGGACTCTTTACCACATTGCGCGAGATGGGGGCTGATCTGGAATATGAGAACATGCGCGAAGAAGGCGGCGAGCCGGTGGCCGATCTGCGCGCCCGGTTTTCGCCTGATCTGAAGGGGATTGAGGTGCCCGCAGAGCGCGCGGCCAGCATGATCGATGAATACCCCGTGTTGTCGGTCGTGGCCTGCTTTGCGACCGGAGAGACGCATATGCCGGGTGTCCGCGAATTGCGGGTCAAGGAAAGCGACCGGATCGATGCGATGGCTGCAGGCTTGCGGGCGGCCGGTATCGGCGTCGAGGACGGGCCTGATTGGTGGACTGTTCTTGGGCGGGGTCACGGGAATGTGCCGGGTGGCGCGGTGGCGGCAAGCCATCTGGATCACCGCATCGCGATGTCCTTCCTCGTCATGGGGATGGCCACGCAAAAGCCGATGTCGGTGGATGATGGCGGGCCAATCGCGACGTCCTTCCCGATTTTTGAGTCGTTGATGCAGGGCCTTGGCGCACAGGTGCGCCGGGACAATGGCTAGGCCATGACAACTGCGCCCTTTACCGTTGCGATCGACGGGCCTGCGGCGGCTGGCAAGGGCACAGTGTCCCGCGCGCTCGCGGCGCGCTTTGGTTTGGCGCATCTTGATACCGGACTGCTCTATCGCGCGGTCGGCGCGCGGATGCTGGACGGCGTTGACCCGATCGCGGCGGCGCAGTCGCTGGTTCCGGACTCGCTGGAGCGGGCCGATCTGCGCACGGCTGAGGTCGCGCAGGCTGCAAGCCGGGTGGCTGTCATGCCCGAGGTGCGGGCGGCCCTGCTGGATTTTCAGCGTGCCTTTGCCAGACGTGCCGGGGGGGCTGTATTGGACGGACGTGACATCGGTACGGTGATATGCCCGCAAGCCGAAGCCAAGTTGTTTGTCACTGCATCCGACACCGTACGCGCGGCGCGGCGGCATGCCGAACTGGTTGCGCGCGGTGATGATGTGACGCTCGCGCAGGTGTTGGACGATGTGCGCGCTCGGGATGCGCGCGATGCGGAGCGGGCAACGGCGCCGATGCGGCCCGCGGACACGGCCCATGTCCTCGACACGTCGGAGATGCGCATTGAGGACGCGGTTGCGGCGGCCATTTCGATCGTGGAGCAGGCGCGCGCTCGACTGCCCTAGGATTGGCGGGCCTTTACCCTAGTTGCTCAGCGCGCTCCGATAGATCGAGTCGGCTGGTACGTCGTAGGACGACGCGCGGATTTTCCAGTCGCCGTCTGCGCCCCGCACCAGAACAGACAGCGTCGGAAACGGGTCCTCGATCAAAAGGCCGTCGCTGATCAGCCGTGTTTCATGCGTGGCGATGACTTCGTCAGGTGTTCGAAATTCGGCGGCTACGCAGTGGCGCGCAAGAATGGTCACGCGCATCTGCTTGAGATGATCGTGAACCGCATGAAAGACATCCTCGATCTCGTCGGCCGCGTGGTACAGGCGCTTGCCGCTTTCGGTTTCCAGTTCGTACGGGAATGACAACGCATCGAGAAACGTGCGCATGTCGCCGCTCATGAGCGCGTGACCGGTGAGGTCAAGCAAGTGCTCGGACACTTCCTGTGCGGTTGGGTGCTGCGATAACATGCGTGTTGAAATCGTGCGACGTGAGTTGGCGTCGAATGTGACACAATTTCGAGAAAACTCAACAGATTCAGATATTTCCCGCATGGCGGGAAGTCTGGGAGTGTCGGCCTGTCCGCCGTTCAGGCGCTGTGCGCACCCTCCGCAAGACCAGCAACGAAGGCCAGGACATCGTCCACGGGTTCGCCCGCACCGATCTTGCTGACGATGGCCGAGCCGACCACAGCGCCATCCGCAATGCTGGCAATGCCGCGGGCCTTGTCCGGTGTGTTGATGCCAAAGCCCACGATGACCGGCAGATCGGTCGCGGCCTTGATCCGTGCAACCTCGGGGCCTACGTCGCCGGCCTGGGCTTCGGCGGCGCCGGTGATGCCCGTGATCGAGACATAGTAGACGAAGCCGGATGTGTTCTGCAGCACACGGGGCAGGCGGACATCGTCGGTGGTGGGTGTCGCCAGACGAATGAAGTTCAGACCCGCAGCCTGGGCAGGCAGGCACAATTCGGCGTCTTCTTCGGGCGGCAGATCGACGACAATCAGGCCGTCGATACCGGCGGCCTTTGCGTCAGACAGAAATTGATCGACGCCGCGCGAGTAGATCGGGTTGTAGTAGCCCATCAGCACAATCGGTGTCGTGTCGTCGGTCTCGCGGAAGGCGCGGGCCAGATCCAGCGTACGCTCGAGTGTCATGCCATTGCCAAGCGCGCGCTGACCGGCCAGCTGGATTGTCGGCCCGTCGGCCATCGGATCGGTAAAGGGCAGACCCAGTTCGATGACGTCAACGCCGGCGCCGGGCAGCCCCTTGACCACCTCAAGCGAGGTGTCGAAATCCGGGTCGCCGGCCATGACATAGGCGACGAAGGCCTTGCGCCCCTCGCTTTTGAGCGCTGCAAATTTTGCGTCGATCCGGGTGTCCATGAGCGCTGCTCCCTCTGTTCGGTTTCCATTGGCCCAGTGACCGCGGAAAGGCAAGGGGCTTGCGTCTTGCGCTTGTGCCCGGGCCTGCTAGAAGCAAGCGGATCGCGACATGAGGGGCGCAAGATGGGTTTCAAGATGGGCATTGTGGGCCTGCCGAATGTGGGCAAGTCCACGCTTTTCAACGCGCTGACAAAAACGGCTGCGGCGCAGGCGGCGAATTTTCCGTTCTGCACCATCGAACCCAATGTGGGCGAAGTGGCGGTCCCGGACGATCGGCTGGACAAACTGGCCGCGATTGCCGCGTCCAAGTCCATTATCCCAACGCGGATGACCTTTGTAGACATTGCCGGGCTGGTGAAAGGCGCGTCCCAGGGCGAAGGCCTCGGCAACCAGTTCCTGGCCAACATTCGCGAAGTGGACGCCATCGCCCACGTGCTGCGCTGCTTTGAAGACGGTGACGTGACCCACGTGGAGGGTCGCGTTGACCCCGTGGCAGACGCCGAAACGATTGAAACCGAACTGATGCTGGCCGACATCGAGAGCATCGAGAAACGTCTGCAGAATATCGTGCGCAAGGTGCGTGGTGGCGACAAGGAGGCGGTGCAGCAGGAACGCCTGATGAAAGACGCGCTCGCCGCCCTCGAAGATGGCAAGCCTGCGCGCGTTGTCGAGGTGGACGCCGAAGACGCCAAAGCCTGGGCCATGCTGCAACTGCTGACAACCAAGCCGGTCTTGTACGTGTGCAATGTGGGCGAAGCGGAGGCCGCCAGCGGCAATGCGCATTCCGAGGCGGTGGCGGCCATGGCAGCGGCACAGGGCAACAGCCACGTGGTGATCTCGGCCCAGATCGAGGAAGAAATCAGCCAGTTGGAACCTGAGGAAGCTGTGATGTTTCTGGAAGAGATGGGCCTGTCCGAGGCGGGCCTCGACCGCCTGATCCGCGCCGGTTACGACCTGCTGCATCTCGAGACCTATTTCACGGTCGGCCCCAAGGAAGCACGTGCCTGGACCATTCGGACAGGCACAACCGCGCCCCGGGCCGCTGGCGTGATCCACGGCGACTTTGAAAAAGGGTTCATCCGCGCGGAGACCATTGCCTATGACGATTTCGTCGGGCTTGGCGGTGAACAGGCGGCCAAGGACGCCGGAAAAATGCGCGCAGAAGGAAAGGGTTACGTCGTCAAGGACGGTGACGTGATGCACTTTTTGTTCAACACCTGAGCTGTCCACCTTGCGTGTGTCACGGCGCTGACCACCGTACTGTCGGTTAAAAACCCGTTAAATCTCCCACAATAATGGATTGCCCCGCACATGCGGCGCAGTTGTGTGGGGTGGCCATGGCTCATTTGGGCACGGGGTGTGTGTCACCCGCAATCCTGCAGATCTGAACTTGCCGCGCATTTTTCATCGCGCCGTCCGGGAGGCGGCGCTAGGGATCGCAAGGGACATCCATGGCACGTATTGCATTTCTCGGTGACAGCTTGACAGCGACCGGATTGAACGAACCACTGCGCACTTTCAATTCGTGGCTGTCCGGGCCACTCGCGTCTTTGCTGGGGCCGCAATTTGACAGCTATCTGAATCACGGCGTGGGCGGCGAAACGATTTCGCAATGCCTGGCGCGCGTTCCGTCCGTTCTGGCGGATACGCCCGACATTGTCGTCGTCAATTGCGGGATCAATGACCTGTCGCGGCCAGACACGACATTTGCCGGCATTCAGGCCGATTACCTCGAGATCATTTCGCAGCTTGTGCGCGCCGATGTTCGCGTTGTCTGCTGCACGATCCTCGACCGGCTTCTGGTTGCCGATGGCGGTGTCGTCACACCGGAGCAGGCAGAAGTGCGGTTCGTGTTCAACGCCTGGCTGCGCAGCCTGCGCGACGGTGTCATGATCGAGGCCGTGGCAGATCTTGATGAAGTGTTTTTTGATCCCAAGACCCAGTCTGGAGACGGAACCCATCCGGACACGTCGCGGTGCTGGGATCTTGCTGCGCAGATTGCCGAAGCTGTCCGCGTCGCGGCAAAGGGACTGCCGCAGCCGGTCGTCGGCGCCAATCTGCTTGGGAACGGTGATATGCTGGGCACGGCTGGCCTGACTTCCGCATCGTACTGCTCGGGGACGTTGCCGACCGGTTGGCGGGTCATCGGCGGTGCATCCGGAACGGAGACGTGGACCTGCACCCCGGTCCACAAGGACAAGGCAGGTGCGACGCGCATCACGCTGGGCGGAACGCCATCTGGTGCGGGGCGCAACGGTTTCCTGCGCCGCACCGAGGGTCTGGATCTGGCCGCGGGTCAACGCATCATCCTCGGTTTCGACGTGGCGCTGGAAGAGGTTTCGGGGGTCGTTGGCGTGATGGCACAACTGGCGCTGCCGCTTGGGTCCGGTACGCAGTACCTTTCTGCGATGCAGCACCGCAGTGACACAGATCAGCCGTATCGCCAGGTGCCAGCCAACTATGCCGAGCGCTTCTGGAGCCTGCCATACACTGTGCCTGAGGCGTTGACGGGATGCGAGTTGCGGTTCGGTGTCTACTACCTTGATGACGCGCCGATTTCCGGGTCGATTACGATTGGTAACCCTGTGGTTTGCCCGCTCAACTGACCGTTGACCCTGGCATAGCGGGATCGGAAGCTGACAGGCCTTTTGGTCGCGTCAGCTCCGCATTATTGGACTTGTGCTTGGATGGCACGTTGCTTATGCACGGCTGCGGAGACGTGGCCGAGTGGTCGAAGGCGCTCCCCTGCTAAGGGAGTAGGCGGGAAACCGTCTCGAGGGTTCGAATCCCTTCGTCTCCGCCATATTGCAATCAGGCACTAAGTCGCCCCCTACCGCTCTGAACGGAAATGATAATTCCGGGGTTCGAAACCCCAAATTCCGGTCATAGTGCAACCTCTCCGAAAAAAGTCAGTTTGAGCACGAGTCGTTGCAGCTCAAAGCGGCCTGTTTCCCAGAATTTACAAAGGCTTGCGGGAAACTGCATGGCGAGTTCAAACATTTGCTCGAAGGGGGCACGGGGCTGTCCGACACGGGCCGCTTTTTTGTTGAGGATCAGTCTCTCCTCATCAAGATCAGCAATCCGTTTTTCATAGGCTTTGATGATCGAAGCGTTGTCCGTTTCGACCAGACGGTCGAGCAGCTTGGCGTTTTGCTTCTCCAGCTCTTTTATCTTGGCGCCGTAGGGCGGCGCAAAGGCGCTGAAAGCTGCGCTGGACCGAGCTAAGGGCGATCTAGGCTTCTGCCCACATCCATCGCGGCACATTCTCGCACGCTCAGACGGTTCGGCAATGAGCTATCACACCATGGCTCGAGTCATGGTGAAAGAGTGTAAGCGTTTGAGGTTGATGGCTTTTGACCAGCATGCGTTACGTTACCGACGCGTGATGGAGCTTGCCTGGGCCGGGTGTACGGACGACGAGATTGCCAGCTACAGCGGCCACACATCCAAGAAGATGATCATCAAATACGCAGGCGAAGCGCGTCAGGCAATGCGGGCGCGTCAGGCCGCGGCCAAAAGGAAATAGCCGAGAACAGAACCGGCACAGAACGAGGAGCTGATACCCGAGGTGATACCCCAATGAGCAGAGCAGACTATAAGTCATTGAAAATATTGGAGGCGAGTACCGGAATCGAACCGGTGTACACGGATTTGCAATCCGCTGCGTCACCACTCCGCCAACTCGCCTCACGTGGTGTGAAAACGCGATAGCTCATCCCTGTGCCCCGCGCAAGACCGCGCCGCATTGGTTTTGCTGCGTTGCCCCCATCGGGAATGTATGGCACACCTTCCGCAGCAGAGTCTGAACGAATGAGTTTAGTTGGAATGACAGATTTCGCCGCCCGACGCATTATGATGGTCGATACGCAGGTGCGCCCGTCCGACGTGACCAAGTTTCCCATCATTGATGCCATGCTCTCGGTTCCGCGAGAAGACTTTGTGCCCAATGGCTTGCGTGAAGCAGCTTACATGGGTGAGAACCTTGAGCTGGCCCCGGGGCGCGTCATGCTGGAGCCGCGCACGCTGGCCAAAATGCTGGATGCGCTGGAGTTCTCGGGCGATGAACTCGTGCTGGATGTCGGGGCAGGGTACGGATATTCGTCTGCGGTCATTGCCCGTATGGCGGAAGCCGTTGTTGCGCTCGAAGAAGACGAGGGCCTTGCGCAAGATGCACAGGATGCGCTGATGGAAGTTGGCGCCGACAACGTCGTCACACATGCCGGACCGCTGAGTGAAGGCGCGGCAGACCATGGCCCGTATGACGTGATCGCGATCCAGGGTGGGGTCAGCGAGGTGCCGGACACATTGCTGGCGCAACTCAAGGATGGCGGTCGTATCGCGGCGCTCTTTGTCGAAGGGGCGCTTGGCGAGGTACGGATCGGATACAAACGTGATGGCCAGATCGCATGGCGACGGGCGTTCAACGCGGGCGCGCCGTTGCTCGACGGATTTGAACGCGCAGTCGCGTTTGAGCTGTAGTGACGACGAGCGGATGCAAAGATCGGGGACATATCACATGTGGCACAAGCGAACCCGCGCAACGGCGCGGCACTGGATGTCCGGGCTTGCGGTGACGGCGGCCCTTGTCGCGACAAGCGCCCAGTCCACCACGCTCGCCGATGCGCTTGTTGGCGCATACAACCACAGCGGCCTTATCGACCAGAACCGGGCCTTGTTGCGGGCAGCGGACGAGGATGTCGCGATTGCGGCCGCGTCGCTGAAGCCGATCATCAACTGGAGTGCGGACGTCACGCGCCAACTGGGGTCTTCGGCCTCGGCGCAGACCGGGGGGAGGTCATCCCGCCTTGCGCAGACAACTGTTTCGGCAGCGATCACCGCGTCCTTGCAGCTGTTTGACGGAGGCGCAGACAAGTCCCGGATTGAGGCCACCAAGGAAACCGTTCTGGCCACACGCGCGGCCTTGCTGAATGTCGAACAGCTTTTGCTGTTTCGTGCCGCGACCGCGTATTTCAACGTGATCCGGCAGCAGGAATTTGTGTCGCTCACGCGAAACAACCTGCGCCTGTTGCAGGAGGAGTTTCGCGCGGCACAGGACCGGTTCGATGTGGGTGAGGTCACACGCACGGACGTGTCGCTGGCCGAAGCCGCCGTGGCGCAGGCGCGCAGCAATCTGGCCGATGCAGAGCGGAACCTGATCCAGGCGCAGGCGGAATACACGAATGTCGTGGGCCGTCAGCCCGGGCGATTGGTCAGCCTGCCGCGATTGCCGCGGGTCGAAACATCGGTTCCGCGGGCGCAGGCGGTGGCGGTGCGCACGCATCCGGATCTCATTCAGGCGCAACGCCAGGTGGCGGCCAGCGAATTGCTGGCCCTCGCGGCGGGTCAGGACCTGAACCCGACTGTATCGCTTGAGGGCCGTTTGTCCCTGTCCGAAGAGTTCGGTTCCGACGATTCCTCCACAGTCGGGACCGTCGGTGTGAACGTGACCGGTCCGATCTATCGCGGCGGTCAACTGTCGGCCACGGAACGCCGTGCATTTGCGAGCCGTGATGCGGCGCGTGGAAACCTTCACACGGTGCGGCACGATGTTCAGCAAGACGTGGTGGACGCCATTGCGAACCTCCAGGCGGCGCGTGCAAGCCTTGTGGCGTCCGAACGGCAGATCAGGGCGGCGCGTGTGGCATTCCAGGGCGTGCGCGAGGAAGCCACGCTGGGCGCCCGGACCACACTTGATGTGCTCGACGCGGAGCAGGATTTGCTGGATGCGGAAACCAACCGGATTTCTGCGCAAGCCGATCAATACATCGCGGCGTATTCCGTGCTCGAATCGATGGGGCTTCTGACGGCCGAACGGTTGCGTTTGCCGGTGCAGCTTTACGATCCCACGTCCTACTACAATCTGGTGAAGGACGGTCCGGCCAAACTGTCCAAGCAGGGAAAGCAGCTGGACAGGATCATTCGGACGCTCACACCGAACGATTAAGGTTTTCAGCATCCTGTTGTGCGACTCTCACGCAGCATGTAGACTTTTCGCCGAGGTGAGAGTGGTAGAGATATGTCCGACCCCATGACAAATGCGGAGGTGGAAGACGTGTTGTCGTCGATCCGCCGACTGGTTTCAGATGACAAGCCGGAAGAGTCCGCGCCCGAACCGTCCGAGACGCCGGACCGTTTGGTCCTGACCCCGTCCTTGCGTGTGCAAGACGAGGAAGAAGACGATCATCCGACCGAGACGGATGCGCATGAGGAGGCGTTTGACGATGACGCCGAAGACATGCCGGACCCGGATCCGACGGCGCTGACCGAATTCATCACGGAAAGTCGGGACCTGTCGGAAGAACACGTCGAGCCCGAGCACGAAGACGACGACGGGGTGGAAAGCATGAAAGCAACGTCTTTCGATGCAGGGCCAGAGACGTTTTTGTCTTACGTCCAGCGGGGCGAATCCTTCCATTTCAACCCGTCCCCGCACGCGGAAGACGCTCCGAACGAAGATGCCGAAGACAACGATCAGCAAGTCGAGGCGGCGAACGAGGACGCGCTGCAAACAGACGTACCCGACCGGGTGGTCGAGGGAGATACGCAAGCCTCTGAATATGTGGGGGAAAACGCCACCGAGCAGGCAGAAGATCCGGCGCCGGAAATGCTATCGGATGCCGGTCAGGAACAGACCGACAGCACGCAATCCGGCGCTGAGGCGGCTCCGTCGTTGAGCGACAAGATTGCCGCACTTGAAACGCTGGTGGCGGGGCGCACCGACGAATGGGAGCCCGACGACACCGGCACAGACGCCTATGCCGGGACAGAAGCGCCGACGCTCGCCTGGGAAGACGCGGAAACGGCGGATGCGCCACCTTTCTCGCATTTTGTGCATACGCCGTCCGAACCGGACGAAGACATGGTCGAGCAAGCCCCTGTCGGTGCCGCCGCGCCAGAGCCCGATGCCCACGATGTGTTCGACGAAGTCGAAGCGGACGAAAACGTGCTGGACGAGGAAGCGTTGCGCGACCTCGTGGCGGACATCGTGCGTCAGGAATTGCAGGGCGCGTTGGGCGAACGGATCACGCGCAACGTCCGTAAGCTGGTGCGGCGCGAAATTCACAGGGCCTTGTCCGCGCAAGAGCTTGAATAGGCGCGTGAACCACCCGTACCTCACCCTTGGTTCGGGTCGGTGAACACACCCGCGCATCTTTTGCTTGGGGCGGCGGTGTTTGCGCGGCCCGGAACAACAAAAATTGTCTGGGCGGCGTTTCTGGGTGGTTTGGCGCCTGACCTGTCGTTGTACCTGCTTGCTGGAACGGCGCTGTTCGTCCTCGGCATTTCGCCGCAGCGCGTCTTCAACGAGCTATATTTTTCAAACGCATGGCAAACGGTGTTTGCCGTCGACAATTCATTTCTGGTCTGGGGCGCCCTGTGCGGGCTGGCGATCTGGCGACGCATACCGTGGGCCGTGGCGCTGACAGGGGCGGCGCTGTTGCACCTGCTGTTCGATTTGGCGTTGCACCATGATGACGGGCGGCCGCATTTCTGGCCGCTGTCATCTTGGGTGTTTGAAAGCCCGTTCAGCTATTGGGACCGCGCGCATGGGGCGATGTGGATTGCGCCGCTCGAGGCGGCGGCAGCGATCGCCGCGGTGGTGGTGCTGTGGTGGCGCGGGGTCCCGATTTGGGCGCGGCTGGTCGCGCTTGCGCTCCTGGCGATGGAGCTATGGGTTGTGCGCCAGTGGCTCTTTTTCTTTGTAGACAGTTAGCGCAACAAAAAACGCGCCCCGAAGAGCGCGTTCTTTGACAGTCGAAGCGGATGCGGATTACGCGGCTTCGGCTTGCTGTGCGGCGTTGCGACGCTCGGATTCTTCGCGGCTCAGCGCCACGGATGTCCGGACACCCTTGCCGACAAATTCCATCAGGCCTTCGACAACCCGCTCGTTGGGGTCGATGCCTGCGCAGCTCAAAACCTCGCGCCCGTCGCGCGACCGTGCCCAGCGGGCAATCTGCTCGGGCCCATTGCCGTATTTCTTGTCATCGGCGATGGCATCATCGAGCGCAGCCAACACAACGGCTGCAAACAGTTTACGTGCACGGTTGCCTTGTTCGTTGTTAAAGGCTGTGCCGTCAACGAAGTCTTTCATTCGTCGTCCTTCCTTTATTCTTGCTCTTGTGATTTCGGCGTGGCGTTCCTTATGGCGCATTCACACCGATTCGGATACCCCGAAAACGCATGGCTCCATTGCGTTGATTGCATAGCTTGCTGCATGTGCAGCACTGCATATCGTTGTCTTGCCGGGCCGCCATCCCCGAGATATAGGGAGCGTCAACTTCTGATCAACCTTTTGCCATGGTTTTGCCACATGCCTAAAATCAACGGAAACGAGATACGCCCCGGTAACGTGCTGGAGCACAATGACGGTCTTTGGGCCGCAGTCAAGGTTGACCACGTGAAGCCCGGAAAGGGCGGCGCCTTTGCGCAGGTGGAACTGCGCAACCTGCGCAACGGCTCCAAACTGAACGAGCGTTTCCGCAGTGCCGACAAGGTCGAGCGGGTGCGCCTTGAGCAGAAAGACCAGCAATTCCTCTACGAAGATGACGGGATGCTGATGTTCATGGATTCCGAGACATACGAGCAGATCAGCCTGCCCGCGGAACTCCTGGGTGATCGCCGCCCGTTCCTGCAAGACGGCATGACCATCGTCGTGGAATTCTACGAGGAAGAGGCGCTGAACGCGACAGTCCCGCAAAAGGTCGTGTGCAAGATTGTCGAGACCGAGCCGGTGGTCAAAGGACAAACGGCGGCCAATTCGTTCAAGCCCGCGATCCTCGACAATGGCGTCAAGGTCATGGTGCCGCCCTTTGTCGGGCCCGACGAAGACATCGTCGTGAACACCGAGACCATGGAATATTCCGAACGCGCCTAGGCGCACTGCGTATCTGGCAGTGACTGCGGTTCAGCTTGCGGGCGGGTCCCACGTGACCCGCGCCGATCCGGCCCGCATCACGGGTTGCGCGCGGTCAAACCGCAGATAGGCGATGGCGCTGTCGCCGGATTGCGAGTGCAGTGTGCCGACCACCTTGTCATTCGCGACAATGTCGGTGCCCGGTTCTGCGGCGCCGTCGATCCCGACCTTTGCTAGGCCTTTGCGCAGCGTGGTCTTGTGCTTCATGCGGGCGGTCACTTCCTGCCCGACATAGCACCCTTTGCGAAAATCGACGCCGTGCAACGCCTCAAAACCGGCTTCGAGGATGTAGCTGTCCGGGGTCAGTTCCACCCCCGTTTCCGGCACCACATGCGCCACGCGCAGCGCGGTCCAGTCCACATCCGTCTCCGGTGCGGCATCGGACCGGTAGGCGCGCCATCCGAGGGACGGGTGTCGGGGGTCTGCAAACCCGTCCGAAGGCGCGTCGCCGACGCCGCGGTGCACCTGCAATCCGCTGTCGGCAATCGCCACGTCCGCGCGCAGTTTGTACATGCCGAGCCGTTGCATCAGCCCCGGCGCCAGTTCGGCCGAAACATCCAGAAGGATGTCCGGCCCGTCGGCCAGCAGAAAGAAATCTGCAAGATATTTCCCTTGCGGCGTCAGCAACGCGGCGTAAACGAGGCCAGTGTCGACTTTGTTTACGTCGTTTGTGACGAGCCCTTGCAAAAACGGACGGACATCGGCACCCGAGAGGCGAAACACGTGGCGGTCTGACATCGCGGAATTCCTTTTTCGTCGCTGATGGTGATATAGCAGTCACTGCCCAAAGCAAAAGAGGCTGCCCTTGCGCGCTCCGATTTCTGTCGTGATCCCAACGCTGAACGCCGCGCCGTCGCTGACCGCGACGCTGGATGCGCTGGTCGAGGGGCTGGATGCGGGGTTGGTCACCGAATTGATCATCAGCGACGGCGGGTCGTCAGACGACACGCTCAGACTGGCCGATGCGTGGGGCGCGAATATCGTGAAAGGGCCCGCGTCGCGCGGCGGACAACTCGGGCGCGGATGCGCGGCGGCCCGCGGTCAGTGGCTGTTGGTGTTGCATGCGGACACGGTTCTGGCGCCGGGCTGGTCCGACACGGTGCGTGCGCATCTGGGCACCGCCGAAGCCGGTCACTTTCGGTTGCGGTTCGATCAGGGCGGGCGATGGGTCGCCGCCTGGGCCAATCTGCGGTCCCGCTTGTTCGGGCTGCCCTATGGCGATCAGGGCCTGCTGTTGCCGCGCACGCTCTATGATCGCGTGGGCGGATACAGGGACATTCCGTTGATGGAGGATGTGTCGCTGGCCCGGGCGCTGCGCGGACATCTGCGCCCTATGGATGCGGTGGCGACGACAAGTGCGGCACGCTACAGGCAGCAAGGCTGGGTCCGGCGGGGCGCAAGAAACCTGTGGTTGCTCACGCGCTTCATGGCGGGGGCGAGCCCTGAACGGCTTGCCAGACGCTACTGAGCCTAGACGTTCCCGAACAGGCGCGCGCGGATGCGTGCGATCAGGCCCGGTGTCATCTCGCGCGAGAAGTCTCCGCCCGGTCCCAGTGCCTGCGCCACCTTGCTGTCGACAACGGTTTTGCCGTCGCGGAACTGCAGGCGATAGAGGTCCGCATAGATGCCACCACGCTCCAAAAGGTCCTCGTGCGTGCCGGAATCCGTCACTTCGCCCCGGTCCATCACCACGATCTTGTCGGCTTCGCGTATCGTGGAGAGCCGATGCGCGATCACCAATGTCGTACGCCCAGCCGACAAACGGTCGAGCGCGGTCTGCACCACCTTTTCAGATTGCGCGTCGAGCGCCGACGTCGCCTCGTCCAGCAGCAGAATGGGCGTGTCGCGCAGCAAAGCGCGTGCAATCACCACGCGCTGGCGTTGTCCGCCTGACAGGGCCGATCCCCTCGGGCCGACGCGCGTTTCCAGCCCGTCGGGCAGCGCGTCGATGAAGTCCGACACATGTGCGGCGTCCATCACTTCGCGCAAGCGGTCCTCGGGCACGTCAGTGCGGCCCAGAAGGATGTTTTCGCGCAAGGTCTCATCGAACAGGAGCGCCTCTTGTGTCACCACCGAATACAGGCTGCGCAAATCTGCGAGGTCCAGTTCGGTGGTTTCGACCTGTCCCACCCGCACGGATCCCTCCTGCGGGTCCACGAGACGCGTCAGCAGGTTGAAAATGGTGGATTTGCCAGCCCCTGACGCCCCGACAAGGGCCGTGGTCTTGCCCGCTTCGGCCACGACGCTGAGATTGCGCAGCACCTGTGTGTCGCCATAGGTCAGCGACACGTTGTCGAGCACGATGTCGTAGTTGCCCTCGGGTGGCTTGGCCGGGCTGGCCGGTGATGTGAGCATCAGCGGCGCATCGAGCAGTTCCTTGACCCGCTCGATCGCGGCGGCTGCGGTCTGCCACAGGCCCGCAATCCCGCCCAATCGGCGCAATGGGTCAAAGGCAAAGCCCATGGCGGTAAAGAACGTCATGAACTCGCCGATGGTCTTTTCGCCGGAAATGATCTCGGACCCGCCATAAAGGATGACGGCCATGAACCCGACGCCCGAGATGATGTCGATCATCGCCGGGATTGCCGCGCCACCAAAGGCCGCGCGCGTTTCGGTCCGGATAAACCGGTGCGTCAGATTGCGGTACTGGTTCGACTGATAGTCCTCAAGCGCGTTGAGCTTGATCTGCACGATGCCGTGGAACACCTCGTCGAGGCGCGTCGACAGATAGGCGCCAAGGTCACGCGCGGTGCGGGCGTAGCGCCGCACATAGCGCTGCGCTGCCGATGCAGGCAGGACGAGCGCGGGGATGCCGATACAGGCCAGCAGCGCCCAGATCGGGTCCACGCTGATGGCAACGCCAAAGAGGACAAACAGGCCAATAAGGTCGCGCCCGGCCCCGGTGATGATTGCGCGCCAGACCTCGCCCACGGCGCCCACATCCGCCTGCACCCGCTGGATCAGGAAACCGGGGGGGTGCTGCTGGTGGAACGCGCCATCCTGCAGCATCATGCGATCCAGCAGGTCAAAGCGCAGCGCCGCCGAGGTGCGCAGCGCCACTTGGGTCAGGATGACCTTCTGCACAACGGACGAAAACGCGCGGACCACAAAAATCACGATGACCATGAGGCCAACCCAGATCAGCATCTGCCCGTCACCGGCCACGAACACATCGTCAAACATGGGCTGCATCAGGTAGCTGAGCGCGCCCAGCATCGACCCTTCGAGAATCATGAAGCATACCGCGATGCCCATGAGCCCGGTGTGGCGCTTGAGGTACGCGCGCCACAGCCACCGCAGCAGCGGGCCTGAGGCGGCCATGGGGGTATCTGGCGTGTTGGGAGTGCTCACGGGGTGGGACAAGGGCGCGGGGGCCATGCTCCGATAAATGACATGAGCGCCAGTACTACCGCGTGTGACCTTTTGGGGCAAGCGGCGGTCGGTGCCGATTGACCTCGCGCTTGGGCGCGCTAGGGTGCCGCGCGACAGATCAGTTCGGAACCTCCCCCATGTCCCAAACCCCGATCGCCCGGCACGGGCGCGAATATCTTGCCATTCCGGGCCCTTCGGTGATGCCCGATGCCGTCTTGCGTGCGATGCACCGCGCCGCGCCCAACATCTACGAGGGTGAACTGGTCGACATGGCGGCGGGCATCGTTCCGGATTTGCGGGCTGTGGCGCGCACGGACGGGCATGTGGCCATGTATATCGGCAACGGCCATGCGGTCTGGGAGGCTGCGCTGGCCAATACCGTGGCGCCCGGTGATCTCGTTCTGGTGCCAGCCACAGGCCGGTTCGGGCATGGCTGGGCAGATATGGCGCAAGGGCTGGGGGCGGAAACGCAGATCATCGACTTTGGCAAATCCGCTCCGGTGGATCCTGCGCGCGTGGCAGAGGCGCTGCGTGCCGATACAAGCCACCGCATCAAGGCGGTTCTGGCCGTGCACGTCGATACCTCAACGTCGATCCGGAACGATATCAAGGCGTTACGCGACGCTCTGGATGAAACGGATCACCCTGCGCTCCTGATGGCGGATTGCATCGCCTCGCTCGGATGCGACCGGTTCGAAATGGACGCCTGGGGCGTCGATGTCATGGTCGCAGGCTGTCAAAAGGGCCTGATGGTGCCCCCGGGCATGGGTTTTGTCTTTTTCAGTGACAAGGCCGCCGCTGTGCGTGCGGCGATGCCGCGTGTCAGCCGGTACTGGGACTGGAGCCCGCGGGCCAACCCGCAGGAGTTCTACCAGTATTGGAACGGCACCGCGCCCACGCATCACCTGCACGGGCTGCGCGTCGCGCTTGATATGATCCACGATGAGGGGATCGAAGCGGTCTGGCACCGCCATGCGGTGCTGGCGCGCGCCATTTGGGCTGCCTGTGATCGCTGGGCGGACGGGGGCGCCTTTGCGATGAACGTGTCGGATCCCGCGCATCGCAGCAACGCGGTAACAGCCCTCCGCCTGCCAAGCCCGCTGGGGACCGGACTGCGCCGGTGGGTCGAAGGGCATCTGGGCCTGACGCTTGGCATCGGGCTGGGCATGGCGACGCCGGGCGACCCGGCGGCGGACGCGTTCTTTCGTCTCGGGCATATGGGACATGTGAACGGACAGATGGTGCTGGGCCTGCTTGGCGGGATCGAAGCGGGTCTGACGGCCCTCGATGTGCCCAGAGGTGCGGGTGCCGTTGAAGCTGCTGCGGGGGTGATCGCCGCAGGCTAGACCTGCTTGCCGCGCCGGATCGACGCCGCTTGCCGGGCAGCGGCCCACGCGCGCATGCGGTCCAACAGGTGGTTGACGCCAAGCGCCAGCAGCATCGCCGCGATCAACCCCCAGATGGCCCAGATGGCCACCAGAATCCAGGTGATGTTCACCCCGAACATGACGATACATGCGTTGGTATAGTTGGGTGCCTGTCCCTGGGGATGCTGATCCATGCTGGCCTCACGGGGGTTGCCTGTCGGTCAGACTATAGTGCGACATTCTGTCCTGTCATCTCGATTCTGTGTGATCGCGCGCCTCGGCCAGGGCGGGGGGCAGCGCGGCTGCAAATGCATCGAGATCCGCGTCCGTGCCGCAGCTGATGCGGATGCACCTGTTTTGCGGTGCGGCAAAGGGCATGCGCACGAAGATGTCGCGTGCAATCAGCCCGTCGAGTACGGCCTTGGCAAAGGTTCCATCGCCACCGCAGTCGATGGCAACAAAGTTCGCCGCAGAGGGCAGCGCGGTCAGGCCGTTTTCGCCCGCGATATCTGAAATACGTCTGCGCGCCACTTCGATTTTGGCGAGAACATCGCGCAGGTGGGCCTGATCCCGCAACGCTGCGAGGGCGCCGTTTTGCGCCGCACGGTTGACCCCGAAATGATTGCGCACCTTGTTGAATGCGGATGCCAGCTCTGCCGGGGCCAGCGCATAGCCGACCCGCGCGCCTGCCATGCCGTAGGCCTTGGAAAAGGTGCGCATGCGGATCACTCTGGGGTCCTCGATGGCAATGTGCGGGATCGCGTCGTCGGGCGCGCAGTCTGCGTAAGCCTCGTCGAGGACAAGAAGCGTGCCGCCGGGCAGTTCGTCCAGCGCGGCGACAATGTCCGTCCCCTTGTGCCAACTGCCCATCGGGTTGTCGGGATTTGCGAGGTAGACCAGCTTGGCCTCGACCTCCGCAGCCCTGGCAAAAAGGGCGGCCATGTCTTCGCGGTCGTCCGCGTAAGCGACCTTGTGTATCTGGCCGCCGAACCCGGCCACATGGTAGTTGAACGTCGGATAGGCCCCGTCGGACGTGACCACCGCATCGCCGGGCGCGACAAAGAGCCGGACCACGTAGCCCAGCAGGCCGTCTATCCCCTCGCCAACCACGATGTTGTCGGGCGACACGCCGTGATGCGCGGCCAAAGCGACGCGCAGGTCATGGTTTTCCGGATCGCCATAGTTCTGATGATCGGTCCGGGCCATCGCGGCCAATACATCGGGGGAGGGGCCAAAAACGCTCTCGTTTGCGCCGATGCGGGCCTGAAAAGGACGGCGCCGCGCCCGTTCCTGCGCTTCGGGGCCGACAAAAGGCACGGTGGAGGGCAGGCTGGCGGCGAGCGGGGTCAGGCGGTAGGTCGTCATGTGGCAAGGGCTAACCTGGCACGCGGATCACGGCAAGTGGCAGGCGCCGTGACGTTCCGCTGGCGCGCAAGCGCGTTTTGGGCTTGTCTGTGCGCCAAAGAGGAGCCCCCCATGACAGACGCGCGCGTGACCGTGACCTATGCCAATCACATAGCCCATGTCGAATTGACCCGACCGGACAAGATGAATGCCGTGGATCAGGCCATGATCGATGCGGTGATTGCCGCGGGACAGGAAGTGGCTGCCTCCGATGCGCGGGTGTGTGTGATTTCGGGGCAGGGCAAGGGGTTCTGTGCCGGGATCGATATTGGCGGTCTGGGTGCAATGATCGGCAAGGACCCGAATGACCTGCTGATGCCGCGCACGCATGGGGACGGCACGACGAACCAGTGGCAGGAAGTCGCGATGGTCTGGGCGCGCCTGCCACAACCCGTGATCGCCGCAGTACATGGGGTGTGTTTCGGGGCGGGGATGCAACTGGCCCTTGGCGCGGACATCCGCATTGCCGCGCGCGATGCGAAGCTGGCCGTGATGGAGATGAAATGGGGGATCGTGCCGGATATGGGCGGGATGGTCCTGCTGCCGCGTCTGGTGCGGTCTGACGTGTTGCGCTGGTTGACCTACACGGCTGATCCGGTTTCTGCGCAGCAGGCGGAGGCGTGGGGGCTGGTCACGGAACTGGCGGATGATCCGCTGGCGGCAGCGATGGCGTTGGCGGACGCGCTGACGCTGAAGTCGCCAAATGCACTGCGCGCGGCCAAGGCCCTGATCGGCTTTGCCGAGACGCGGGGTGCCGAAGAGGTTCTGGTCGAGGAAAGCCGGGTACAGGCAGGGCTCATGGGCACGCCGGAGCAAATGGAGGTCGTGGCCGCGACATTTGCCAAGCGCGCGCCTGTGTTCGACTGATCCAACGGACGCGCTGACGCGCGACGCGATTCATTTTTGTGATTGGGGGCGCTGCCCCCAAACCCCCGGAGTTTTTTGGGCAAGATGAAGGGGTCAGAGTTCCCTGAGGCGCGTGAGCGCGTCCTGGAGCTTGGTTTCTTCTTCTTCGCGCAGGGCGAGGTTGGCTTTGGTTTCTTCGACCACTTCGGGCGGCGCGCTGGTCGCGAATTTCGGGTTCTTGAGCCGTCCGCGCAGGCCGCCGAGTTCCTTGGCGAGTTTGCCGAGCGTTTTTTCGAGCCGTGCGACTTCTTCTTCGACGTCGATCACGTCCGCGAGGGGCAGGCCGAAGGTGCCGCCGGAGATGGCGAGCGCCACCGTGCCTTTGGGGAAGTCGTCCGCTTCGGTCAGGCTTTCCAGGCGGGCGAAGCGATGGATCAGCGCCTTGTTCCGGTCGTAGGCGCCTTTGGCTTGGGGCTCGAACCCTTTGACGACGCAAGGAATGTAGGCGCCTGCGGGCACGTGCATCTGGGCGCGGGCAGAGCGGATGGCCTCGATCAACCTGATGACCCAGTTGAGTTCTGTATCGGCGTCGGTGTCGATGAGTTCGTCGCCATATGTCGGCCAGTCTGCGTGGATCAGGCGCTTGGGGCGGGCTTTCTGGCCCCAAAGCTCTTCGGTGATGAAGGGCATGATCGGGTGCAGCAGGATCAGGCACTGGTCGAGCGCCCAGGCGTAGGTCGCCTTGGTTTCTTCGATGTCTTCGGGTGTGCCTTCGTCGAAGATGGGTTTGGTGAACTCGAGGTACCAATCGCAGAAGGTGTTCCAAGTGAAGGCGTAGAGGGCGCTGGCCGCGTCGTTGAAGCGGTATTCGGTGAGGGCTGTGTCGACGGCGGCGCGGGTTTTGGCGATCTCGCCTTTGATCCAGCGGTTGAGTGGGTGTTTGGTGTCGGGGATGGCAGCTGAGTGCGGCAGGTCGAAGACGCCGCGCATCTCGCCGTAGCTGGCGGCGTTCCACAGCTTGGTGCCGAAGTTGCGGTAGCCTGCGATGCGTTGGGTGTCGAGTTTGAGCGTGCCGCCCAAGCTGGCCATCGCGGCGGAGGAGAAGCGCAGGGCGTCGGCGCCGTATTCCTCGATCAGGTCGAGCGGGTCCATGACGTTGCCGGTGGATTTCGACATCTTCTTGCCCTTGGCGTCGCGGACGAGGCCGTGCAGGTAGACGGTGTCGAAGGGGATTTTGTCGGTGATCGCCAGTTGCATCATCATCATGCGGGCGACCCAGAAGAACAGGATGTCCTGGCCTGTGACGAGGTCACTCGTTGGGAAGTATTTGGCAAGCTCGGGAGTGTCCTCGGGCCAGCCGAGGGTGCCGATGGGCCAGAGGCCGGAGGAGAACCAGGTGTCTAGGACGTCGGGGTCTTGGAAAAACGGCGTAATGTCGTTTTCGCCATCTTCTTCTGTGTAGTTTTCGTAGGCGTCCTGCTCATCGCTGAATAGTTTTGCAGTAAGCGGTTCAAATTCAGATCCGTAGTACAACCGTGCTTCGGCAACTGCTTCATCGAATGAAGATCCGCAGAACGGTTTCCACGCTTGAATGCGGTCTTTCGCGCGGGCGCCCGCGCCGCCCCAAGCGACGCTGCCGTCCTCGGTCTTGGCAGGCCCATACCAAACCGGGATCTGATGGCCCCACCACAGCTGGCGCGAGATGCACCATGGCTCGATGTTTTCGAGCCAGTGATAGTAGACCTTCTCGCCGCGCTCGGGCAGGATTTTGACATCGCCGTTTTTGACCGCGTCGAGCGCGGGGCCTACGATTTTGTCCGTATCAACAAACCATTGGTCGGTGAGCAAGGGTTCGATGACGACTTTGGAGCGGTCGCCGAAGGGTTGCATGATGGATTTGTTTTCGACGTGAGGGATGGTGGGTTGCAAACCCACCCTACCGTCGGCGTCGGCTTCTTCCCATTCCGGGTTCAGGATCATGACCGCGTTGCCCTCGGCCGTGATGTCGGCGACGACGCGTGCGCGCGCCTCTTCGCGGGTCAGACCGCGGTATTCCTCGGGCACCAGGTTCATCGCAGCGATCATCGCCTCATCGAACTCTTGTTCGCCGTTGGCGATAGCTTGGGCCACGGCGGCCTCTTCGGCGTAGGATTCGCCGTCGGCGCGCATGTTCGCCTTGGTGTCCATCAGGTTGTACATCGGGATGCCGCCGCGTTTGGCGACCTGATAGTCGTTGAAATCATGCGCCCCGGTGATCTTGACCGCGCCCGAGCCGAAATCCGGGTCGGGGTATTCGTCGGTGATGATCGGGATCAGGCGGCGGTGCTCTTTCGGCCCGACCGGGATTTCGCAGAGTTTTCCAATGATTGGGGCATAGCGTTCATCTGATGGGTGAACCGCGACAGCGCCGTCGCCCAGCATGGTTTCGGGGCGCGTGGTGGCAATGGAGATGTAGTCACGCTCTTCTTCCAGCGTGACGTTTCCGTCTTCGTCCTTCTCGACGTAGGTGTAGGTTTCGCCGCCCGCGAGCGGGTATTTGAAGTGCCACATGTGGCCAGGGACTTCGATGTTTTCGACCTCAAGATCGGAAATCGCCGTCTCGAAATGCGGGTCCCAGTTCACCAGCCGCTTGCCGCGGTAGATCAGCCCCTGATTGTACATCTCCACGAAGACCTTGATCACCGCGTCGTGGAAATTGCCCTCGTTCCCTGCAGGCGCGCCGGGAGCGCCGGACATAGTGAAGGCCTCGCGCGACCAGTCGCAGGAGGCGCCGAGGCGCTTGAGCTGGTCGCGGATGGTGCCGCCGCTTGTCGCCTTCCACTCCCAGATTTTCTGGGTGAATGCCTCGCGCCCCAATTCGGTGCGTGAGGGTTGCTGGGTTTCGGCCAGACGCCGTTCGACGACCATCTGCGTGGCGATGCCTGCATGGTCCGTGCCCGGCTGCCAAAGCGTGTCAAAGCCGCGCATGCGGTGCCAGCGCGTCAGGATATCCTGCAACGTGTTGTTGAACGCATGGCCCATGTGCAGCACGCCCGTGACGTTGGGTGGCGGGATCATCACGCAATAGCTGTCCTCACGCGACGCGTTTGCGCCCGCCTTGAAACAGCCTTCGGCCTCCCAATCCGCGTAAATGCGCGCTTCGGCCTCTTTTGCGTTGAATTTTCCCAGAGCCATCGGCCTGATCCCTTCTCATTGCTGAGCCGTCAGATAGCGAAGGGGCGCGGGCGGGGCAATATGGCGTTTTTCAAGCGTCGCGTGCCGGAGATGTGGTCTGGACACGGGGGCCACAGCCGCTAGGTTCGCAGCAAGCAAAAGCGTCCCCTGCGCCCGAGGAGTCTCCCATGGAAAAATTCGGCAAATCCCAACCCGTCGCCCGCCGCGAAGACATTCGGTTTCTGACCGGCGAAGGGCGCTATGTGGACGATATTGCACCTGCGAACGCCTACCAGACCTTTGTGTTTCGTTCGCCGGTGGCGCATGGGGTGATCACGTCGCTGGACGTGGCCGATGCCCGCACGGCCGAAGGCGTCAAAGCCGTTTACACCTGCGCCGATCTCGAGGCGGCGGGTGTGGACACGCTGATTTCGGCCACGCTGATCAAGAACCAGGACGGCAGCGATGGGGCCAAGACGGACCGGCACGTGCTGGCCCGGGACCGCGTGCGTTTTGTCGGCGAACCGGTCGCGCTCATTGTGGCCGAGACACTGGCGCAGGCGCGCGATGCGGCGGAGTTGATCGCGTTCGACTATGACGAATTGCCCGCCAAGCTGGATCTGGCGCCGGGGGGGGAGACGCTGCATGACAGTGCCCCGGACAACGTGGCCTACGACTGGGGGATGGGCGACAAGGCCGCAACGGACGCGGCCTTTGACGCGGCGGCGCATGTGGTGCGCTTGGATGTCGGGGACAACCGGGTCATCGTGAATTCGATGGAGCCGCGCGGATGCTACGCCGAAATGGAAGGTGAGCGGTTGCACGTGGCCGTGAACGGGCAGGGCGTCTGGGGGCCCAAGGGCAACATCTCGTCGGCGCTGGGCATGGATGCGGATGATGTGCGCGTGACCAACCCCGACACGGGCGGCGGATTTGGGATGAAGGCGTTCATCTACCCGGAAAACATCCTCGTGCCCTTTGCCGCGCGTGCGCTGCGCCACCCGGTGCGGTGGATGTCGGAACGGACCGAGGCGATGCTGTCCGACAATGCCGGGCGCGATCTGACAACGCTGGCGGAACTGGCCTTTGACGCCGATGGTCGCATCACGGCCTATCGCAGCCATATCAAGGCGAATATGGGCGCGTACAATTCGCAATATGCTCAGGCCATTCAGACGCAGCTTTATTCCCGTGTTCTGACAGGGGTTTACGACATCCAGACGATTTTCATGCGGTCGGAAGGGTTCTTTACCAACACCACGCAGGTGGACGCATATCGCGGGGCCGGACGGCCCGAGGCGATCTACACGCTGGAACGTGTGATGGACCGCGCTGCGCGTGAGTTGGGCATTGATCCGCTGGACCTGCGGCGACGCAATTTCGTGAAACCCGACCAGTTCCCGTATGACACGCCTGTGGGCGAAACCTATGACGTGGGCGACTTTGACAAGGTTTTGCGCCGCGCAGAGGTAGAGGCGGATATTGCCGGATTTGCCGCGCGCAAGGCTGCGGATGCAGCGGCCGGCCGGATGCGCGGGCTGGGCCTGTGTTACTATATCGAAAGCATTCTGGGTGATCCTGCGGAGACCACGAAGGTCGAATTTGCCGAGGATGGGCGCGTGCTGATCTATGTCGGGACACAATCGAACGGGCAGGGGCACGAGACGGTTTATGCCCAGTTCCTGAGCGATCAGACCGGTGTGCCAGTGGACATGATCGATGTGATTCAGGGTGACAGCGACAAGATCAAGCAGGGTGGAGGCACCGGTGGCTCCCGCTCGGTCACCGTGCAGAACAATGCGACGCTGGCCACGGTGGGTGCGATGATCGAAGGCTTTGCCGCATTTCTAAGCGATGAAACAGGAGTGCCTGCCTCCGAGATCAGCTTTGATGACGAACGGTTTCGCGTCGAAGGGTCGAACCTGACGCCCACGATGATCGAAGTTGCTGAATTGGCGCGCGAGGCGGGGCGGGATGACCTGATGGTGCATGAACGCCGCGTCAAACTGGAGGCGCGCAGTTTCCCCAACGGGTGCCATGTTTCAGAAGTTGTGATCGATCCGGAGACCGGTGTCGTTACCGCAGACCGCTACACGGTCGTTGACGATTTCGGCAATCTTATCAACCCGATGCTGGCCGAAGGTCAGGTGCATGGTGGCGTTGTACAGGGCATTGGTCAGGCGCTGACAGAGCATGTCCAGTTTGACGAGGACGGCCAACTGCTCACGGCAACGTTCATGGATTATGCCTTGCCGCGTGCGGGGGACGTTCCCATGATTGGGTTTACGTCCGAGCCCGTGCCCTCCACGGCCAATATCATGGGAATGAAAGGTTGCGGCGAAGCGGGGACGGTCGGTGCATTGGCGGCGGTGTCCAATGCGGTGCAGGATGCGCTCTGGGAGCGCGGCGTGCGTCAGGCGGATATGCCCTTCACACCGCGGCGCGTTTGGGAATTGCTCAAGGATGGTGCTATCGCGGCTGAATAAACGCATTGCCCACTGGCTGCAGGGGCACTTTGGCAAGGGGTTGCCGGAGACGGATCCGCCTGCGCGCGGCCAGACCATCCACGTGATCATCATCGATGGCACCATGGCAACACTGGAGCCGGGTCAGGAAACAAATGCGGGCCTGACCGCCAGGCTGCTGCACGAAATGGGCGCTGCCGTGTCGGTTTATTATGAGCCCGGATTGCAGTGGTCGCATTGGCGCCGGGCCGGGGACGTGATCTTTGGCCGGGGTATCAATCGGCAGATACGGCGGGCGTATGGCTATCTGGCCTCGCGGTACCGGCCCGGTGACCAGATTTACCTCTTTGGCTATTCACGCGGAGCTTATGCGATCCGGTCGTTGGCGGGTGTGATCGACCGGGTTGGTCTGCTGCGCGCCGAGCACGCGACTGTGCGGAATATCCGGACGATCTACCGGCATTACGAATGCACGCCCGACAGTGCCGCTGCCACAGCCTTTGCCGGCGCCACATGCCATGAGACGGTGAATATCGAGATGATTGGCGTCTGGGACACTGTCAAATCGCTGGGGCTGAACATGCCGGTGCTCTGGCGTTTGAGCGCGCCGCGCCACGCATTTCACAACCACCACCTTGGCAAGTCGGTCAAGCGCGGGTTTCATGCGCTGGCGCGGAATGAAACGCGTGTCGCCTATGCGCCTGTGATGTGGGACACGACCGAGGATTGGGACGGGCACCTGGTGCAGATGTGGTTCCGCGGCACCCATGGTGACATTGGCGGGCAATTGAACCACCATGACTACGCGCGCCCGCTGTCGAACATTCCGCTTGTCTGGATGCTGGAACAGGCTGAAGCATGCGGTCTGCCGTTGCCGCAGGGCTGGTCGTTGCGTTTCCCGCAAGACCCGGCCGCACCATCGATCGGAACTTTCGCGGGGTTCGGACGCTGGTTCATCACGCGCCGCGCGCGCAAGATCGGGCTTGATCCATCCGAACGTGTGCATCCTTCGGTGGCGCAGGCACCGCCACCGCGCTCCTTGGGTGACCGATTGGCCAGGTTACGCGGCGGTGTCGATGTGGCCTGACCCGTCGGGTCAGTAGATATAGCGGATCTGGTCGGTCCAGTAACGCTCGACCCGTTTGAGCGAGCCGGTGATGTCCGTGATACCTTCGGGACCAAGCACGCCTTTGGATTGCAGGCCTTCGGCATGGCGTTCGAACAGGTCGGCGACCACGGACCGGATATGCCGCCCCTTTTCGGTCAGGCGCACGCGGACCGACCGACGGTCAATCTCGCAACGCTGATGATGCATATAGCCCATCTCGACCAGCTTCTTGAGATTGTAGCTGACATTTGAGCCCTGGTAGTAGCCGCGGCTTTTCAATTCACCTGCTGTCACCTCGTTGTCGCCGATGTTGAACAACAGCAGCGCCTGCACCGCGTTGATGTCCAGCACGCCCACCCGCTCAAATTCGTCCTTGATCACATCCAGCAACAGGCGGTGCAGGCGTTCAACCAGCGACAGCGCCTCCAGGTAGGCCACCATGAAGCTGCGATCACCGTTCGCATCTGCCGTGGCGTGGTGTGTCTTTATCGGGTCTTGAATGCTCATCCGATGGCTCCGATTACTCTGCTCGGATGCCAAAATGGGGATGATTCGGAAATTTTCGGTTAAAGACGCAAGGCTTTGAATCTATTTCTGAAAAACCATACTGATCTCGGAAATCATGTCGGAAAATTGCGCCGGAGCAGGCGCCTGACCCGTCACCCACTGGTACAGATCCTGGTCATTCTCGCTCAGCAGCGCATCATACAGCGCCATCCGCGCGTCGGACATTTCCGCAAGTTCCGCCTGCGCGTAGGCGGACAGGATCAGGTCCATCTCCTTGATCCCGCGCCGCATCGAGCGCATGTGCAGTCGCTTGATCTTGTGTTCGCGCGGCTCTTCAGCCATCGGCAGGCTCGTTCACGGCTGCGCGCAGCCGTTTCTCCAACCGTCCGACCTGTTCGGCGCGCTTGAGCAGATCCGCACGCAAATCCCGCATTTCCATCATCAGGTCGCGCACGGTGTCGTTGACGGGCAAGGCGTCAACCGGGGCCTCGACACCTTCGCCTTCGCCGGTGATCAGCCACATCATCGAGACGTTGAGAATGCCGGCCATCATAGACAACCGGTTGGCGCGCGGCTCGCTCAGGTCGTCTTCCCACGCGCGCACGGTCGACATGCGCACGCCCAAACGCTTGGCCAGCTGCTTTTGCGTCATCCCGGCCTGCTCGCGCGCGCCGGCGACACGGTCGCCAAAGGTGGCGGAGTCGTCACTGTACCAGTCTTGCAGATCATCCATGGATCGTCTCCTTTGCGCGGAATGTGCGGTTGATTGCCCGACATGCGGTGCGTATCACGCAACCACCTACACTTGTAACCCGCCGAGGCCCACCATGACATTCCTCTCCGCGACACTCGACCGCGTCAAACCGTCTCCGACCGTCGCCCTGACAGGCAAGGTGGCCGCGTTGAAGGCCGAAGGGCGCGATATCATCGGGCTCGGGGCAGGCGAGCCGGATTTCGACACACCGCAGAACATTAAGGACGCCGCTGTCGCCGCAATTGCGGCAGGCAAGACGAAATATACGGCTGTTGACGGCATTGCGGAGCTGAAAGAGGCGATCGTCGCCAAGTTCAAGCGCGACAACGGGCTCGACTACACCACGGCGCAGGTCACCGTCGGCACCGGGGGCAAGCAGATCCTCTACAACGCGCTGATGGCGACGCTGAACGAGGGGGACGAGGTTGTGATTCCCGCGCCGTATTGGGTGAGCTACCCGGACATGGTGCTGCTGGCGGGCGGCACGCCCGTGATTGCCGAAGCGTCGCTGCAAACCGGCTTCAAGCTGACGGCGGATCAGTTGGAAAGCTGCATCACCGACAAGACAAAGTGGCTGATCTTCAACTCTCCCTCAAATCCGACCGGTGCGGGTTACACCCGTGACGAACTGAGGCAAATCACCGACGTGCTGATGCGGCACCCCCACGTCTGGGTGATGACGGATGACATGTACGAGCATCTGGTCTACGGCGATTTTGAGTTCTGCACCCCTGCCGAGATCGAGCCGCGACTCTATGACCGGACACTGACCGTGAATGGCGTCAGCAAGGCCTATGCGATGACGGGCTGGCGTATCGGCTATGCGGCGGGCCCGGAACAGCTGATCAGGGCGATGCGCAAGGTGCAGTCGCAATCCACCTCGAACCCCTGTTCCGTCAGTCAATGGGCGGCGGTCGAGGCGCTGAACGGCACGCAGGACTATATCGCGCCCAACAACGCGATATTCAAACGGCGTCGGGACCTTGTCGTCGAGATGCTGAATGCTGCGACAGGTATCCGCTGCCCCGTGCCGGATGGGGCGTTCTACGTCTACCCGTCGATTGCGGGCTGCATTGGCAAGACGTCGGCAAACGGGACGCTGATCGAAAATGATGAGGCATTCTGTTCGGCGCTGCTGGAGGAAACAGGTGTCGCGGTCGTATTCGGGGCGGCCTTTGGCGTTTCGCCGAATTTCCGGGTGAGCTATGCGACATCTGATGCGGCGCTCAAGGAAGCGTGTACGCGCATCCAGTCCTTCTGCGCGTCCCTGCGCTGAGGCGCAGGCGGACCGCTGTGACGACAAAGGCTTGTTTTCTTGTGGCCTTTTGACCGATAAGGTCAGAAAATCAGCGGACGACAAGCGGGACACATGGCGGGCCAACTCCCAGACTATTATTTTCGGGTGCGTGAAAACGGCGCCGCCGTGTTTCGTGTGGACACCGAGAACCGGCAGCGCCGGATCGAAATGGATCAGATCGCGGTGGTCAATATCCGCAATGGCGAGATCAAGCCCCATGGTGACCGCACGCTGAGCACCGAGGATCTGGCGCGGATCGAGGCGTGGATGCAGGAGCGCAGCGAAGTGCTGGCGCATCGTGACATCGACGATATCCACCGGGCAGTCGACTATCTGAACCTGACAACACACTGGGCTCAGTCGCGGGCCACGGATGATCAGCTGGAGGCCGTGACGGATGACCTTTTGCTGGCCATGCACGACCTGCGCTCGGTTCTGGTGCGCAAGAAGGCGGACCGGCTGGTCAAGTCGCGCTGACTGCGGACCGCGCCGCCTCTGATTTTGCGAGACGCGGCATCGACGAGCCCCAGAACCGCAGCATCAGGGCGACCCCGGCACAAGCCAGTCCGACGACCAGCCCCAGCCAGACCCCAACGCCGCCCCATCCCAGCACAAAGCCGAAGAGGTACGAGCAAGGCATGCCGATCACCCAATAGGACACGGCGGCGAGGATCATCGGCACCCGTGTGTCCTGCACCCCGCGCAAGAGCCCAAGCGCAATGACCTGCGCGCCGTCCACCAGTTGGAAGATGGCGGCCATGGCCAGCAGGAAGATACCGATGGCCATGATCTCGTCTCGGCCCGCGACGTCGCGCCCCAGAAACAGGCTGATCAGCGGCTCGGGCATCGCGACGAACAGAACGATGGTGGCCAGTGCCATGGCGACACTCAGCGCCGTGACCGTGTAGGCCCCGCGCCGCATATGCGGCAGGTCATGGCGCCCCATCGCGTTGCCTGCGCGGATCGTGGCCACATTGCTGAGGCCCAGATGCACCATGAAGGTGATCGAGGCGAGTTGCAGTGCAATCCCGTGGGCCGCCTGCGGCACCTCGCCCAACCAGCCCATCATGAACGCGGATGCGGCAAAGAGGCCAACCTCGCTCAGGTTCGTGAGCCCGATGGGCCAGCCGAGGCGAAAGACGCGTCCCAGCATGTCCCAGTCCGGGCGCCAGAACCGCGCGAATATCGTGTGTTGCGGCAGACGCAGGAGGACATAGGAGACGACGCCGATCAACATGACCACTTGTGTGGCCAGCGACGCGAAGGCAGCGCCGGCGATCCCAAGCTCCGGCGCGCCCCAATGGCCGAAAATCAGCGCGTAGTTCGCCAGCGCATTGGTGATTGCGGCGACGGCCGTGATCCAGAACACGATTTGCGTGCGCTCCAGCGCGGCGAGGTAGCTTTTGAGCGTCATGACGATCAGCGCCGGGAAGATGCCCCAGCCCGCGATGCGCAGGTATTCCGATCCGAGGCGGGCGACATCCTCGGTCTGCCCGAGCGCGCGCAGGACGGGCTGCGACCAGATCATCAGCGGCATGGCCAGGGTGGCAAAGGCGAGGCTGAGCCACAGGCCCTTGCGGGTGGCGCGGCGGATGGCGGTGTCGTCCTCTTCGGCATGTGAGGCAGCGACCATGGGCATCACGGCCCAGGCAAAGCCGGACCCCATGAGAAAGAGCACAAAGAACCACGAGCCTGCAGCCGTCAGTGCCGCCAGTTCGGTCACCCCGTACCAACCCAGCATCATGGTGTCGGTCACCCCGATGGCGACCTGTCCAAGATGCCCCCCGATCAGGGGCAGACCCAGCACCATGATGGCGCGTGTGTGGGCAGGGTAGGACATGTGTTGCATAGTCCGGCCATACGCCTGTCGGACTGCCAAGAAAAGGGGGCTGTGTGTTCCGTTCAGCGGATTGCGGGGTCTCGCGGGCGCGGGGCCGCCCGCACCCTATGCTGGCGGGTTCTGACTTTGGGACTGCATCTTCATGATGATGCAGGTGGTGGAGCCGGTTGCGTAGAGCCTGTTGTCCTCGACGCCGCGAATCTCGCCGTGGGCGACGCATGTCGAACGGCCCGCGTGGTCGGTGATGCCGACACATTCGATCAACGTGCCCAGCGGGATCGCGCAGGTGATGTTGATCTTGTATTCGAGCGTTGTGTAGACGCTGCCGCGCGGGACGTGGGTCATCACTGCGCAGGCCATGGCGCTGTCGAGCAGAGTGCCGTACCAGCCGCCGTGCACCGTACCCATCGGGTTGGTTGTCTTGAATTCAGGCGTGCCCCGGAAAACGGCTTTGCCCGTGTCGACCGCGTGCAAGGCATAGCCCATCGTGTTGCCGATGGGCGGACCCGGCACGGTGCCGTCCAGAATGCCCTGCATGAATTCGAGCCCGGACATGGACAGCAATTCGGCCATGTCCGGCAGGTCGGTAGGCGAGGTGGCGATACGGGGCATGGGATCGATCCGGATGTTGCGTCTGCCGCGACGCTACGGATGTTAGACCGATCAGTCTAGTCCCATTTCAGGCGACGTGCAGCGCGTTTGTCGGCGTTGCAAACCCGAGCGCGCGACAGGTCTTCAACGTCAGGTCGGGCCGGTTGAGCGTGTAGAAGTGCAGTGTCTCCACGCCTTCCTCCAGCAACGTATCGCACAGGTCGGCGCAGTGGGTGAGGGCGTAAAGCTCGGCCCGGTCCTCGCGCTCTGCCCGGTCAAAGGATGTTGCGATATGCGTGGGCACCGGCGTGCCGCAGCGCACGGCAAAGGCCTTGGCCCGCGTCCAGTTCGCGATGGGAAGAATGCCGGGCGTGATGGGCGCGGTGATGCCCGCATCGGCACAGGCGTCCCGGAACCGCAGGAACGTGTCTGCCTCAAAGAAAAACTGCGTGATCGCCTCGCAGGCGCCAGCGTCGAACTTGGCCTTGAGCCAGTCGATGTTTTGCTGGGTCGATGTGGCTTCGGGGTGGCTGTCGGGATAGGCACCGACACGGATGTTGAAGGGGCCCGCGCGTGACAGGGCGGTGACCAGATCGACCGAATTGGCAAACCCGTCCGGGTCTGCCGCAAACGCGCCGCCGCCCGTGCCGTCGCCGCGCAATGCGACAATGTCCGAGATGCCGGCGGCGAGGTAGCGTTTGGCGGTGGCAAGGACGTCGTCCCGGGTCTGACCCGTGCAGGTCAGGTGTGCTGCTACAGGCAGGCCGGAGGTCTTGCGCAGGGTTTGCGCCGCTTCCTGCGTGAGCTTTTGCGTGGTGCCACCTGCGCCGTAGGTCACCGAGACAAACCGCGGGTTGAGTGGGGTCAGCGCACGCACCGTTTCCCAAAGATGAAAGGACGCATCGAGCGATTTCGGCGGAAAGGTCTCGAAGGAAAGGGCGGGCATGATCAACTCCTGATGGGTTGCGTTGGTTATGACGCACCGCGTATCATGAGGCAATTTCATAACTCTCAAGATAAACATGAGGTGTGTATGCATATCGAGTTTCGGCACCTGCGGTCGATCAAGGCCATTCACGAGGCGGGTGGACTGGCCAGGGCGGCAGATCAGCTGCACATCACCCAGTCGGCGCTGAGCCACCAGATCAAGGGCCTGGAAGATCAGGCGGGGGTCGAGCTGTTTGTCCGGCGGTCAAAACCGTTGCGCCTGTCGGCAGCGGGGTTCCGGCTTTTGCGTCTTGCCGAACAGGTGCTGCCGCAAATCGAGAGCCTGCAGGCGGAATTCACTGCGTTGCGGGATGGATCGTCGGGTCGGCTGCACATCGCCATCGAGTGCCACGCCTGTTTCGAGTGGTTGTTCCCCGTGTTGGAAATGTTCCGCCGCAGTTGGCCGGACGTGGATGTGGATATTCGCCCAGGGTTGGCCTTTGACGCGTTGCCTGCGCTGATGAAGGAGGACGTGGATCTGGTGGTGTCGTCCGATCCCGAGGAACTGCCGGGCATCGAGTTCATCGAACTGTTTGACTACGCGCCGGTCTTTGTCGCGGCAAGCAGCCATCCGCTGGCACAGAAGGACTATGTCGACGCGCGGGATTTTCGGGATCAGACGCTGATCACCTATCCGGTCGAGCGGACCCGGCTGGACGTGTTCAGCCAGCTCCTGATCCCGGCAAAGGTTGAGCCCGCCGCCGTGCGGCAGGCCGAGCTGACGGCCGTCATTCTGTTGCTGGTGGCCTCGAACCGGGGCGTTTCCGTTCTGCCGGACTGGGTGGTGCGCGAGGTGAAATATTCCAGCGATTATGTCACGCGGCCACTGACGCGGTCAGGCCTGACACGTCGGCTTTTTGCGGCGGTGCGCAGCGAAGACCGCGACAAACCCTACATGCAGAAACTGATCGAACTGGCCCGGGTCGAGGCGCGCAAGCTGCAGGCGGTGTGAGCGCCGCCGGGCGGGACTGTTTGCCCGGCTGCGCCGGCAAAGGCGCCCGCCCGCCGACCCTTCTGCTGGTGCGTTGGCTTGCGGGCCTTGGCAAGGGGGGGCGGGGCGCGTATAGCGCGAGTTTGATCCCACGTCGCACGGAGCCACAGCCATGCAAGGCAGCGCCAATCTCAACCTCATGATGAAGGCCGCGCGCAAGGCGGGCCGGTCGCTGTCCAAGGATTTTCGCGAGGTGGAAAACCTGCAAGTGTCCATGAAGGGCGCCGGGGATTTTGTCTCGAAGGCGGATATTGCCGCCGAAGAGATCCTGCGGGACGAGTTGCGCACGGCGCGCCCGACCTATGGTTGGCTGGCCGAAGAGAGCAGTGCGGAAGAGGGTGAGGATCCAACCCGGCGCTGGATCGTGGATCCGCTGGACGGGACAACGAATTTCCTGCACGGATTGCCACATTGGGCGGTGTCGATTGCGCTGGAGCACAAGGGGCAGATCGTCGCCGGTGTGATCTATGATCCCAGCAAGGACGAGATGTTCTTTGCCGAAAAGGGTGCAGGCGCCTGGATGAATGACAGCCGCTTGCGGGTCTCGGGGCGCAACAAGATGATCGAAGCGGTGTTTGCCACGGGCCTGCCATTTGGCGGGCGCGCGGATCTGCCCGAGACATTGCAGGAATTGGCCCGGGTGTTGCCCACCTGTGCCGGTGTGCGGCGTTTCGGGGCGGCGGCGCTGGATCTGGCTTATGTGGCAGCAGGGCGATATGACGGCTATTGGGAACGGCGCGTGAATGCGTGGGACGTTGCCGCAGGTCTGGTGATTGCGCGTGAAGCGGGCGCCCTTGTCGAGCCGATTGCTGACGGCGCCGACCCGCTGGAGGATGGCGAGGTCATCTGCGCCAATGAAGGCCTGTTTGCGCCTCTGGCAAAGGCCGTTCGCGGCTGATTGCCTTTCAGCGCGAGATTTTCGGGATGCGCGACCGGGAATAGGTCGCTTCGGGGTGTGGCGGGTGGCCATGGGTCCGCTGCCAGAAACCCGGTCCGCCGCGCTTGAGCCACAGGGGCAGCGTGAGGACGGCGCCAGCGACAAATCCACCCGCATGCGCCCAATAGGCGACGCCGCCTTCGTCGGGATTGGCGCTGAGCCCGCCGAAGAACTGAAGCGCGAACCAGACACCCAGCATGATCCAGGCCGGTATCGGAAAGATGCGGAAGATCACGATGAGGATCAGCAGGATATCGACGCGCGCCTTGGGAAAGAGCAACAGGTAGCCCCCCATGACACCCGCGATGGCGCCGGAAGCGCCAACCGTCGGTACGGTCGAATAGGGTGCTGATGCCACATGGATCAGTCCCGCGATCACGCCAGTGCCGACATAGAAGCCAAGATAGGGCAGGTGGCCCATCTCGTCCTCGACATTGTCACCGAAGATGAACAAAAACAGCATGTTGCCGATTAGGTGCATCCAGCCGCCATGCAGGAACATGGAACTGAAGAGGGTGGTAAATCCTTCTCCGCTGGTGATGCGGGCGGGGATCGCGGCGTATTCGAAAAAGAAGCCGTTGAGGGCACGCGGGTCGTCAAAAAGGGGCACGTAGCTGAGGAAAACGGCGACGTTGATGCCGATGAGCACCCATGTGACATAAGGCGTGCGGCCTGACGGATTGTGATCACGGATCGGAAACATAGGCGCACATAGTGAAGCACTGCCGCGCCCGGTCAAGGGGTTCGGCCCGTCTGCCGAACCGTCCTAGCCGAATTGGCCCAGAAGGGCCGCATTGCCACCCGCTGCTGTCGTGTCGACGCAGAGGTGCCATTCGCACAGCACGTCGGAACGTCTGGGTGCGCCGGTCAGCACGGGAACGATCGGACCATCCCGGTCTGCGAGCACTCCTTCGAACCTGCGCGCCGTTTCGGCGTCGCCCCACCACAGGACGCCGCCGATATCCGGAAGGGAACGCAGATGTTCCGGGGTGACGGGATCCGATGCGGGTGACGCGTGCCCCCCGAGGGTGCGGACTGCGTCGGCCTGTGCCGCGATGTTGTCCGGGCCGGGGCCTGCGCAAAGGATGGGCAACTTGGGGCGGTGGTGCAATGTGTTCGCCTCTCCGGTCGGGCCGGGCAAATGCGTGACATGCGGGGCAGGCGCCGCGTCACTCGCCTGAAAACGCGATACGTAGTCCGGCCCACCGGCCTTGGGCCCGGTGCCCGACAGGCCCATCCCGCCGAAGGGCTGACTGCCCACCACGGCACCGATCTGGTTGCGGTTGACATAGATGTTGCCGGCGCGGATGCGCTGCGTCACCGCCTCGACCCTGTCGTCGATGCGGGTGTGCAGCCCAAAGGTGAGCCCGTAGCCGGTGCCGTTTATGTCGTCGATCACCCGGTCAAGGTCGTCCGACGCAAACGTCGCGATGTGCAGGACCGGGCCAAAGATCTCGGATTTGAGATCGCGGATCCCGCGCACGCGGATCAGGGTCGGCGAAACGAAAGTACCATGCTCGGGTGCTGAGAGCTGGTGCAGGACACGACCGTCGGCGGCTGCGGCACTGATATGTGCCGCGATCCCGTCACGGGCGTGGGCGTCAATCACCGGGCCCACATCCGTGGCGCGGTCCCAGGGGTGACCAATGACGAGTGCGTCCATCGCCCCGGTCAGCATGTCGATGAAATCCGGCGCGATGTCTTCCTGAACATAAAGGCAGCGCAGCGCCGAACAGCGCTGCCCGGCGGATTGGAAGGCGCTTTCGATCACGCTGCGCACCGCTTGTTCCGGCAGGGCCGTGCTGTCGACGATCATGGCGTTGAGCCCGCCCGTCTCGGCGATGAAGGGCGTGCCGGGGGCGGCGTGCGTGGCAAGGCTTGCGCGGATGCGGAGGGCGGTCGCGGTCGAGCCGGTAAACGCCACGGCGTCCGGGGCCGATGCGGTCAGGGCTGCGCCAAGTGCGCCGTCGCCGGGCAACAGTTGCAGTGCTGCGCGGGGCACGCCCGCCTCGTGCAGCAGGCGGATGGCAAGGTCGGCGATCAGCGGTGTCTGTTCCGCAGGCTTTGCGATGACGGCGTTGCCGGCGGCCAGGGCGGCCGTCAGCTGGCCGGTGAAGATGGCCAACGGGAAATTCCACGGGGAAATGCACAGCACTGTACCAACCGGGTCGCGGTCGCTTGCAGCCAGCGCGTAATAGCGCAGGAAATCCACGGCCTCGCGCAACTCGGCCACGGCGTCGGGCAGCGACTTGCCCGCCTCGCGGGCAAGCAGGGCAAAGATCTCGCCAAAACGCGCTTCGTAGAGATCGGCCGCGGTTTCGAGGATGCGCCGCCGTTCGGATGCCGGTGCCGCCCATGGTGCGGCATCCGCAAAGGCTTGTGGCGCGGCGTCCGGGCCCGCTTCGATCACCGTCCCGACCTGATCGGCGGGATCAGCGGGGTTGAGAATTGGGCGTGTGGCCCCGGCAACGGGTTGCAGCGTGAGAGGGGTCGCGGACCACTGGTGGTCGGCAAAGGGTGCGCGGGCGCTGTCGATCCGCGCCAGGGTCGGCAAATGCGCAAGGTCAAACCCGGCTGAATTGCGTCGTTCCGGGCCAAAAAGAGCAGGGCCATCCGCCAGTTCCGGCTGTTCTGCGTCCAGCGCGCCGAAGGGGTCAGCGACGACTTCTGCCGCAGGCAAATCCGTGTCCACGATCTGATTGACAAAGCTGGAATTCGCTCCGTTTTCGAGCAGGCGGCGGACAAGGTAGGCCAGCAGGTCCTTATGCGCCCCTACGGGTGCGTATATTCTGCACCGGTGCCCGTGGGCCTTCCGCACGATCTCGTGCAGTGTCTCACCCATCCCGTGCAGGCGCTGAAACTCGAATGGCCTCTCTTCGGCCATGTGCAGGATCGCGGCGACCGTGTGGGCGTTGTGCGTTGCAAACTGGGGATAGAGCCGGTCTGACATGTCCAGCAGTTTGCGCGCGTTGGCGATGTAGGAGACATCCGTAGCCGCCTTTTGCGTGAACACCGGAAAGCCCGGTACACCCGCGATCTGGGCCCGCTTGATCTCGGTGTCCCAATACGCGCCCTTGACCAGCCGCACCATGAGGCGGCGGTCGTGGCGGTGCGCCATGTCGTAGAGCGCGTCGATCACATGTGGCGCGCGCTGTCCGTAGGCCTGTACGACAACACCAAAACCGTCCCAACCCGCCAGCGCGTGATTGGCGAGCGTGGCCTCGATCACCTGCAAGGACAGCGACAGGCGGTCCGCCTCTTCGGCATCGACGTTGAGCCCCATGCCAGCCGATTTGGCCAGGAGCGCCAGAGCCGTGAGGCGCGGGACAAGCTGATCCATGACCTGTCCGTCCTGCGCCCGTTCATAGCGCGGAAACAGCGCCGACAGCTTGACCGAGATCCCCGGATTGTCGCGAACATGCGCGTGGGTACATGCGGAGGCGATGGCCGAAATCGCACTGGAATAGCTCAGGTGATATTGGCGCGCATCCGCTTCGGTCAGCGCAGCCTCCCCCAGCATGTCATAGGAATAGGTGTACCCCTTGGCCTCCATCCCGGCGGCGCGTGTCATGGCCGTGTCGATGCGCTCGCCCAAGACGAACTGGCGACCCATCTCTTTCATCGCGGCAGAGACGGCGGTGCGGATCACAGGCTCACCCAGCCGCTTTATGGCGGCCCGCAAGTGGCCAACGGGCCCCGTGGGCGCATCGTCAAGCACGCGCCCCGTCAACATCAGCGCCCAGGTCGAGGCGTTGACGAGGCTGGACGTCGACTGGCCAAGATGCTTGCCCCAGTCGGATGGGGCGATCTTGTCCTCGATCAGGGCGTCGATCGTATCGGCATCCGGGACGCGCAGCAGCGCTTCGGCGAGGCACATCAGCGCGACGCCTTCATCCGTGGACAGGCCGTATTCGGCGAGAAACACTTCCATCACGCCGGGGGCGGTGGCGGAACGCACATCTTCGACCATGCGGGTCGCGGTGCTGTGGATCCTAGCCCGGTCATCGGGTGTCAGCTGCGCAAGGCGGATCAGATGCGGCAGACATGACGACGGGTCGTCATAAGTGTGCTGGTCAATTGCGAATGCACTGTCTTGCGTCATTGGCTCTTCCCTGGTCGTTATGGGAAGCGTATCACAGCATTCAAAGTGTATTTTCCTGAAAGGCAGACTCATGGCCAGAAATTCCACTGAAAAACCCCCGAAAGACGGTGAAAGTGGCAAGCCAAGGCTTGACCGGCTGGACCATGCGATTCTGGTTGCCCTGGCGCAGGATGCACGGATCAGCATCACCGATCTTGCGGTGCGCATCGGGCTTTCGAAATCGCCCACCCAAGCCCGATTGCGGCGGCTGGAGACCCAAGGCGTGATCAAAGGGTACCGGGCCTTGCTCGACCCGATCCAGTTGGGCCTTGATCACGTTGCCTTCGTCGAGGTGCGGCTGACCGAGACGCGCGAGGCCGCGTTGGCGGCGTTCAACGCGGCTGTGCGCGCCGTTCCGCAGGTGGAACAGGCGCACATGATTGCAAGCCGCTATGACTACCTTCTGAAGGTGCGCACACGCGACATGGCCGACTATCGCCACGTGCTGGGCGAGGTGATTTCGAACCTTCCATATGTCGACGCAACCTCGACCTTTGTGGCGATGGAGGCGGTCAAGGAAGTGATGCTGCCCGACATCGGAACGGATGGCTTGACCTGAGCGCATTCTGCGTCACGTTTGGGCCATGCGATGGATCATGCTTTTCACCCTCTTTGCCGCGCCTTTGGCGGCGGAAACCTGTCCCGATGTCCCGGACCATTCCGGGGAACTGGCCACACTGTTCGAAGAGGCGCGGGCCGCGCCGGACGAGGCAACGGGCCGTGTGCTGTCCGGCAAGATGTGGGAATTGTGGCTGGATGCACCCGATGCCGCTGCGCAGGAGGTGCTGGATCGCGGCATGCGCCAGCGTGCTGAGTTTGATTTTCTGGGCGCATTGTCCAGTTTTGACACGCTGGTCGCCTATTGCCCGGACTATGCGGAAGGCTACAACCAACGCGCCTTTGTGCATTTTCTGAACGCGGACTACCCGGCAGCGCTTGCCGATCTCGATATCGCTCTTGGTCTGGTGCCGGATCATGTGGGCGCGCAATCGGGTCGGGCGCTGACCCTGATGAACCTTGGCCAGACGCGCGCGGCGCGCGCGCAGATGCTCGAAGCGCTTGAAAACAACCCGTGGCTGTCCGAGCGTGCCCTGCTGGCGGATGGGGCACCTTTGGGGCCGCAGGGGCAGGATCTGTAAACAAGCCGTCTTGTGAGCCTGCGTTGCATTGCCTAACAAGGGGGCGTTGCGGGCGTGATGGAATGGTAGACATATCGGACTTAAAATCCGAAGGGCTGACGCCCGTGTGGGTTCGAGTCCCACCGCCCGTACCATTCTGGACTGACACGCACTGTGCTCGCTGGACGCAATGTCGAAACGACGCATTCGCGCGGCCGCGATCCGCCCTGCCGCAGCGGTCGCAATAGATGCCCGGCCATTGCGAAATCTGACTGTGCTTCATAGGTTTGACCGGCAATGAGTGACACGCCAACCCCCTTGACATCGCCACGGACGCGGGCCCTGTGGTGGCGCATCATCCGCCACGTGATCAAGCTGGACGAGGAAAAGCGGCTGGGTTTGATCGCTGCCGGTGTCGCGTTCTACGCCATACTTGCGGTTTTCCCGGGCATTGCTGCCACCATCGCCCTGTGGGGGATCGTTGGCGACCCCGGGCTGGCTTTGACGCAGATGGAGGAGTTTCAGGCCCTGATCCCGGCGGATGTCTACGCGTTGCTGGCCGCCCAGTTGATCGCACTCGAGACGGCAGACGGGTTGACGCTGGGGTGGGCCTCGCTGTTGTCCTTCGGATTTGCGCTGTGGTCGGCGCGGGCGGGTGTGGCGGCACTGATGCAGGGCCTCAATGCCATTTATGACGCGCCCAACCGCTCGGGCCTCGCGCATTACGTCCGGGCGCTGATGCTGACGCTGAGCCTGATGGGCGTATTGCTGGTGGCGATGGCCTGCATTGTCGTCCTGCCGGTGATCCTGGCGTTCCTGCCGTTGGGGCCCTGGGCCAATCTGGGGGTCGAAATCCTGCGCTGGGGTATCGGCATTGCGGTCCTCGTGTTCGGCTTTGCGGTGATCTACCGGCTGGGTCCAAACCTGCAGGGCGCGCGACCGCGCCTGATCACGCCCGGCGCGTTGTTTGCGGTGGTGGGGTGGCTCGTGGCGTCGAGTGGCTTTTCCGTCTACCTTCAGAATTTCGGGCGGTATAACGAGATCTACGGCTCGCTCGGCGCGGTCATCGTGATGCTGATGTGGCTCTTTTTCAGCGCCTATCTCGTGCTGCTCGGTGGTGCGCTGAATGCCGAGCTTGCCCGCGCGCGGTCTACCCCAGAAGAACCAGCCACATCCACGCCGTAAACACCGACGCCCCCGTGGCCACAAGCACCGAAGACGCGGCCACACGTTTGGCGCGGCCGTACATGTTGGCAAAGATATAGGCGTTGACGCCCGGCGCCATGGCCGCCGTCAGAACACCCGGCTTGAAGGTTTCGGCCGGTACGGACAGCGCGGTGCCAAGGGCAAAGGTGATCGCGGGATGGACCAGCAGTGAAATGCCGCAGATCATCGCAATCACCCGCGCATCGCCTTCGGGCCGATAGGCGACCAGCACGCCGCCAAGGGCAAAGAGCGCTGTGGGCAGTGCGGCGCGGATGACGAGGTTGAGCCCGTCCTCGATGACATTCGGCAGAGCGATTCCGGTGAGGTTGACCACAAATCCCGCCATGATCGCCAGCACCAGCACATTGCGAAACATGGCGCGGATCACGCGGCTTGACGTGTCCACCGGGGAGCCGCCGCGATTGCGCGCGATCTCCATCGCCGTGATGCCAAGCCCGTAGCAAAAGGGCGAGTGGAAGGCGATGATGGCGTATGCGCCCGCCAATGCTTCGGCGCCGTAAGCGCGTTCGTTGATGGCGAGGCCCAGCAGGACGGAATTCGAAAAGAGGCAGGCAAAACCGATGGCCACGCTGTCCTCCACATCGCGACCAAAGAGGTGGCGCGCGCCAAGAAACCCAAGCGCAAACCCCGATGCGGCGCCCGCATAGAAGCTGCCCAGCAGGGCGAGGTCCAACCCGTCCGAGAGGTCGATGGTCGCGATGGCCATGAACAGCAGGCAGGGGATCGCAAAGTGCTGCGAGAATTTCATCAGCGCGTCGACGCCGGCTTCGGAAAAATACCGCCGCCAGACGGCCACATAGCCGAAACCGATCACGAGAAAGACCGGCAGAATGACGTCAAGGAGGGCCTGCATGTTCGGGCCTTTGCGTGTGTGCGCCGGGCAGGTGCCTGCGGCGGGCGTCGTCAAAAAGAGAAGACGTTCAGGCGGCTGGGAACGTCAACGTCAGCCCGTCAAAGGCGGGTTCGATGTGGTCGGGGGTTTCGGCCATGACCGTGTCATAGTCGAGGTCGATATGCATGTTGGTCAGGATCGCGCGTTTCGGGGCGGCGCGGTTGATCCACTCCAGGGTCTGTGCCAGGTGACTGTGTGTCGGGTGTGGATCGCGGCGCAGGGCATCCACAATCCAGCAGTCCAGATTTGCGAGGCTGTCCCAGGCGGGCGCAGGAATGTCGGCCACGTCCGGCAGGTACGCAAGATCGCCAATGCGAAAGCCAAGCGCATCGATGCTCCCATGACCAACTTCAAACGGGGTGAAGGTGATGCGGCCGCCGGGACCATCAATCACCGTGTCCCCATCAATCGTGTGAAGGTCGAGGATCGGCGGGTAAGGCGAGCCTTGCGGCTGGTGGAACACATAGCCGAACCGCCCGAGCAGGTCGTGCTGCGTGGGCCCGTCTGCCCAGACCTTGAGCCGTTCGCGCATGTTGAACACCACCATGCGCAGATCGTCGATCCCGTGCACGTGATCGGCATGCGCGTGGGTGTAAATGACACCGTCCAGCCGCCCGACGCCTGCGGTCAGGAGTTGATTGCGCAGATCGGGGGAGGTGTCGACGAGCACGGTTGTCGTGCCATCCGGTCCATCCCGCTCGACCAGCAGCGAGCATCGCTGCCTGCGGTTCTTCGGGTTGTCGGGGTCGCAGGCCCCCCAATGCCCGCCCAGCCGGGGCACGCCACCGGACGAGCCGCAGCCAAGGATGGTAAAGCGCATCTGATCGCTCATGCGGCGGCCTTGTAATGCGCGACCTTGGAAAAGAGGCGGTCGAAATTGGCCTGGGTCTGTGCGGCGAAAGCCGGATAGTCGAGGCCGTAGACCTCTGCGCCGACGCGCGCCGTATGAGCCGTGTAGGCCGGTTCGTTTCGCTTGCCGCGATGGGGCGGGGGCGCGAGATAAGGCGCGTCTGTTTCGACCAGAACGCGGTCGACCGGGGCGGCGGCAAAGATATCGCGCAGCGCCTGGCTTTTGGGAAAGGCCGCGATGCCGGACATGCTGAGGTAAAAACCCAGATCAAGTGCGGCGCGCGCAAGGTCCGCGCCGGACGAAAAGCAATGCATGACGCATGTGTAGGCGCCTTGACGGTATTCTTCGCTCAGGATGCGCGCCATGTCGTCATCCGCGGCCCGCGCATGAATGATCAGGGGCAGGCCGGTTTCCCGTGCGGCGGCAATGTGAATGCGCAGCGACTGCTGTTGCACCGCAGCACTTTCGGACGTGTAGTGATAGTCGAGCCCGGTTTCGCCGATCCCGACGAATTTGGGGTGTTGCGACAACTGGACGAGTTCGTCGACGCTGGCCATAGGCTCGTCAGCCGCACTCATCGGATGTGTGCCCGCAGCATAGAACACCGGATCATGCGCTTCGGCGATGGCGCGGACTTGCGGTTCGAGCCGCAGCTTGGTGCAGATCGTGACCATGCGCGTCACGCCAGCCGCTGCGGCGTTTTCGATGATGTCCGGCAACTGACCTTCGAAATCGGGAAAGTCGAGGTGACAGTGACTGTCGGTGATCTGAGGGGTCATTGCGGGGCGGCCGTCGCTGAGAGCTTGAACAGCGTATCTAGGACGAGCGCTGCGGGGTCAAGATTGACCGCCCGGCCATGGCGCGCCCGGTCGAGCGCGGTCTGCGCGGTTTCGGCCCATGCGCGGGCCTGTGGCGGGTGTGGTGCGAGGCGCACGAGGATCGCCGCTTCGTCCCTTGCCGCTTCGACTGCGGGTGGCAGGCCAGTGGCGCCCGTGCGGGCAAGCCGCGCAAGCGCGATGTCGAGGAGGGTGTAGAAGAGGTCCAGTTTCGCCTCATTTCCGCGCGCGGCAGCGGCCTCCGCGAGGGCCAATGCGCGGGGCCGATCAAGGCGTGGCATGGACCCCAGCAGCGTGATGATCTCACCATAGAGGCTTAGCCCGTCCTGCAGCGCAAGCCGCGTGGCCGCGCCAACCGAGCCGCCGCTAAGTTCCGCAAGCGCGCTGCCTTCGGCGCTGGGGTCGACACCGGCCTGCACCATGGCCTGTGCCATCTCGTCAGGATCAAGCGCGCGCAGGCGCAGGCTGCGGCAACGAGAGCGGATCGTCGGCAAAAGACGGCTGGGCTGATGACAGACCAGCAGGAGCGTGGTGCGCGCCGGCGGCTCTTCGAGCATTTTCAGAAGCGCGTTGGCCGCGTTGACATTCATTTCGTCCGCCGCGTCGATGATGACGACCCGGCGCCCGCCATCGGCGGCGGACAGCTGGAAAAAAATACCAAGGGCGCGAATGTCGTCGACAGTAATCTGGTCGCGCAGGCGTTTGGTCTTTTCGTTCTCACTGCGGTGCACAAAGCTCAGGCCCGGTTCCGAACCGGCAGCAATACGTCGTGCAATGGGATGGTCTTCGGGCACATCGAGCGACGTCGGCACGGGCGCGCCAAACATGTCGTCCGGGTCCGGGTCCGGCGTGGCCAACAGGAACCGCGCGATGCGCCATGCGAGCGTCGCCTTGCCGACGCCACGGGGGCCTGTCAGGAGCCAGGCATGGTGCAACCGACCCGTCGTGAAGGCGTCGAGAAAGGCGTCCTGCGCCGCGTCCTGCCCGATCAGGCGCGCGGTGTCGCGCGGGTGCGGCGCGCCGGGGACGCGTGTCGGATCCTGGATTTCTTCTGCCATGGGTGGGGTGTAGCACCGGGTCCGGCCGAGGGGCCAGCCCCACCAGAGCCCATGGGGCAGTTTTTGCAACCCGGGGCAGGGATCAGGCGGTGAGGTGGTGCAGTACCGTCTGGGTCACGTCAGCGGCCACCGCGTCCACGTCCCGTGCGCCGTCGATTGTGCGAAAGCGGTCGGGGAATTCGTCTGCAAGCGCCAGAAAGCCCGCGCGCATTTTTTTCTGCAGGTCCGTGCCAAAATCCTCGAACCGTTCCTCGGCGCCCTGCCGCCCCTTGGCGCGGGCAAGCCCGATCTCGGGGTCCATGTCGATCAGCAATGTCAGATCGGGTTCGCGCCCGATCATCAGGTCGTGCAACTGATCCACGGTGGCGCGCAGGTCGCCGCGGCTGAGGCCCTGATAGAGCCGCGTGCTGTCGGCAAAGCGATCGCAAATCACGATCTGACCTGCGGCGATGGCGGGCAGGATCAGCCGTTCCATATGATCGCGGCGCGCGGCGGTAAAGAGCAGCAGCTCTGTTTCGGCGGACCATCGGTCCGGGTCACCTTGCAGCACAAGCGCGCGAATTTCCTCGGCCCCGGGGCTGCCGCCGGGTTCGCGTGTCAGGACAACGTCATGGCCCGCATCGCGCAAATGATCCGCAAGCAGGCGCGCCTGTGTGGACTTGCCCGAGCCGTCGATGCCTTCAAAGCTGATAAATGCGCCGGGTGCGTTCACGCACCATCCTCGCTGGTCACCTGCATGATCAGTGCCTTGGCGGCCGTCGACACCTTGGCGAGGAACCCGCCATGGGCCACGTCCGTCTCGGCCACTAGTTCGAACCGCTGTTCGGGCAGTCCCTCGGGCTGAACCACCAGTTCAGCCAGCGTGGTTCCGGCCGCAATCGGGGCCTGGATCGGCCCGGTATAGACCACTTCGGCGGCCACGGAGTCGCCGGCAAGAACAGGCAGCAGGACAGAGATATCATCGACCGGCACCAACCCGACCTGTGGTTCCGCGCCTTCCCAGACCGCCGCGGTTGCAACACGCGCGCCGCCCTTGGCGATGGTCCGTTCGGCGAATTGGCGGAAGGCCCAGTTCACGATGGCTTCGGATTCCTGTGCCCGCGCGGCGGGCGTATCAAGGCCCGACACCACAAAGACCACCCGGCGATCCCCCTGTTTGGCGGACCCGGTCAGGCCATAGCCCGCCTCCTGGGTGTGGCCGGTCTTGAGGCCGTCGGCCCCGATCCCAAGGGTCAAGAGCGGGTTGCGGTTGTACCGGTTCGCGCTTTCCTTTTCGTCGAACAGGAACTCGGTCTCGGCGAACATCGGGTAATACTCGGGAAAATCCTCGATCAGGCGCGTTGCCAAAAGGCCAAGGTCGCGCATGGACATGCGATGGCTCGGGTTGGGCCAGCCGCTGGAATTGGCAAAGGTCGAGTTTGTCATGCCCATTTCCTGCGCGCGGCGGGTCATCAGGCGGGCAAAGCCGCCTTCGGTGCCATCAGGGCTCAGCGCCTCGGCAATCACGACACAGGCGTCATTGCCCGACAACACGATGATCCCGCGAATGAGGTCTTCGACCGTGACGCGTTCGCCTTGCTGCAGAAACAGTGTGGACCCGCCGAAACTGGCTGCATGCGCAGAGACCACAAGCGTGTCGGTCATACTGATCTGCCTACGCTCCAGCGCCTCAAACGCCATGTATAGCGTCATCAGCTTGGACATGGAGGCCGGGGGCAGGGGCGTGTCCGCGTTCTTGTTCAGCAGCACCGTGCCCGTGGTCTGATCGACCACATAAGCTGCCGACGCGCGCGTTTCAAAGGCGGCGGCGGGCAGGGACGTTGCGATCAGCAGGGCGGCGGCGGCAAGGGTGCGGATCACGGGTGCAGGCTCCTGTGGGTCAGTTGGTCACGGCGTACGCGTCGGTAAAGCCTTCTTCCTTGACCTTGTTCAAGAGCTGTCCGCGTTCTGCGCTGGAAGTTGCCGGTCCGACAACCACCCGCCAGAAGGTTTTGCCATCCCGCTCGAACGTCTTGGTGAGCGGTACGATGCCTGCATCCCGCATCCGGTTCGACGTCCGCGTGGCGTTCGCTTCGACCGAGAAGATACCGATCTGAATGAACGGTTTGGCGAGTGTCGAGGCCGTGGGGCGCGGTGCTGGCGCCGCTGCGGCAGCCTGAATGGGCTGTTCCGGTGCCGCACTTGGCTGAATGCCCGGCGACGCAGGTTCTGCCGCGTCAATAGCCGCCGCAGCGCTGGCAATCGGGTCCAGTGTGGTCGTTTCAATGGCAGCCGGTTCCGACACGGCGTCGACCTCTTCGATGGCGATCTCTTGGGCCGGGGCTTCGACCGGTACTTCTTCCTTGCGGAGCGCGGTCACGTTCAATTCGACAGGTGCGCCCGCCAACATACCCAGGGCTTCGGCCGCATCCGAGCTGATCTGCAGGCGCGGGCCCGGAATGTCACGTTCGCGGCGGAAGAGCGCGCCGACCACGAACTTGTTGTTGCCGGGGTTGCGAATGATCACCCGCTCGGGCTCGCTGACGTCCGGGTGCGCGACCCAGACACCGCCCAGGGACGGGCGCCCGTCCCAGAGGCCCGCTTCGGTCGCCGAAAAGACGTCCGGTGCTTCCACATCGCGCTCCACCGTTTTGATCGGGGCGCCCGGCTCCGGCGCGCCGCCGGTTTCGGTGTTCGACTGAAACGCCTGCATTGCAACGAATTGTCCGTTTTCGTCGCACGCGGCCAAAAGGCTGAGGGCCAGAAGGGCGGCCGCGCCACCGCGCATGGAGGGGATGGGGAATGCTCTGCTCATGGACCACGTCCTTGCCTGCTGTTGCCTGTAGTGGCCATTTTTGTTGGCCAAGGCGCCTTTGCGACGCCCATTTTGTCCCGTCGTTGCGGGTTGATTTGGGCACAGCATAGCCAGTTGCGATACGTCTGAAAAGCGTGCGGGGGAAAATTCGGCAAATTTCCCCAAGCGTTGGCATATTTGCCGAATCACGCAGGGCTGCCTAAAGCGGGGTCACCGGAGGTTTGGCAGAGTGGTCGAATGCGGCGGTCTTGAAAACCGTTGGGCGTGAGAGCGTCCCGTGGGTTCGAATCCCACAGCCTCCGCCACCACTATTTTTTTCCGAATTTCATACGATGGCCTGAACCTTAACAAATGTAAGGTTTTGTGAGGTTTAGTCCTATCCTTCGCTTTCGTTGCGTTTTGTTCAGTTGTGCCTATATTCATTCGTACCGAGGTATGGATTGTGGTATAAATGGCGGCGCTTGACGGCAAACTGACAAAGAAACTGGTACAGAACCTTGGACCGGGGCGGCATGGTGACGGGTCGGGCCTGTATCTCGTAGTCGATCCGTCGGGTGCGCGGCGCTGGATTGTCCGGGTTACAGTCAAAGGGCAGAAAAACCGCCAAGGCGCTCCGCTGCGTACGGATTTCGGGCTGGGTGGTGCGGATGTGGTCACTCTGAACCAAGCCCGTGAGCGTGCCCTTGAATATCGCCGCATGGCCAAGTCTGGCCTCAACCCGCGTTACAATGCCAAGCGCGAGGCCCCAACATTCGAGGAACTCAGCCAACAGGTTCACATAGAACGCCTGCCCACATGGAAAAATGCCAAGCATGGGCAGCAATGGCTGAACACTTTGCGCGACTATGCCTTTCCGAAAATCGGGCGGATGCCGGTCGATAGCATCGGCCAGCCCGAGGTGTTGATGTGCCTATCGCCCATCTGGACCGAAAAACACGAAACCGCCAAACGTCTCGCCCAGCGCATAAAGACGGTGCTGGACGTGGCGAAGTCCAAAGGCTTCCGCGAGGGCGAGAACCCGGTCACGGCGGTGCGTGAGGCCAAAGTCCTGCCAACAGTGAAAGCCAAGGTGAAACACCACGACGCGATGCCGTGGCAAATCGTGCCAGCGTTCTACGCGGAATTGAGCAAGCGCAGCGCGGTCGCGGCCAAGGCGCTGCAATTCACAATCCTGACGGCGTGCCGCACGTCCGAGGTGCTAGAGGCACGCTGGCCCGAATTTGATTTCGAGGCGCGCGTTTGGACCATCCCGCCGGAGCGTATGAAGGCGGGCGAGGAACACCGCGTCCCGCTTACCGATGAAATGCTTGCGATACTGGAGCCACTCAAGGCGATGGCGTCGGACTATGTGTTCGAAGGCCAGAAGCGCCACCAGCCGTTGTCCAATATGTCGATGCTGATGCTTTTGCGTCGGATGGGGAAGGGTGGATACACCGTGCACGGTTTCCGCAGCACGTTCCGCGATTGGGCCGCAGACGCCACTGGAGCGCCGCGTGAGGTGGCCGAGGCAGCTTTGGCGCATCAGGTCGGCTCAGAGGTTGAGCGGGCGTATGCTCGCACGGACATGCTCGAGCGACGGCGAGAGTTGATGGACATGTGGTCGCGTTTCACTCGAGAAGCATCCCATAGGGGATTTGGTCGTGACTGATGAACGTTGGACAAAAGCAAATAAACTCACGGAAATTACCAAGCACGAAGTCAGGCGACTGACTGTTGGAATTGATGATGAGTTGATTCCGAAAGGTCGCGTGTTTGATGATGCAGGCAGTGCAACTGAGCTGAGTGAAGGTGACTCGGTTTGGGCAGTTTGGTTTGAAGCGAAAACGGGATTGGACGAACGGGAATTCGGCATGGCATACTTTGCGTCGGAAAAAGCGGCGCATGACCAGACTAGGCTATTGCCCAAAGGGACTATTTTTGGTGACGCTGCTGGATACCCCACTCGCATTCGCGCGTTCATGGAAGACTACCGCGGCGATAAACGCAAAGCGCTTTCACTTATGTTTTCTAAGGGCAGCTCAGAGCGGGTAGAACTAATTTGCTACGAAGCTCTGCACGGCGCAGGAGTGCTCACAGACTATTGGACATCGGCACACGTCTTAGACTGGGTCGGTGAGGGTGATGTTGCGTGGATGAAATCGGAGTTTGGTGAGAATTGGAGTGCGTTGGCAGAGTATGAATACTGTCTGCATCATTTTCCGAAATCGTCACTTGCCAGTTTAGCTGCTCACCTCCGCTTGTGCACTTACGTCACGCTGGATGAGTTTACTGAAGGTTATCTCGCACGGCAGATCGAAGCGGTTTACTATGGGACAGAACAAGTCGTTCAGTCAGCTATCAAAGTAAGAAAAAGAGCGGGAGTGGGTGGTGGTCAAGCGTCCGCAAGACTGCGCCAACAGAGGCTTGAAACTTTCATGCGTGAAATCGAAAATCTGGCGGACTTAGCTACTCGAATGCCCGAACCAGCAATTGTCACTCAGGCGTTTGCCAACGCGTCCGAAAAAATGGACAAGTTCTGGAAACTCGGCGGCGGACAAGCAGAAAAGTACGCTGTCTATCTGCGCTCGGAAGAGCCATTTAAGACAAGGTATTTTTCAATCTTTGCCCCAAACGCTTAAGCGTTTTTGGTTTCTCAGTCAGATGCCTAAGCACTACGTATATGCTGGTGACATGCTATAAAAACTGGACATAATTCTGAGCCATCGCAACCAACCCAGAGAGGGAACTTGCTGATGGCAGCTATCTACGACCAAGACCGCATCTACTTCCCAGAAGACCCAGAACTTCGCGTTCTGGGCAGCGTGGAAAAACTCGCCCAATGGCGGCACCGAAACAGGGGGCCAGCCTTTATGCGCATCGGGCGGCGCATCGGGTATCACGGCACCGACCTAAACACCTACCTCGCCGCCCAGCGCATCGACCCAAACGAGGCCGCATAATGAAAAACCCCGAAACCGCAACGCGGGCCGGGGCTTTTCGAGTGACAGAAACTGCCACCGTGACAAGTCCAGTTTCTGCCATGTTGAAGGTCGCTCGCGCAAGGGGAAGGGCAATTACCCCTGACCCTCGAATAACAACAAAACGTTGTACGCTTCGAAATCTCCAGAAAGGAACTTCTCATGTCTGAACACTGGCATTCACACACGACGCAGATTTGCTGGACCTGCAAAGCCTTGGTCCAAGGGCGCACCATCACCCACCGCGATGAAATTGGTGAGGTACACGGTTGGCGCTTGGGTGCAATCATCCACAAGCTTTTGCGCAAGTATCACTGGCCAATTGAGTCCAAACCACGTGGTCCTCAGAACATCGCGCATTATCGGCTGGTCGGGCGTCCCGATTGGCGCGCCCTGAACTTTCCGCGTTCGGCAACCCGGTTGCGCGACGAACTCAAGGAAGCGTCTACAAAGCGCCAGAGTGGCTCGTCTGGTGCCTTTGACTTGTTTCGCGGGGTATCCGATGGGGAAGAGTAAGAGGCGTTCGGAGGGGCAATATGTACCCCTCCCTTACGCCCAACTCAAAAGCAAGGCGTGGCGGTCCCTGAGCGGCTCTGCCGTGCGCCTGTGGCTCGAACTGCACATGCGGTACAATGGCGGCAACAACGGAACTCTGACGCTATCCTACGCAGAGGCCAGCGAGGCGCTGGGCATGGGCAAAGCGACGGTCGGTCGGGCGTTCTCGGAATTGGTCGAACATGGGTTCCTGGCCCTCGCCAAAGAGGGAGACTGGTATCACAGGCGCGCCCATGAATGGCGGCTAACTACGAAGCCGATGCAGGAGGTGAAAGGCAAAACGATGGCGACAAACGAGTGGCGCGACTATCAGCCAAAATCAAAAGTCGGTTCTGAGGTGGAACCGTCGGCAGGATTGGTAGTTCCGTTTGAGAACCCATCCGGTACGCATGGTTCCAAATCGAAACCCGTCAGACGCAAAAAAGGGCGTCGCTTCGGTTCTGGTACGGAACACTAATACCCACCACTCTCAAGGATGGTCAGGTATTCAATTGCAGAGGTGGATGGGTCAGCCGTTCTGGTTCTAGTCGCCAAAGCGAAACACGCTGGCGTGTCGCATTAACGCTTGCAAGACCGCACGGTCATTGACCCTAATTTCACCCCTAGGTTTCAACCCCAACAGCGAGGTTAGCCAATTGTTTTCGAAGTCTACGGTCGAGGACCACCGCCAGCTTTGCATCTTTTCAATGCAACGCGCGGGCGTGCTGCGCGATGGGTGCATTACGAATTGGGTTTGGCGGGATGCCGAAACCTTAGAAGAAACCGGGCGCATCGGTCTGCGCATGGGCGCCTCTGCGCTACATTTGAATTATCGTGTGCGGTGGGGCATGGGCGATTGGGAAGACGTGAGCGACACCATTTTTCTCAGCAATACCCGGCCAGCCAAGGGCGGCTTGCGTTGGTGGTTCACGTGCTCCGGTTGTGGCAAGCGCCGGGCCAAGCTGTATCTCAATACCTTCTTTCGTTGCCGCGAGTGTCCGGGCCTTTGCTACGCCAGCCAATTGGAACACGCCCGCGACAGGGACTTAAGGCGATTTTTCAAGCGTCGGCAGGCGCTGGGCGGTTTTGGTGGCACGTGCGAACCGTTCCCGCAAAAACCCAAGTGGATGCGCTGGGCGACATATGAGCGGCTTTATGCGAATGACGCCCGAGACCTCGCACGCATCGACGCTCATACAGTCAAGTTGCTGGAGCGACTAGGCAACCTGTACTAGCCTAATATATCTGGTGACCTAGCCGTCGTCGTCATGAGTCTGAGCGGTCTTGGTAAGGTATTCAATTGCAAATCTTTTGGCACCTTCCAGTGCCTGTACGTTGAAATTCTGACCTACGACATATGAAGTCTGCGATGTTACAGATACTTCTGTAAATCCGTCTGTGCCGCGCACAATCGCTGGCATTCTAAAGTCGAAGATAATCACGCCTGAACACACCCCGCTGTTCAATCGTTCGCCAGAGACCGTTAGCTCTACCATCGAACTCAAGGTCACGTGTTCGTCAGCCACCTCGAATCCGCCGAGGACTAGTTGGTCAGTAAGATACGTTCGAACCTCTCCGATGTTGGTCCAGCAACCGTTTACAGCGCGGTCATGTATTTCGATGCCCACCGGATTGACTGTTTCAAATTTGATGACGCCTTCGACGCCTATCCATTGTGAGTATCCGGGGCTTGCCCAAATAAACATGCTCGCACAAAGAACACCAAACCGCACTTGAACTCTCCTATCGCTTGTTCGACGATAATTTGTAGCAAGAGTTGCTCGCAATCTTGTTTCGACAGATTTGCGATTCACTGTTGTATGTATCGCGTTGTATCGCCGTTCACGTCGGCGCGCCGCTAAAGCCCGCAAAGTATCGACTGGCGGGGTATGAAATGTGGTACAAATTCAGAAACCAAATTTATTACCCCATAAAATCAGATGCATGACTGATATTTTAGGCTGACACAGCCTCCGCCATCGCTTCAGCGCATACAGATGGCGGCACGGGTATTTGCTTCTAGCGTTGCAAAGGCTGGATTCGGTCGTCTCGCAAACGCCGTCGAGCAGGCTGCTCAGGCACCACAAGTGCGGTTCGCCCCAGCTACGCGTGAACGCCTAGGAGAAGTTTGCGCGGATCGTGACCGTTCCTTGTGATCAGGTAGATGAGGTAGGGCGCGAAGAACAGGATGCCCAGTGGCGGTGCGCAGAGACCGAGTGCGATGCTTCGGCCGGTGAAACCTCCGCGCCAAGCCATCCAAACCCCCGACAGCAGCAGATACGACGTGAAGTCCACGTTGAATTGACCTTGCCAGGACAACGCAATGATCGGTGCGATGAAGTGCGGCAGAAGGTTGACGCCTTCATTGGCGACCGCCGCGATTGTGAAGGCGATAATGACAACTGTTATGACAATCAGGAGGTTGCGAAAGGCGGACATGTGCGATCCTTCATGATGTTGAACTAGGGTTTTGCGGGCCACCACATCGGGCCCACGACGAGCAGCAAAACAAGGATGTTCCACAGCGCATTTGGCCACTGGCCCGACGTGACGGAACCAACGCTGTCAAAGACGAACCACGCGCACGCCCCATAGAGGACGGATCTGCGGACCGCGTCGGCGGCGTGCTCATATGCGAGGTTCGACAAGGTCCAGACGGTCACCGCCCAGCCGACCAGAAACCCGCCGGTCAGCGCGGAGAGGAAACGGATTTCTTCGGATTGGAAATCGGGGAAGCCATCGACGGGCCAGGTCAGGATGTCGAGGCCAAGTCGCGCGGGTTCATTGGTGGACGGTATCGTCGCCAGTGTGAGGACCGGCCCGAAAAATCCGATGACGATGGCGGAGATCTTGAGCCAGAACCTGTGTGTGACCTGCGTGTTCATGTCGGTCCTTTCGGTGACGCTCCTATTCGATACAGTGACACGCGAAGGCGCAGCAATTACCTCGGAAGTAAGTGCGCAACCTCCAGCGGGGCGTTAAACCCGTTCGCATGACAGACTTCGCACGCTCCCTGAAAACGTGGCGCGCCGCACGGCGCTTCAGCCAGCTTGACCTTGCGCTGGTGGCAGACATATCGGCGCGCCATCTTTCGTTTCTGGAAACGGGACGTGCGAACCCGAGCCGGGATATGGTCCTGAGGTTGGGCGAAGCGCTCGACATTCCGTTGGATGCGCGAAACCAGATGCTGACCCATGCCGGTTTCGCCGTCCGCTACAAGGGCCGGGAATGGGACGATGACGAGATGGCCCCCGTGCGCAAGGCGGTGCGACGACAGTTGGAGCGCCATGCCCCCTATCCGGGACTTGCGGTCGACCGGCTGTGGACCATCCGCGAGGCAAACGCCACGGCGCTTGTGCTGTTCGGGGCCTTTGGCATTGGCATCGGCGACAGCCTGCTTGACCTGATGACGATGCGCGCTTTGCCCGGGATCGTCGAAAACTGGCCCGAGGTTGCACATCATGCTGCCGTCCGGTTGCGGACCGAAAACGCGGCCTTGGGCGGTGTGCCGGAGTTCGAGGCGGCGATCAGCTACCTCTCGGCTTTCGTGCAGCCTGAACCCATGACGACCGGCCCGGTGATCCCGACGATCCTGAATACCGGGACGCAGCGTCTTTCCATGTTTGCCACGATTTCCCAGTTCGGAACACCAGAGGACCTGTTGCTCGATGATCTCAAGGTCGAGCTTTACTATCCGATGGACGACGCCACTGACGTCGCGTTCGAACGCATGATGGAAAATCGGGTGTCCTGATGCGCGCGGTGGCACGGTGAAAGAGATGGTCCGTCGCGTAAAAGCCTCACCCGCGTCTTGCCGCGACAGAACCGGGTCCGAGTGGCATCCGCGTTCCGGCTTTCCCGTTTTTCCCGGCTTCTGTAGGCTTTCCGTCAAAGGAGACCTGCAATGTATCAGCCCACCGATGTGGTGACCTCGCTCGACGATATCTACCGTGACATGCGCCGTCCTTATGTCAGTCAGACATCAAAGTTCATTGACAGGATTGATCGTCACGTCCGCGCCTGGATTGAATGCAGCACCTTTCTGACCATGGCCACGGTGGATGCGCGCGGCAACATGGACGTCTCGCCCAAGGGCGATCCCGCCGGGTTTGTCAAAATTCTGGATGACAAGACGCTCGCCATTCCGGACCGCCCCGGCAACCATCGGTATGACGGATTTCAGAATATCATTGAAACCGGCCGTATCGGATTGGTTTGCCTCGTGCCGCATCGCAGCGAGGTGGTGCGCGTAAATGGGCACGCTCAGGTGATCCGGGACGTCGGCGTTCGTGAGATGTGCGCGATCAACGGGCGGGTTCCGGATTTTGCCATTCTGACCCGAGTTGAAGAGGCCTTTTACCATTGTGGCAAATCGATCATCCGCTCAAGGCTTTGGAAGCCCGAGGCGCACCCCAGACCGGAACACCTGCCGACCTATGCCGAAGCCTTGATCGCGCATGGCGAGCTTGATGTCGATTACAACGAACTGGACGCGCATTTGCGCAACAACGAAGAAAACCGGCTGTACGACGAGTGACTGGGGCCGAGCGCAATCAGCCGCGCGGCTTTACTTAACCTTGAGCCTTACGCATCTTCCGCCGCATCGCGGCAAGACCACCCAGCCCGGTCAGCAGCAGAATGCCACCGGCGGGCAGCGGGATCGGTGCTGGTGCTTCGACAACCGCTTCGACCAGCAAGGTGGGCGCTGTACCGAAGAAGGGGAAGGGGCTGGTCAACACGTCCACGGGAAATGGCGTCGTGTCAGTAATGGTGACGCGGAAGAAAGATCCGAAATCCGACGCGAATGTGCCCCCGGTGGTCGAGAACAGCGCGGTAATGGACGAGGTTGTGCTGGCCGATTCAACAAAGCTGCCCAAGAGCAGGTTGGTTGGCGGGACGGGCGGAAATCCAATCGTAACGGCGTCGAAAGTAAAAGTGTTGGGTAGGACGCCAAAATTCGCGGTGATCAACAACGGCGTCGCTGGAGGCGGTGTCACGCCGGTTGTCGTGGTTACCGTTGCAAAGTCGCCGAAATAGGTCACGCCAGCGGCAGATGCCGTCAAAACAGGCTGCAGTGGCCCTATGCCGGAATTGGAGATCGTCGGCCCGCCGACAACGGCCGTGGCCGTATCAAGGGTCACCGCATTTGCAACGGCTGCGTACGCTATGAAAACAAGCGCCAGTGCAAGTCTAAAAATACCCATTTCAATCCTCAATCGTAACTAGGCGGAAGTTTGCCAGATTCGTGGTTAAATGTCCATTTGCCTTGTGCGAACCAATCCGGCTTCTGCGTTGATATTGTTTACGTTTTTGGCAGCAACCCATGCGGGAAAATCCTATACAAACGTGATGTCTCCAAAGGAAGTTGCGCCGTTGACGATGATCGTGTCGAAGTCGCCATCGAGGAACAGATAGGTCGATGCCCCGGTCGAGAATTGCGAGATCACCGACCGCCCCAGCAGGTCAATGCTGTCACTGCCGACCTCATAGTCGAGGATGTTCACCAGATCACGCGAGCCGATCTGCTCTTCGATCACGAAGGTGTCCGCGCCACCGCCGCCGGTGACATAGTCGACAGCCCCGCCACCGGTGCGGATCTCGTCGGACCCTGAGGTGCCCGTCAGCATTTCGAACGGTGCGTCGGTCCCCTGGATGACGTTTACGCCACCGCCTTCGTCCTCATCGAGGACGTTGACAAAGACAAAGGCATCCGCCGTGTCGTCCCCGTCAAAGACCTGCACCTGCACCTCATAGACGTTGTCCATGTTGGCGTCGCCCGGCGCTTCGAAGTCGGGCGCCGCGTCAAAGGTCAAGGCGCCCGTTGCGCTGTCGATGGAGAACAAGCCGCCATCGGCGCCGCCGATGATGCTGAATGCGAGCGTATCGCCGTCCACGTCGAGGGCGGAGATCGTGTCAACCGCGGTGGTGTTTTCCAGCACGTCGAATGGCCCGGTGTTCACCAACACGGGCGCATCATTCAGCCCGTCGATCGTGACGGTCGCGGTGGCCGTGGAGGTGCCGCCATTGCCGTCGTCAATCGTGTAGGTGAAGCTTTCCGTGGCGCTTTCACCGGTGTCGAGGGCGTCAAAATTGCCCGCCGGATCGTAGCTGACGGTGCCATCGGCATTCACCGTGAGCGTCGCACCGGAGGCCAGCGTGATCGGGGTGCCGACAAGGCCGGCCCCGTTGACCGCCGTTACGGTGAAGCTGTCGCTCGTGTCGGGATCGCTGTCAGCACCGCTGCCATTGTCGGCAAACAGATCGGCGGTGACTGTAGTGTCCTGATCCGTGGCGATGGCATCATCTGCGGCAATGGGCGCGTCGTTCACACCGCTGATCAGCACGCTGACCGTTGCGGTGTCGAACCCGCCATTGCCATCCGAGATGGTGTAGCTGAACGTATCGGTGTCGCTTTCGCCGACCGCCAATCCGTTGAAGGCCGACAGCGGATCGTAGTCAAACGTCCCGTCCGCGCCCAGTATCAGCAGCGCGCCGGATGCCAGCATGTAGCTGTTGCCGACACGTGATGCATCGCCATCCACCGCGACGACCGTCAACGTATCAGAGCTGTCCACGTCGCTGTCGGCACCAGAGCCGTTGTCGACAAGGACATTCGCGCCAATCACGGCCGTGTCTTCGTCGGTCGTGAACTGGTCGTCCATGGTAACAGGTGCGTCATTGACCCCGTTGATCGTCAACGTAACGGTGGCCGTATCGGTCCCGCCATTGCCGTCGTCGATCGTGTAGGTGAAGCTGTCGGTGGCGCTTTCACTGACCGCAAGGCTCTCGAACTGCCCGTTGGGATCGTAGTCGAACGTGCCGTCGGCGCTGAGCGTCAGCAGGGCGCCAGACCCCAAGGTGATCTGCGTGCCCACGTCTGCGGCACTGCCGTTCACTCCGGTGACCGTGAACGTGTCGGAGGTATCGACGTCCGTATCAGCCCCGTTGCCGTTATCGGCAAAGACACTGGCCCCAATGATGGCCGTGTCTTCATCCGTGCTCAGCGCGTCGTCCTGTGCGACCGGGGCGTCGTTGCGACCCTCGATTATGACGGTGACAGTGGCGATGTCCGTGCCGCCATCCTCGTCCTGAACGGTGTAGCTGAACGTCTCGGTCGCGGTTTCCCCCACGGCGAGGCTTTCGAACAGACCGCCTGGATTGAAGGTGATGGTGTCACCATCGGCCTCGACCGTGGCCGTGCCGGTCAGGCCCGTGGTGTCGATGGACAGGATCGAAAGGTCGGTGCCTTCGATGTCGAGGTCGTTCGACGTGACCACAACTGATCCTGCAGCGTCCTCGCTCACCGTAAGCGTGTCAGCCGCGGCAATCGGCGCGTCGTTTACGCCGGTGATGGTGATGGACACGGTCGCCGTGTCAGTCCCGCCATTTCCGTCGCCCACGGTGTAGGTGAAGGTGTCGACCGCCGTCTGGCCCGGACGCAGCGTTTCGAACTGGCCGGCCGGGTCATAGCCAAAGGTGCCGTCGCCGTTGTCCGTGACCACGCCGAGCGTGCCGGTTGTGTCGAGGCCCACCACAGTCAGTGTATCGTTGTTGGCGTCCGTGTCATTTGCGAGGACGTTGCCAGTGGTAAAGGCGCTGTCCTCGTTCGTGCTAAACCCGTCATCGACGCCAACGGGCGGGATGTTGCTGCCGCCGATGGTGATGGTCACCGTGGCGGTATCAAACCCGCCTTTCCCGTCAGTGATCGTGTAATCGAAGCTGTCCGTGTCCGTGGCGCCCATGCCCAGCCCGGAGAATGCACCGTTCTGGTCATAGCTGAACGTGCCATCCGAATTCAGCGTGACGATCGCGCCGGAGGCCAGGGTTGTGGGAACACCCAACGCAGCTGGCGCGCCATTCAGCGCCGATACCGACACGGTGTCGCTTGCATCGATATCCGTGTCCGGCCCGTTGCCATTGTCGGCCAGCACATTGCCGGCGAGTGCCGCATCCACGGCGACGTTCAACACATCGTCCATCGCATCGGGCGCATCGTTCACACCGTTGATGATGACCTGGGCGACGGCTGTATCCGTGCCGCCATTGCCGTCGTCGATGGTGTAGGTGAAGCTGTCTGTCACACTGTCACCAACGCCCAGCGTCTCGAAGGCGCCGTTGGGATTGTAGGATGCCGTGCCGTCCGCATTGACCGTGACCACTCCGCCCAGCGTTGTGGTGAAGGGCGTGCCGACATTGATGGCAGAGCCGTTGACCTCGGTGACGGTGAAGATGTCACCGGCATCGGGGTCGACATCGACGCCGCCACCATTGTTGGCAAAGAGATCAATCAGGTTCAGCGCGGTGTCTTCATCGGTGCTGATAACGTCATTGCCGGCAATCGGCGCGTCGTTGACCCCATCGACGGTGATCGTCACCGTCGCGGTGTCAAAGCCGCTGTTGCCGTCCGTGACCTCGTAGGTGAAGCTGTCGGTCGTGCTGTCACCTACGGCGAGGCTCTCGAACGCGCCGTTCGGATCATAGTTATACGTCCCGTCTGTGTTCAGCGTCAGAAGCGCACCCGAGGGCAGTATGATCTGTGTGCCCACATCGGCCGCATTCCCGTTCACGGCACTGACAGAAAGCAGGTCTCCGTCGGCGTCGGTGTCGTTGGACAGGACAGAACCGCTCAACGCTGTGTCTTCGTCCGTGCTGTCCATGTCAGCCACGGCTACGGGTGCATCGTTGTCGCCAAGGATGGTGACCGTCACAGTTGCGGTATCCTGCGCTCCGCCTTCGTCCTGCAGGGTATAGGTGAAGCTATCCGTGGCGCTGTCGCCCGTTTGCAGCCCTTCGAACTGGCCGTTCGGATCGTAGCTGAACGTGCCGGAGGCATTGAGGGTCAGAAGCGCACCGGAGGGCAGTACGATCTGCGTGCCAATGTCGCCGGCATTGCCGTTCACTTCGACAATGAAGGGGATATCGCCGGTATCGGGATCACTGTCCGCACCATTGCCATTGTCGATGGTGACATCGCCCATGATCACGTTGTCCTCGCCCACATTGAACGCGTCATCCGTGGCCGTGGGACCATCATTCAGACCCATGATGTCAAAGACGAGGCTGGCGACATCCGTACCGCCGTTTCCATCGGACACCGTGTACTGGATGCTGTCCGTGGCCGGGAAGCCTGCGCGCAAGGCGTTGAACACGCTGCCCGGATCGTAGGTAAAGCTGCCATCGGCGTTGATTGTGACCGATCCGCCCGCAGTGGTTGTCGTTGCGACACCAACCGCAAGGGTCGAGCCACCCACCTCCAGAACCGTGAGCGTGTCGCTGCCATCCACATCCGTGTCATTGGTCAGCACATTGCCGGTCACTGTGGAATCTTCGTCCGTCGAGACGTTGTCGGTCACCCCGACTGGTGCGTCATTCACACCGTTGATCGTGATGGTGCCTGTGGCCGTGTCGTTGCCGCCATTCCCGTCAGCGATCGTGTAGGTGAAGGTCTCGACCGCTGTTTCACCAATGGCGAGCGCTTCGTACTGGTTGCTGGGGTTGAAGCTGTAGCTGCCGTCGCTGTTGACGGTCAGCACACCGCCGCCCGCCAACGTGATTGGTGTGCCGACCAGCGCCACGTCCCCGTTCACCTCTGTCACGGTCAGCGCATCGCCATTGGCGTCGCTGTCTGCGCCATTGCCGTTGTCGGCCAAAACGCTGCCCGTGGCCAGGGTGTCTTCGTCGGTGGTGATCGCATCGTCCTGCGCCACAGGCGCCACGTTGGTCGCGTTGATGCTGATCGTGACGGTCGCGGTGTCCGTTCCGTTGGCCAGTCCGGTGCCGTCGCTCAACGTGTAGGTGAAGCTGTCGGTCCCGCCGCCATCGAACTGGCCGTTCGGATCATAATCAAATGTGCCGTCGGCGTTCAGCGTCAGGAGCGCGCCGGAGCCAAGCGTGATCTGGCTGCCGATATCCCCCCCAATGCCGTTGAGCGCGATGATCGAAAAGTTTGTCGGGGTGTCGGGATCGCTGTCCGCACCGTTTCCGTTGTCGACCAGCACGTTCCCATTCAGCGTGCTGTCGTCGTTGACGGTCAGATCATCATCCTGCGCGGTCGGGGCGTCGTTCACACCGTTGACACGCACGATCAGGTTGGCCGTATCCGTCCCGCCCTGGCCATCAGAGACCTCGTACTGAATGAATTCGTCGTTGGCCTGGAAGAATGTCAGATCATCGAATTGACCATTGGGCACATAGTCAAAGCTGCCATCCGCATTCAGGGTCAGCAGGGCGCCCGTGCTCAGGGTGATCTGCGTGCCAACACTGGCCGCGACCCCGTTGACCGCCGTCACCATGAGCGGATCGCCACCCGGGTCGGTGTCGTTCGTCAATACGTTGCCCGTGATGCTGGCGTCGTCTTCGGTGCCCGAGAAGAAATCCTGCGTCGCGTTCGGGTTCGCATTGACGACCGTGACTTCGAACGTGTCGGTCTCGACCGAATTCGCTTCGCCTGCATTGTCGTCAACCGTGACGGTCACAGTGTACGTTCCTTCGGCGCCGTAGACGTAGTTCAGCGCGGGGCTCAGCGATGTGCTGTCAAAGGTCTGGACGGGCGAGCCATCGCCATAGTCCACGGTAAAGCTGCGCAGGTCGTTGTCGGGATCCGTCAGGACAAGGGTCCGGTTCAGAGCCTGACCTTCGCCGACGCTGGTGTCGGCCCCGGCCTCAAGACCGGGTGCATCGTTGACCGGGTCCACGGTGATGTTGGCCGCAACCGACGGATCGGTCGAGAAGGCGATGCCGTCCGAACCGGTCCAGAGGAAGCTGTCAGACCCGTTGAAGTCCTGATTGCCGGTATAGACAAGGTTGCCCGCAAGCAGATCGGCACGCGATATGATCTGACCCGCCAGCACAGGCACTGTGTTCAGTGCCAGAACGCCGTTGGTCGGGAAGGTGTCGATGCGGATTTCCTGCAACGTGTTGCCGTCCGGATCAAAGAAGCCTGCGTCGAACACGGCGGCATCCAGCACGATCGCGGTGTCTTCGTCGCCACTGGCGGCGACGGGCGAAATGCTGGGCGTTTCATTGCCATAGACCTGGATCAGCACCGAGCCGTTCCAGCCCACGACAAACCCACCACCCGGCAGGGCCTCTACGACCGGTTGGTTCTGGGTGCCGGAGAAGGTTGTGTTGACCTGGAACTGGCTGTCGATACGTGCCCCGGCCGCATTGTACTGCTGGGCAAACACACCCTGGCCGCTGCCGTCGGTTCCGTTGAAATCGGTCCATGCGATAACGAAACCGCCAGTGTCCAATGCTGCAACAGACGGTGTGTTCTGCGTCGAAATCCGCTGGTCATTGACGCGGAATTCATCGGTGACGGGTGTGCCGTCAGCCGCAATGATCGTGGCAAAGACGCCGCCCTGGCTCAGATCGGCCACGTCGTCCGTCCACGTCACGATCAGGTTTCCGTCTTCAAGAACGGCAACATCAACCTCGCGCTGGTTCGAGCGGGTGGACGTGTTGATCTGGAACTCGCCGCCGACTGCCGCGCCACTTGCGTCGTAGCGCTGGCCAAAGATGCCGTAGGCATTGCCGTCGGCCGTTCCGCCGGACGAGAAGCTCTCCCATGTGATCAGGAACCCGCCGTCGTTCAGATGCGTGATGGCCGGAACGCCCTGCGTGCTGACGGTTTCGGTGTTGACCACGAATTGTCCGGCAACCGGTGCGCCGGTTGCGTCGAAAATGCGCGCCAGAATGCCGTCGCCATTGCCATCGCCGGATCCTGACGTGCTGGGTGATTGCCATGTGACGACGAACCGGTCGTCATCCAGAACCGCAACATCCTGATTGAATTGCGAGCCCGCGGTGAGGTTGTTCGCGACAACCTCGCCACCGGCCAGTGTGCCATCCGCGTTGAACCGCTGGAACACCACGCCGAGGCCGTTGCCATCGAGCGTATCGTCCAGCCAGGTGACAACCCATGACCCATCCGAAAAGGCCGCAATCTTGGGATTGAACTGGTCCTGAGCGGTGGTCGTGTTGACCTGGAATTCGTCACTGCTGCCCGAGGGCAGGCCGGTGCCGTCGCGGTTGAGCTTGTTACCGTTCTTGTCGAAGCGTTGCGCGAACACGCCTTCCCGCGCGCCATCCGTGCCAAAGCTCTCGTAGACGACGATAAAGTCGCCATCTGTGCCCGGCAGTTGTGCGATGGCCGGGTTGTCATTGGTGTTCGTATTCGTGTTGACGACCTGCTCGCCACCCACGGCTGTCGCGGCATCCGGCGTTGGCGTGATGTTGATCGTGACCAGAACGGGCACCGAAGCGCCGCCGTCCCCATCGGTGATCTGAATGCGCAACGCGCGGCTGGGCAACGGATCGTCCGAGATGTTGCGATAGGTCAGGGCCTCAACCAGCAACTCGACAATCTCGGCCGTGGCGTTGGCGTTGAGGCTCATCTCGAACGGGCGGCCATCCTGACCGTCCTGCACAATGGTGCCGACCTGCGTGCCATCGACCGACACCGCGGTGCCTGCAATGGACACGCGTGCATCCTGCCGCAGGCCAAGCTGGTCCTGCGTCAGGTCGTCCGGCGCGTTGATCTGGTTGATCAGCGCAGCAGAGGAAATGACGTTGGACACGAGGATCGACCCACCGTCGAAATCCCCGGAATCGGGGTCGGACACCGCCACGGCGCCACCTGCGTCGATCAGTTGCGGGATGCCGTTCAGCGTGTTTTCGGCATAGGTCACCGACGCATTCACACCTTCGAGGATCGGATCCCCGCCCACGGCAAAGTCCGCAGGATCGCCCAGAATGCGATGGAATACGCCATCGCTGTCGCCGTCGCCCGCGGTGCCACTGTTGGTCGAGGTAAAGGAAACGACGAAGTTGCCATCTGCCAGCGACGCAATCGCGCTGTCGCTTTGGGTCGACGAGACTTCCTGGTTCACCTGAACCGGGTTGTCGACGCGGTTGCCCTGCGCATCATACTGCTGAACAAAGACGCCGGTGCCAGACCCGTCAGTGCCATTGCCGTCGGAATAGCTGATCGCAAACCCGCCGCCAGTGCCCAGAATGGCGGCGACGTCAGGCTGGGACTGGTTGCCATCCACAACCTCGTTGACGAGGATTTCGTCCCCGACAGGGTTTCCGGCACCATCGAGGCGCTGGGCATAGACCCCCAAACCCGTGGTGTAAGAGAAATCATCACCGCTGTTGGCAAGGTAAGTGACGACATAGCCACCATCCTCTGTCGCGGCAATCCGGGGTTCGGTGCTTCCGAACCGGTCAAACGTGTCGATTGTTACGGGACCACCGATTGCACTGTCATCCGCGGCAAAGCGCTGGAAAAGAACCTCGCGCACGGTCGATGAGGCCGGCGTCTCGGAATAGACAACGATGTATGTGCCATCAGTTTGCACCGCGACATCCGGTGTGATCGCGCCCGTTGTGCCGGTGAGCGAAATCTTGTTTTCGCTGCCGATCGCGCCACCCGCATCGTTGTAGCGCTGCACGTAGATTTCATCGAGGAACGGTGAGGCAATGTCGCGCGCATGGTAGGCCAGCACGAATTCTCCGTTGCCAAAGGCGGCAAGGGCAGGGGCGTCCGGGTCGAAATTGTCCGGTGAGTCCACCGCGACTTCGCTGCCGAGGGTCTGACCGTTTGCATCGTAGACCTGGAACACGACCTCTTCATCCACATCGTCGCCGGTCAGGGTCGATTGATCCTCCCAGGCGATGACGAAACCACCCGTCGACAATCCGACGACCTGTGCATTGAACTGGCCGCCTGCAATGGTGCTGTTGACCTGGAATTCGCCACCCACCGGTGCGCCCGACGCGTCATAACGCTGGGCAAAGACCCCGTTGTCAAAATCGCCGGTGCCGTCCTGGTTGTTGGAGGTCCATACGATGACGTATCCACCATCGGCAAGCTCGGCCACGTGGCTGTCATTCTGGTTGCGGGCGGTGAACGAGTTGGTCTGCACCTCATCATCGACCACAACCGCGCCGTCAATTTCGGGCGTGATGGCAATGCTGACCGTTTCGCGCACATGACCGCCGTCACCGTCCGTCAGTTGGATCGACACTAGCCGCTCGGCGTTCGGATCGTCAGAAGTGTTGGCGTATGTAACAGCGCGGATCAACGTCTGCATCGTCACATTGGTGGCGTTGCTGTTCAGGGAGATTTCCAGCGCTGCGCCGTCTGTGCCATCCGAAGTGATCGTACCCACGACGGTGCCATCCACCGACACGTCACCGGCATTGTTTACGGACACGAGGCCCGACTGATCCAGGGACAACTGGTCCTGCGCCATGCCATCGGGGCCCGAGAACTGCGCCTGCACGACGTCGTTGGCGATCATCGCAACAGTCAGTGTTCCACCATTGAAATCGGCGGAATCCGAGTCCCCCACGCCGATGAACTCTGCGATGCGCGCACCTGTGGTGTTCAGCGTCGCCTCGTCCAGCGTCAGGTCGGGCAGAAGACCCGAGAAGATCGGGTCGGAGGACACCGACACGTTGGTTCCGTCGTCAAAGATCTGCTGGAACACACCGGCGTTGTTGCCATCCCCGGCTGTGCCGGAAGTGACCGAAGTCCAGACCGCGGCAAAGGCATCATTGCCCAGATGGACCAGTCGCGACTGGTTCTGGGTCGACGAGAATTCCGTGTTGAGCTGGAATTGCCCGTCCACGGGGGAACCATCGGCCGCATAGCGCTGTGCAAACACCCCGGTGCCGCTGCCGTCCGCGCCGCTCGCGTCCGACCAGGACACAATCCAGCCCCCGTCATCCAGCGCGATCACATACGGATCGTCCTGCGTGGAGGAGACCGTTTCATTTACCAGAACTTCGGGGCCCACAGGTGTCCCGTCCACGTCGAAACGCTGCTGGAGCACTGAAACGCCACTGCCGTCGAGACCGGAATCGTCATCCCACACGACCACAAAGCCGCCATCCGCCAGGGCCGTGACCACTGCGCCATCCTGCGAAAACAGGGTCGAGCTGTTGACGAGGAATTCCGGCCCCACAGGGGTGCCATCGGCCTCGAAGACGCGCGCATATACACCGTTGCCGCTGCCATCGCCCGCAGGCGGGCTGTCCGTGGATGTCCATGTCACGACAACGCGACCACCGGCCAGAACATCGACCTCGGCGTCCGATTGCGAGGAGGACGTCTGGGTGTTGACCTGCTGCGACGCACCGAGCGCGGTTCCGGTATTGTCGAACTCGCGCATGAACACACCGCCACCGCTGCCGTCGGCGCCGCCAAAGTCGGTATAGACCGCGACAATGGTGCCATCGGCCTTGGCTGCCAGTTCAACTTCGTTTTGGGTCGACGCAAAGATGTCGTTGACGACAAACTCGGTCCCGACGCGGCCGCCGTTTTCGTCGAAAATCTGCGCGATCAGGCCCGTGGAGTTGCCTTCCCCCGCAGGCAGCGCCGCGGGATGCGCCCAGCTGTTGTTGTCCCAGGACACGACAAACCCACCGGTCGGCAGGCCGGTCACGGCGGGGCTTGTCTGCGCAAATTCCGTGTGCAGGTTGACCTGGAACTCCGCCCCGACGGGCGAGCCATTGAGGTCATAGCGCTGCCCGAAGATACCGGCGTCGGTGTCCTGTACGCGGTCCTGGTTCTGGCTCTGCCAGATGACCACATAGCCGATCTGCACGCCCGCACTGTCGTAGATCTCGGACGTGGCGGGATTGCTCTGCGCGCTCGTGGTGAAGGTGTTGACCCGTTCTTCGTCGCCCTGCTTGACCAGATCGTTGTCAATCTCGGGCGTGACGTTGATGGTCACGACCCGCGAACCGGTCGATCCGCCATCGCCATCGGTGATTTGCACCGCCACCTGACGCACCGCGTCCGGATTGTCAGACGGGTTGGCGTACCCGACTTGGGCCAGCAATGTCTCCACGGCCTCAGGCGTTGCGTTGGTGCCGGAAAATACGATTTCCAGCGGCGCACCGGCGGTGCCGTCCTGCACGATCGTGCCGATGACATTGCCGCCAAACGACACTTGTGTCCCGCTCACCGTGATCCCGGCACCGTCGACAATGCCGAACTCGTTCTGATCGAGACCTTCGCCCGGGCCCCGCAAGGTCTGCTGCGTGGTTTGCGTGCCGCTGATGCTTTGCAGCAGCAAGGACCCGCCGTCAAAATCGGTGGAATCCATGTCGGTGAGGCTGAGCGCACCGTCCTGATCCAAGAGTTGCAATCCGCCATTCACGGACGATTCCTCAAAGGTGACGGTGTCTTCGAACCCTTCGAGTACGGGGGACATGGCGCCAGCGGGCAGGGCGGGCTGATCAAACAGCGCCTGGAAGACACCATTGCTGGACCCGTCCCCAGCCGATCCGGACGTGTTCGACGTCCAGGTCGCCACCAAGGTGCCGTTGATCAATTCGGCCAATTCCGGCTGGAATTGCGTGCTGGAGACTTCTTCGTTTACGATCACCGGACCGCCGTCTGGCGCGCCATCGGCAAAATACTTCTGGAGGACGACGCCGGTGCCAGACCCATCGATGCCGGACGCATCGCTCCAAGCGACGGCAAATCCGCCATTGTTCAATCCAATGATCACGGGATCGGTCTGACCACCGCTCGAGATCGAATTGACCTGGAATTCGCCTCCCTGGGCCACACCGTCGATGTCGTAGATTTGGCCGAAAATACCGGTGCCGCTGGCATCCGGGCTTTGCCAGACAAAGACAAAACCGCCATTGGGCAGCGTCGCACTGGCAGACAGAGCCGCGACATCCGGGCGATCCTGCGTGCCGGTTGTGGTGGTGTTGATCAGCTGTTCGTCCGTGCCCGGTGTCGTGCCGTCAAAGGACACCAGAGAGCCATTGTTCGCGACCCGTTGGGCAAAGACGCCAGAGCCACTGCCATCGTTGGCACTTTGGTCCTGCCAGACGACCATGACATCGCCATCGGCAAGTTCCACGGTGCGCGGACGGTTCTGGGTGCCGCCAGTGGTAAAGTTGATCTGGAATTCGCCGGCCTCGGGTGCGCCGGTTGCATCAAATGTCCGGCCAAATATACCTGTGGAGCTTCCGTCGCCTGCCGTTCCGCTGGTCTGCGACGACCATGTGGCAAGGAACCGGCCACCGCCAAGGTCAGAAATCTGAGCAGAGTTCTGGTTGGACAAAAATTCATCATTCACCTGGAAGGCGGCTCCAACCAGTGAACCATCATTCTGCAACACCTGACCAAAGACGCCCTGGCCGGATATGTCGCGCGCATTGCTTTCGGTCCACATGACAACGAAGTTGCCGTTGGACAGGCCTTCGACGCGTGGCTGGAGCTGATCGCCCGCAGCAATGTCGTTGATCTGGAACTCGACACCGACCTGCGCGCCGTTCTCGTTGTAGCGCTGACCGAAAATCCCGCGTTCGTTGGGCCCGGTGACATCCTGATTGCGCGACGTCCAGATCACGACGTATCCGCCGTCGGACAGGGCAGCGACACGGCCCGATTGCTGTTCACCGGCGGTAAAGCTGTTGACCTGCTCTTCGCCATCGACGGATTGGTCGACCTGCACGAGATCCTGATCCACGGAAACCGTACCGCGCACGAAAGTGCTGGTGGTGCCAACCCCGTTTTGAACCGAAACATCAAAGCCGATGGTGGACGCGAACTGCGCGCCATTGAGCGCGTAGGTGAACGCCTCGATCAAGGCTTCGACGCTTTCGGCCGTCGCCGCTGCATTGAGGTTGATCTGCAAGGCACGGGCGCTCAGCCCGTCGCTGGTCGCATCGATTGTTCCGATGGCTGTGCCGCCGAATTGTACGGTTGTCCCGTCAAAGGCGATTTCACCAGCCGCGGTGCCCTGATCCTGGACCGACAGAATGCCTGCAGCGGCTGACGTGAAGACCTCGTCAATGCGCACGAAACCGCCATCGAAGGAATTGCCGTTGAAATCGTCGAGGTCGACATCGCTGTCGATCACGACGGCGGCTGTGTTCAGCGCCGTTTCGCTGAACGACACATCCGAGAAGCCTGGATTGTTGGATTGACTGTTCTCCGGCTGCAGCCAGTCGTCCAAAGTGATTGCCGTCGACGAAGATGCACCCGCTGACAGGGTCAAGAAGACGGAATCCGGCTGTGTCTGGCCACCGGCGCCATCGGTGACGACAAACCCGATGCCTTTGCGGTCATTCTCGAGGTTGGTCGGCAAGTCGGTGGACGAATAGGCCACACGCTCGATGAGCGCCTTCACGTCCGACGCTGTCGCTGATGCGTTCAGATTGATGGTGAGCCCGACGCCGTTTACGCCATTCTCTGTCCCGTCAATCGTGCCGATGGCCGTGCCACCGACGCTGAGCGTTGACCCGGCCAGGGTGACTTGCGCATCCGTTGCGATGGACAACTGGTCATTTGCCGTTTCACCTGCGGTAAAATAGATCTGCAGGGACCCACCGCCGAAATTGCCACCGTCCGGGTCATCGAACGAAACGCCATCATCAAGGATTTGCGCGCTTGTCGTCACATCGTCGGCAAAGAGCGTCACCGCCCGATCAAGATCCCCGAGATCGGGGGAGGTGTCGACGGATGCAACGGTTTCGTAAAGACGCCCGGTGATGCCACCGCTTGACCCGTCACCGGAATCGAGGCTGGTTTCCGCGCGATAGGCGACAAAGAAACCGTCACCCACAGCTGTCACGTCAGATTGGTTCTGGTTCGAACTGATGGCTTCATTGACCTGGAATTCGCCGTCGAGGCGATTGCCCGTCGCCGTGAATCGCTGGCCATAAACGCCATCACCCGATCCGTCCTGAGTGCTGCCAGCCGTCCAAGTCACCACAAAGCCGCCATCGCTCATTGCGGCGACCTGCGCATCGGATTCCGAGTTGAACGTGTCGGTGTTGATGCGGAATTCACCGCCGACCGCAGCGCCGGTTTCGTCATAGATCTGTCCGAAGACCCCGTTGCTGGAGCCATCGGCCACACTGTCGGTCCAGACCACGACAAAGCCGCCGCCCGTCAGCCCGATGACCGACGCGTCCGACTGGTTCGCCGTCGTCAGGGTGTTGACCTGGAATTCGGCACCCGCAGGCGCACCTGTGGCGTCGTATCGCTGCGCAAAGACGCCATTTCCGTCGCCATCTCCGGTTGCTCCGGATGTGGGCGAGGTGAAGACAACGACATGTCCCGCGTTGTTGCCCAGACCGTCCACGAGCGTCGCGACGGCCGGCTGCGATTGATTTCCAACCGTGTTGACCGTGTTGACGACCGTTTCGGCCCCATCCGGCGCGCCGGCCGCGTCAAAGCGCTGGCTCAGGATCGCGTCACCGTTGCCATCCCCATTGTCCGAGAAATAGGTCACGACAAAGCCGCCGTCGGCAAAGGCTGCCACTTCGGGGTCGCCCTGCGTGGATGCGGTCGCCGTGTTGACGACGAACTCGCCGCCATTGGTGGCACCGGTCGCGGTGAACCGCTGCCCCACGACGCCAAAGTCACTTACCGCGTCGACGCCGAACGCCTGCCAGACAACGACAAATCCACCATCCGACGTCGCCGCCACGTCCGGGACGTTCTGTGTGGACGCCGTTGTCGTGTTGACCAGAAATTCCCGACCAACAGGAACGCCTGCGCTGGTGTAAAGCTGCGCGTAAACGCCAGTGTCGTTGAGGGTGTTCAGGCCGTCCTGACCGGTAGACGTCCAGACAACGACAAAGCCGCCACCGGCCAGTTCGACCGTGACCGGCGCGGACTGCTCGTTGTCCGTATGCGTGTTAACTCCAAACTCGTCGCCTGCCACCAGTGCGGCGTCCGCCGATTGCGTGACGGTGACGTCAATGAACGCGGTTGGAGCCGAGAGCCCCGTGCCGTCCTGCACGTCAATCGACAGGCGGCGGTCCTGATCCGGCCCGTCCGACAGGTTGGCGTATCCCAGATTGCCCAGAATGGCCTCCACGGCCTCGACGGTGGAACTGCTGTTGAAGTCGATGGTAAAGGTCTGGCCCGCCGCGCTGATCGTACCGACAGTGGTGCCATCCACCGACACCGTATCGCCCACGGAAAGCCCGGTAAACTGAACGTCCCCGTTGCCGACATCACCGGCGACAAGGCCCAGCTGATCCTGCGTGGAATCGTCCCCCGGGGCAGGCTGGTCGGTCCGGTTGCCTGCAAAGGCAACCGCCAATGTGAGCGAACCGCCGTCAAAACTGGCCGCATCGAGATCGCCCAATGCGATGGTCTTGTCGGCGTCAAGGCGTTCAAATCCGGCATTCACGTCCGCTTCGGAGAAAGTGACGCTGTCGGGTGTGCCTTGCAAAACGGGTGCAACGCCGGGCGTGAAATCGGCGGGGTCGCCGTAGACCTGCTGGAACACGCCATTGCCGCTTCCGTCGCCCGATGTTCCGCTTGTCACGGACCCGTAGACAGCGACAAAGTTTCCATCCGGAAGCGCTGCAAGCTCTGGCGAGAATTGCGTGCTGAGCGTTGTGGTATTGACGACAAAGGCCTCATCCAGACGCTCTCCGGTGGCCGAGTAGACCTGCGCGAGCGTTGCGTCGCCGCTGCCGTCGACGCCATTGAAAAAGTCGCGCCACGTGACGACGAAACGGCCGTCGGTCAGGCCGATCACATCCGGCTCGCCCTGCGTGCTTGATATCTGTTCGTTGACGACAAAGCTGCCGCCAACGGCGGTGCCTGTCGCATCATATCTTTGCGCGACGATGCCCTGACCGCTGCCGTCGCGGCCCGTGTTGTCTTCCCAGACGATGACAAATCCGCCATCGGCTGTGGAGGCAATCGCGGGCTGTTGGCCGTTATCCGTCGGGTTGCCGACCTTGAATTCGGCGACCGCTTCGGTGCCGTCAGGGTTGAAGACCCTCGCCGCAACCGCGTCACCGGGATTGAAATAGGTCACCGCGATCAGACCATTGTTCAGAACGGTGACATCCGCTGTCGACTGGTTGCCAGCCGTCACCGTATTGACGACGATCTCACCGCCCACCGGCGTTCCATCCGTGGCAAAGCGTTGCAGGACGATGCCGTCGCTTGACCCGTCAGCCACATCCGAGGTGTAGACAACCACATAGCCACCGGTCGGAAAGCCCGGCGTGCCCGCCGAAATTGTCGCGATATCCGCATCGAACTGTGTGAAGGATGTCGTGATATTGACGACTGTTTCGCCGCCCGCTGCCGATCCGTCCGCGTTAAAGCGCTGCGACAGAATGCCGAAATCGGACGGCGCATCGACCCCGTCGGCTTCCCACGCGACGACCCAGCCGCCATTTTCCAACGATGTCACGACCGCGTCATTGGCGTTGTTGGTGTCGGTCGAACTGACCTTGACCTCACCGCCAATACGCGCGCCCTCGGACGAGTAGCGCTGCATGTAAACGCCGTTCGACGCACCATCCTGGTTCGCGCTGGTCCAGACGACGACCCAGCCGCCATCGTCCAGTGTCGCTACGTGCGGATCCTGCTGGTCGCCGGTGGTGAAGGTGTTGACCTGGTCTTCGGCACCGACGCGCTCGGGCGCACCTGTTTCCGGCGTCTGGCTGAGGCGGATTTCGATGGCCTGCGATTGCGTCAGGCCGCCGTCGCCGTCGTCCACGGTGATGGAATAGGTACGCGAGTCGCGCGGGTTGTCACTGTCGTTCTGATACGTGAGGGCGTTCAGTACGGCTTCGGCATTGGCGAGAGTGGCGCCTGCGAGGAAATTCAGAACCAGTTCAGCGCCTGCCGCGCCATCCGACGCGATGGTCGCAACGGCTGTGCCGTTCACACTGACGGTTGTTCCGGTGATCGAGATCGGGCCGCCGACAGCCACAAAGACGGAATCCTGTGTGGCATCATCAGGCGCGTTGAATTCATCCTGCAACGGGTCCGTCACGATGCGCGTCACGCGCACCGAACCGCCCGCAAAGTCGGCGGAATCCGAGTCCAGAACCGTCAGGCCGCCGTCGATGACAAACAGACTGCCGCCTTCGGCTTGCGCTTCGGTGATGTCGACAGCAAGTGGCAGGCCCGACAAGACGGGCGGGGCGGATTGCGCGATTTCGGCGGGATCACCTATGATCTGCTGAAAGATGCCGTTGCTGTTGCCGTCTCCGGCCGTGCCGCTGGTGGCAGAAGTCCATTGCACCACAAAATTGCCATTGGGCAGAGCGGCCAGGGTGGCTTCGTTTTGTGTGGACGCCACTTCGGTGTTGACCAGCACCTGGCTGTCGATGCGTGTCCCGTCCGCGTCGAACACCTGCACGAACACATCCGATCCCGATCCGGGGGGCAGCGTTGACGTGTCCACGAACGAGATGGCGAAACCGCCGGTGTCCAACGCGATGATATCGGACAGGGTCTGGTCGCCTTCGAATCTGTCGTTCACGCGGATTTCATCGCCAAGGGCAACGCCTGTGGCGTCGTAACGCTGGTAGTAGATGCCGCCAGACGAGGTATCCTGTCCGGTCGAGCGCCATGTCACGACAAAGTCGCCATTCGCGAGCGTGGCGACTTTGGGATTGGATTGTGCGCCGTTCGTGAAGCTGTTGACCTGGATGTCACCACTAACCGGCAGTCCAGCATCGTCAAAGACCCGCGCATTGACGGACGAACCGGATCCGTCGCCGGATGCCACGTCGTTTTCTTCCCACACGACGACAAACCCACCCCCGGCGAGGGCGGACACCGCGCCGGTGTCCTGCGCGCCGGTGGTCTGTTGATTGACGCTGATCTCAGCACCAACCCGCGCGCCGGCCGCGTTGAAGATCTGGGCGATCATCGCGTTGCTGGAACCATCGCCGGCATTGCCGGAGCTTTGGGAGGTCCAGGTGACCACGTAGCCGCCATTGGTCAGCGCTGCGACCTGTGGCTCGAATTGGGTTGCCTGCGACTCCGTCTCGACCTGCAGTTCCGTTACGGTGACGGTGCCCGTGGCGTCATAGCGGTTCAGCTTGATGCCGGTTGTGGTATCGTCACGCCAGACGATCACCCAGCCACCATCGTTCAAACCCGCGACACTTGCGTTGAATTGCGACTGAGCAACCGTCGTGTTGACCTGGAATTCAGCGCCGACCGCGATGCCGTTTGCATCGTACCTTTGGGCAAAGACGCCAGTATCGCCGTCGCCCGGATTGTCCTGATTTGTCGACGTCCAGACCGAGATATAGCCACCGTCAGCCAGACCATCGATGGCGCTGTCGGACTGATTGCCGACGGTGACCGTGTTCACGCGCCGCTCGGTTCCGACAAATCCGTCGCCATCCATTTCGGGGGTTATGTCGACGTCGATCAGCACCGGTTCCGAGGCCGCGCCGTCGCCATCCTCGACGATCAGCGAAAGGGTGACGCCGGATGTCGGGTCATCTGACAGGTTCTCGATCGTGAGGTTTTCCACCAGCAGCTCGACAGCCGCCGCATCGGCAGCCGCGTTGAACGTGATGGCGAGACTGGAGCCGCCTGTGCCGCTTTCGGTCACGGAACCCACGACGGTCGTTCCGATCAGCACATCGGTGCCAGAGACTGAGATGGTGCCGCTGGTGTCGAGTCCAAAGCTGAATTGCCCGGTCGAATCCTGCGCGCCAAAACCGTCTTCGACTTCGTTGCGCGCGATGACGGACAGAACGAGCCGTCCGCCGTCGAAATCCGTGGAATCCGCATCTGACACCGCTGCCGCGCCGTCGGCGTCAAGGCGTTGCGGGCCTGCGTTCAGGTCTTCTTCGAGGAAGGTGCGGCTGGTTGACACCGCCTCGACCAGAGGGCTGTCGGACGGGGCGGTAAAGGTGTTCGTGTCGCCGAAGATACGCTGGAAAATACCGCTGCCACTGCCGTCGCCTGCGGCGCCGCTGGTTGCGGACGACCAGACCGCCACAAAATCGCCGTTCGGCAGCGCCGCGACATCCGACGTTTCCTGAGTGCTCGTGATCTGTTCGTTGATGATCAGTTCGCCCGATGTGGGCGTGCCATCCATGTCGAACCGGCGTCCGATGATCCCCTGGCCGTTTCCGTCCCCCGCGGTTCCGCTGGTCGAAGACGTCCACGTGACGACAAAACCGCCATCGTCGGTGCCCGTGACCTCGGGGTCGAATTGGCTGGACGCTGTTTCGACGTTGATCTGGAACTCTCCACCGACCGCCGTGCCGTCGCCTTCGTAAATCTGGCCAAACACTCCAACGCCACTGCCATCCGTGCCATTGGTGTCTTCCCAGACAACAACGAAACGGCCCCCTGCGAGACCGGCGACCGAAGCATCGGTTTGTTGGTTCGTCGTTTGCGTATTGACCAGAAACTCCGTGCCGACGGCTGCCCCGGAGGCGTCATAGATCTGGCCAAACACCCCATCGCCGCTGCCATCGCCTGCCGTCCCCGAGGTCGGACTTGTCCAAATGACGACAACGCCGCCACTTGCCAAACCGTTCGCGCCAGCGCTTGCGTTGATCGTCCCGATTGCGGGCAAAGACTGGTTGCTGGCCGTTTCGCTGTTGACCTGAATGTCAGTTCCCGTGGGCACGCCCGCCGCGTCGTAAAAGCGGACGCGAATGCCGTCAGCGTTGCCGTCGCCGGAATCGTCCGTGAACGCGACCGCAAAACCGCCACCGGGAATGGCCGCGACTTCGGGATCGAACTGCGTGAAAGTGACATTCGTCTCATTGATCTGGAATTCATCGCCCGCGGGCAAACCATCCGCACCGAAGCGCTGCCCGAAAACGCCAAAATCGAACGAGGCCGGAACGTCCTGGTTCAAGCTCTCCCAGACGATGACAAATCCGCCATCGTCGGTCCCGACGATCGACGGGTCAGATTGCGTCGAAACCTGAGTGCTGTTCACGATGAACGCGTTGCCGATCTGTTGACCCGCCGCCGTGAAGCGCTGCGCGATGATCGCCGACCCTGATCCGTCCTGATCCGGAGACACCCACGTGACGACGTAACTGCCGTCGAGCAGTGACGCGACATTGGGCGACGTTTGAGAACCAACAGTGATGGAGTTGACAAGTGCTTCAGGCAGCAACGGAGAGTTCATGAAAACCTCACAAAAAATAATGCCGAAAAAGTCGGCGAAAAATAGCTTATCGAGGTAAAATTGCCCCCCGACCCCACACCAGCGTAAGCAATCTCGAAAATTTGTGTCAACGTGACCGGGGCCACTGCGCAAAGCTCAGCAAAGCGGATTTGAGGATGTTCGCCTGTGTCGGCGCCATTACAGCTGGGTGGAAGTCGTTCGGCTTTTTCCAAGCCAAAACAGAATGAAAACAATCTTAATTAAAGTTGCTTTGGAATGGCTCTTTCACGACGTTAGCGCCCAAGGTGAAGCCTTTCCGCCGTCACAAAAAATTCGTATCTGCGATGGTGGTTTCAACTGACGATTGACGGGTTTCGCGTCATATGGGTGCCGGCAAGGTTTCGCCGGTCGCACAGACAGGTCGATTTCGTTAACTACGATTCGACAAAATCCTGCCGGAGTTTGGTCGGCTTTTTTCGTCGTGCCCGTTGTACGCGTTGGACAGCAAAATTGCGCAACAAAAGACCTGTCCGCTGCATGGTTTGATCGCCGGTGGTCTAGTAGCAATCGTGGTACTTGAGCCAGCCCATGGAGTTCCCGCTCGTGGGTTCGCCATCGCGTGCTTTGGGGGTCAGGTCGATATAGGCATAGGCCGCGTTTGTCGCATCGAGCCCGCGGCCGTATGTCGAATATGTGTGATACACATTGCCGTCATCATCTTTGGCAAAAACCGAGGTGCCATGCATCTCGTCCAAGGGTGGATGTCGCAGGGTTCCGAAGTTGTAGGCGTTGGGCAACTCTTTCGGACGCTCCGCCCCGAATCCGACATCATAGTCGACGTTGAAGCTGTTGCGGTGTGACGACACCCATTCAAAGTCCCAGCCCATGCGTTCCTTGAAGGGCACCAAACGCTCCAGAGGCGCCGATGAAACTGCAATCAGCGTAATGTCCTGCGCCGCAAGGTGGGGGCCAAGGCCGTGATAGCTGTCCGCCCAGAATGAGCAGCTTTTGCAAGGGTTTTCCCAGTTCGGCCCAAACATGAAATGATAGGTGATGAGTTGGGAGCATCCTTCAAACAGGTCAGCCAGGCGCCTAGGGCCATTGGACGTGTCGAAAACGTAGTCCTTTTCGACTTTGACCCACGGGAGCGCCTGGCGAGCCCGCGTGATTTCATCTTTCTGCCTTGTGTGTTCCTTTTCACGCACCAACAACGCCTTGCGCGCAATCAACCAGTCTTCCCGCGTCGCGACCTTCTCGGGTTTCATTTCCATCCTCCTTGCTCACATCCCAAGCGCCGGATGTTCCGTTTGAACTATCCAGGCCTGCTTGTCATGAAGATACGAGGTCGGTATTTTTCGACAAGAAGGCAGAATTTTCTTAGGTAGTATCAAAAACCATACTATTGGGAGGGCGTCACACATGCCGCTGCACAAGAACAAGGGTCAAAATTCGCCGCAACCCTCTGTAAAGGATGAGCTTTGTCCGATGCCGGATATTGCAAAGCTGATCGGCGGCAAATGGAAGCTCATCATTCTGCAAATTCTGATCTTCCACGGAACGAAGCGGTTTAGCGAACTGAAACGGGCCATTGACGGGGTCACCCAAACGATGCTCACCGCTCAGTTGCGCGCGCTGGAAGCAGATGGCCTGGTGTCGAGGAAGGTGTACCCCGAAGTGCCGCCGCGCGTTGAGTATTCCGCGACAGATCGGGCAATGGCGCTTACAAAAATGTTCCGTGAAATGCATGATTGGTGGGTCGCCGGACAGCCATCCAGCAAACAACAATAAACGGAGCATGGCTTTGGCACGCGCGGCGCGCGCCTCCTATCGCGTTAACGTGTCCCGACGATTGTTGGGCGAGACGGGCGCGGCCGAACATGTCTATGATGCGGGAGGGAGTGTGGTCGCAGTTGGAGGTTGGCCGCCGTTGCCAGATGAAACACATGTCTGAATTTCTCCACCTCGTGGTTCTGAACCGCGACAGCGCGCATAGGCGCAAGCGCTTCGCGGGTTAGCCGGGGCTTTGCTGCCCCTTTGACCTGACAGACGCGTTTTTCGGAGAACCGACATGACCGATTTTGCACACATTCCCGTCATCGATATCGCGCCGCTTGTTGCGGGCGAGGACACAGCCGCACTGGCCCGCAGCTTTTTCGAAGCCTATAGCGAGACCGGCTTTGCCTACATCATCAACCACGGCATTGATCCGGCTCTGCGCGCGGACGTGTTTGACGCGGCCCGGCGGTTTCATGCCTTGCCCGAAACGGACAAGCGGGCCATCGCGCTGAACGAGAACCATCGCGGTTACATCGCGATCAACACCTCGACCGACGTCAATTCGGATCTGGCCGAAGTCACGCGGCCCAACCAGTCCGCCTCGTTCATGATGATGCGCGAGGATGCAGTGGCCGATCCGGCGGTCTACCTGTCGGGTCCCAATCTGTGGCCGGACCTGCCCGGGTTTCGCGCAGCCTGCGAGGCCTATGTCGCGGCAATGCGCGGGCTCGGGTCCGCACTGATGGGACTGGCGCTTGATGCATTGGGCGTGACGGATCGCACGATCTTGCGGGCATTCGACACGCCGACGATCTGGTTTCGGTTGCTGCATTACCCGCCGCAGCCCCCCTTGGCGCCCGAAGACCTTTACGGTGCGGCGCCGCACAAGGATTTCGGGTGTCTCACGCTTCTGGCGCAGGACGATGTGGGCGGTTTGCAGGTGCAGACACCGGGCGGCGCCTGGGTCGACGCGCCGCCGATGCCGGACGCCTTTGTCGTCAACGTCGGGGACATGCTGCAACGGATGTCCAACGGGCAATTGCGCTCGACGCCGCACAGGGTGATCAACGTCACGGGGCGCGAACGCTATTCCGCGCCGTTCTTTTTCGATCCGCATGTGTCGACCGAGATCGCGCCGCTTGCCGGAACCGGCGTGCCGCAATTCGCGCCCCTGAATTTCGGCGCTTTCCTGCGGGCGGAACTGGAGGCGGGGTACGACGCCCACAAACCGGGCGCCTAGGGTCAGCCTTTGAGTGCGGCACTCGTTCGGCGGACTATGAACTCCGGCACAATCAATTCTCCGGCGGGGTCCGTGTCGGGGGATGTGATCGCGCGGGCGATGGTGTGCGCGGCCTTGGTGCCGATCTGGCGCGCCGGGATGCGCACCGTGGTCAGCGCCGGTTCAAAATCCTTTGACCCCTTGAAGTCTCCGATGCCGGTCACCGACACGTCGCCCGGCACATCGAGGCCAAGCCTCGACAACGCATGCAGGGCGCCCCACGCCAAAACATCGTTGCCGCAAATGATCGCCGTGGGCGCGTCGTCAGAAGACATGAGCCGGGTGACCGCGTCCTTGGCCGCACCCACGCTGTAGGGCGTTTCGATGTCCCAAACCTCGGGGATGCGAACCCCGCATGTGTCCAGCGCGGCCTCGACCCCGGCACGGCGTTGTGTCGCGCGGTCATTTCCCGTCAGTGGGGGAAACAGCCCCGCCACCCGTTGGTGACCCAGCGTGCCGATATGCTGGCCGACCAGCCAGCCCGCCTGAAAATTGTCCGACCCGATGGACGGAAAGGCCGCCGCATCCGCGTAGTTCCAGAGCAGAAGGGTGGGCACCTGCTGGTTCTTGAGGAGGCCAAAGGTTTCGTCCTCATGCGCCACACCGATCAGCGCCATGCCATCCACGCGATGCTCCAGCATCTTGCGGCAAATGGCGTATTCGCGCTGCAGGTCATAGCCGTGGGACGCAAGCAGAATGGTAAAGCCCAGTTCTTCAATGGCTTCGGAAAAGCTCTGGATGAGTTCCGCGAAAATGGCGTGGTCGACCGTTGGCACGATCAGCCCGACCGTACCGCTGCGTATGCCATGGATCGTCTGTGCGGCGCGGTTCCGGATATATCCGAGGCGCCGCACGGCAGTGTCGATCTTTTTGCGCGTTGACGCCTTCACCAACTCGGGGTGATTGAAGCTGCGCGACACGGTCGAGGGCGACACACGTGCAGCCTTTGCGACAGAGATGATATCGGCTTTTTTCAATTCTTTTTCATGTGGTTAGAGCCATTTCAGACGTCAAAAATGAAAACATTTGCAAAACTATTTTCATCCCCTAACCTGATTGGTCAACCCTGAATGGGCGTGGGAGGCATGTGCGTTGGAATTTCTGGCCTACTTCGGTGATGTGTTCACGCCGATCAACTTTGGCCTGCTGCTGCTGGGCACCATTGGCGGGTTGATCCTGGGCGCAACGCCGGGGCTGTCACCGACGATGGCCGTGGCCCTGCTGATACCGTTCACCTTCAAACTCGAACCCGCGCAGGGGCTGATCCTGCTGGGTGCGGCCTACACATCGACCGTGGCCGGCGGCGCGGTCAGCGCCATTCTTTTGAAGATCCCCGGCGCACCGGCCAACATCGCCACAACGCTCGACGGGCACACGATGGCGCAAAAAGGGCAGGGCGCGCGGGCGTTGCAATTGTCCTTTCTCGCCTCGGCGGTGGGGGGCGTCTTTGGCGTGTTGCTGCTGATCTTCCTCACGCCGGTGCTGGCAAAATGGGCACTGGCCTTCGGGCCGTCGCACCTGTTCTGGCTGGCCATTCTGGGTGTCACGGTCATCGGTTCGCTGGACGGCAGTTCGGTGGTCAAGGGGCTGCTTTCGGGGTGTATCGGGCTCTGGCTCGCGACGATCGGCTTTGACGACATCATGGGCGCACAGCGCTTTATCTTTCATCCCAGCGTGTCGGGCGGGATTAACGTAATCCCTGCGCTGATCGGCTTGTTCGCGATCCCGCAGGTCATCACCATGTTTGCCAAGGGCCGCGTGTCGCTGGATGCCGAGGTGCTGAGCGTCGAAAAACACCCCATCCGGGACGCGGTTGCCGAGGTGTTCCGCCGGTCGCGCGCGCTGAGCATCGGGACCATAACGGGGTCGGTCATCGGCCTGATCCCCGGTGTCGGGGGGCAGATCGCGGGCCTTGTGGCCTATGATCAGTCGAAAAAGATGAGCCCCGAGCGCGACAAGTTCGGCACGGGCCACAGCGAAGGCGTGATCGCCGCCGAAAGCGCCAACAACGCCATGGTGGGCCCGTCGCTCGTGCCGCTCTTGACGCTGTCGATCCCGGGGTCGCCCACGGCTGCGGTGCTGCTCGGCGGCCTGCTGATCCACGGGATTTTCCCCGGCAGCGACCTTTTCGACAACAATCCGGATGTGGCCTGGACCTTCATCAACTCCATGCTGATCGGGCAGATCCTGATGTGCATCTTTGGCCTTTACGTCGCGGGGCTGGCGGCGCGCGTGGCACAGGTGCCCAATGCCGTAATGGCTGCTGTGGTGCTGGGTCTGGCCGTCTTTGGCAGCTATTCGGTGCAAAACTCGATGGGCGATGTCTATGTGATGATGGCGCTCGGTACGGGGATGTACTTCCTCGAACGCTTTGGGTTTTCGGCCGCACCGCTGGTGCTGGGCCTGATCTTGGGACCAATTGCCGAAGCCAACTTTATCCAAGGCAGCATGATCGCCAATGCCACGTCCAGTGTGGCCCAATACTTCTTCACCGGTCCGCTGAACCTGACACTGATTGCCGTGGTTGTCGCCTCGATCGCCTATTCGGTGTGGATGGAGCTGCGCAGCCGCCGCTACACCACCAAGGATGACGCCATCGAGAAAGAAGAGGCGCTGACATGACCGATCTGCCGCGCACCCAGCATATTGTGGCCAGCGGTCTGGTGGCCGCGGTGGGCATCGCCGTGGCCTATATCAGCTACACGCAGGAACCCGCCGCCGCCTTCCTTTTTCCGCGCATGATTTCGACCGTGTTTGTCGTGCTGGCGCTGTGGACCTTTGGCAAGGCGATGCTGGGGCGGACGAAGGTGGGCAGCGGGCTCGACATGCGGGCCTTGCGCAACATCCTGCCCGGCCTCGTTGTCGCGCTCGTGCTGGTCTATTGGGCGGCCAAGGGTCTGGGCTTTTACACCGGCACGACCATCGCCTTTTTCATATTGTTGTCGCTTTACGATCCGGCACCGCACAGCGCGGTGAAATCGTGGATCAGGCGCGTATTGATCACCGCCGGGTTTCTGGCGGTCATGTACGGTCTCTTTGCGGGGCTTTTGAACGTGTTCACCCCGCGAGAGATTTTCTTCTGAACCGCAAAAGCGGCAGAGCAACCCTAGGGAGGAGAAATCCATGAAGAAACTGATCGCAGCCGCCGCATTGGGGCTGACAGCACTTGCCACGGGCGCATTGGCCGATGGTCACGAAAGCTTTCCCGAACGGCCGATCATGATGATGGTCAGCTATGGCGCGGGTGGGGCGACCGACTTTCAGGCGCGCATCGTGACGATGACTGCCGGAAACGAGGATGCGTTGGGCATGCCCATCGCGATCATCAACAAGCCCGGCGCGGGGGGACGCGTGGGCTGGAACTGGTTCGCCACGCAGGCCGAAGCGGATGGCTACACGCTCGGCGCCTACAACATCCCGCATTTCATCGCGCAGTCGATAGAAGGTGGCGTGGAATACTCCGCCGACAGCTTTGAACCCATTGCAAACTGGGGCGCGGACCCGGCGGTGTTTGTGGTCGCGGCCGACAGTGAATTCAACTCCATGTCGGATGTGGTCGACTATGCCAAGGCGAATCCGGGCAAGCTGACATTCTCGGGTGCCGGTCTCTTTGTCGGTCATCACATCGCGGCGCTGCAACTGGAAAAGGCGGCAGGCGTCAAGCTGGCTTACATCCCCTCGAACAAGGGCGGTGCGGGCGCGATGAAGTCGGTCATTGCGGGTGAGGTGCTGGGCGGCGTCAACAACCTGAGCGATGCGTTCCGTGCGCGCGAGGCCGGAAACGTCAAGATCCTTGGCGTGTTCGACCTGGAACGGAACGACTTCTTGCCGGATGTACCGACATTGAAGGAGCAGGGGTTTGACATCGACAATGCCAGCGTCAATTTCCGTGGCGTGATGGTGCCCAAGGGCACGCCACAGCCCATCATCGACAAACTGGCGGCAACCGTGCCGACGATGTTCGAAAACAGCCGCGTTGCAGGCAAGATGAAAGCTGGTGGCTCGCCCATGCACATCATGACACGTGATGAGGTTCTGGCAATGTGGGCCGCCCGTGAGGAAACCCTGAAGGAGTTGCTGGCCGGCTTGTAGAGACATGGTTTCGGCGCCTGTTCGGCGCCGACCGATCGGGAGGGGCGCTGCCCCTCCCGAACCCACCCCGTGAAACGTCAGGCCAGAAGGAAGGTACAGAGCAAGAATGCCAAAGGCCAAGCACCATGACAGATGATGTGAAACTGATAGACACCGTGGTGGCGCGGGCCCGCGCGGCGCAACGCGCCTACGAGGCGGGCGGTTCGCAGGCCCGGTACGACCGTGCCGCGCAGGCCGTGGGCTGGGCCATCATGGAACCGTCGCGCAATCGCGAACTGGCGGAACTGGCCGTTCGGACAACGGGGCTGGGCAACGTGCCCGACAAGATCACCAAGAACCATCGCAAGACGCTTGGTCTCTTGCGGGATATCGCGGAGGCGCGAACCTATGGCGTGATCGCAGACAACCCGGCCATCGGCATCACGGAAATCGCACGCCCGCTGGGCGTTGTCGGGGCCATCGTGCCCTCGACCAACCCGGCGGCAACGCCAGCCAACAACATTATCAACGTGCTCAAATGCGGCAACGCCATCGTGGTCGCGCCGTCGCCCAAAGGTGTGGCGTCCTGCGAGCGGTTGCTCGAATTCATTCATGCAGAATTTGCCAAGTTTGGGGAGGATCCGGACCTCGTGCAGATGGTCCCGGCGCCCGGGTCAAAGGCCAGAACGCAACGTTTGATGGAGGTCTGTGACAAGATCGTCGCCACCGGCAGTCAGAACAACGTGCAGCGCGCCCAGACATGCGGCACGCCCGCCGTCGCGGTAGGCGCAGGCAACGTCACGGTCATTGTGGATGAAACCGCCGATCTGGACGCTGCGGCCGAAAAGATCCGCGCGTCCAAGACGTTCGACAATGCCACGTCCTGTTCCTCGGAAAACGCAGTGGTGGTGGTGGATGCGGTTTATGACGCCTTTGTCGCGGCCATGACGCGTGCCGGTGGTGCCGTGGTTGACGACGAGGCGATGGTTGTGGCGCGGCTCTGGCCGGACGGGCATCTCAACCGCAACGCAATCGCGCAGGATGCCGACCGGCTGATCGCAGCCCTTGGGTTGGCGGATCAGGTGCCCGAAGGGACGGAATACATCGCGGTGCCCACGCAAGGGATCGGGCCGGACCATCCGCTGAGCGGAGAAAAGCTGAGCCGTGTGCTGGCGCTTTACCGTGCTGCAGACTTTGACGCGGCTGTGGCCACGACGGATGCGATCCAGCGGCATCAGGGCGCGGGCCATTCCGTGGGCCTGCACAGCACCCGGGCCGACCGGGCGATGCAACTGGCGACGACGCTGCCAACAAGCCGGGTGATCGTGAATCAGGCCCACACCTTTGCGACCGGGGGTGCGTTCAACAACGGCATGCCGTTCTCGCTCAGCATGGGATGCGGCGCGTGGGGCGGCAACGCCGTGAATGAAAACGTGCACTGGAAGCATTTCATGCAAACCACCCGGATCGTCCGCGAGATACCGGCGCGTGAGCCCACGCTCGACGAGATTTTCGGCAGGTACTGGCAGGAGGCGGGCAAGTGAAGCTGGACGCCGGTGCGCCGCCCTCCGGGACGATACGCGACTGGCTGCAGGCGCGGGCCCTGGGCGGCGGGACGGCTGTCGTGTTTCCGGAAACCTGCAGCACGCTGCGGTGGGAAACGCTGCGCGCCGCAGCGCGCGGCTTTGCCGGGGCGCTGACCGGGCGGGGGATGGCAAAGGGCGAAAGCCTTGCCATTGTCGCGCCCAACAGCCGTGAGGCGGTCATCGCCTTTTACGGCGCCGTCTATGGCGGCTTTCGCGCCACGCTGATCAATCTGGCGGCCGGGCGCGATGCCATCCGCTATGCGCTCGAGCATTCGGAAGCGCGCTTTGCCTATGTGCACGACGACTGTGCCGAGACGTTTGCGCAGGCCGGTGTGGGCGGTGTGGAACAGGTTGGCCTTGATGGCGTGGACAACATCGCGCTGCACGATGTGGAACCGGGCGATCACGCGCTGCTGATGTACACATCCGGCACAACCGGGCGGCCCAAAGGTGTGGTGCACAGCCATGCCAGCCTGCTGGCCGGTGGCTGGACCACCGCCATTGCGCATCGGTTGGGGCCGCAGGATCGCGGGTTTTGCGTGCTGCCGATCTACCACATCAACGGTTTGTGCGTGACGGTCATGGGCAGCCTGATCTCCGGCGGCTCACTGGGCATGGTGTCGCGGTTCTCGGCCTCGCAATTCTGGGATCAGGCGCAGGCGGCAGGCGCCACGTGGTTCTCCGTTGTGCCGACCATCATCTCGCATCTGTTGCACGCATCCTCCGAGCCGTCGGATGTGTGCAAGGCCCAATTGCGGTTTGGCCGGTCCGCATCGTCTGCGCTGGCGGTGGAAACGCAGGCAGCGTTCGAGAAACGCTTTGACGTGCCCATAATTGAAACGATGGGCCTGACCGAGACGGCCGCGCAGATCCTGTCGAACCCGCTGCCACCCGCCATACGCAAGATCGGATCGCCCGGTATCGCCTTTGGCTGCGAGGTTGCCATTCAGGGTCCGGACGGCACCGAGATGCCGCGCGGCGTGGAAGGCGAGATCGTCGTGCGCGGCCCAAATACGTTGCGGGAATACCTCAAGAACCCCAAAGCCACGGCGGCCACCTTCCGAAACGGCTGGCTGCGCACCGGTGACCTCGCGAAAATGGATGCGGATGGCTACGTCTTTGTGACCGGGCGGCTCAAGGAGCTGATCATCAAGGGCGGCGAAAACATAGCCCCGCGCGAGATTGACGAGGCCCTCTATTCGCACCCGGATGTGGTGGAGGCGGCCGCCTTTGCCCGCCCCTGTGGCAGCTACGGTGAGCGGGTCGAAGCGGCGGTGCGTTTGCGGGACGGCGCGCTCTTGAATGCGGATGCGCTGATCGACCTCTGCCGCGAGCGGGTTGGTCCGTTCAAATCGCCTGATGCGGTGCACTTTTTGCCGGAACTTCCCAAAGGGCCCTCCGGCAAGATCCAGCGCCTGAAACTTGCGGATCTGATCCCCGGTTAACCGGCCCCAATCCCACAGCCACTGGTTGATTTTTTCCCGGTTTGCGTAGACGCTGCACCTTATTGCCACGCTATTTTCAGGATGCATTATGCCACAGTCGTCTTCCCCTTCGCGCCGCCAGTTTCTGGCCATGACATCAAGTGCCGCGCTCATCGCCGGTGTCCCGTGGCCCGCGCGCGCCAACATCAACACGCAGAACGCATATGGTCTGGCCCCCGAAGGCGCCGCCGTGGCCCGTGTCCGCATCTACCCGGCCCTCGGGATTGCGCGCGTGGGCGGTGCCGAAAGCTGGTTTTACGCCCCCGAAGTGCCGGGCCTGCCGCCGATGCCCGAAGACGGCAGGTTCAAGGATGCAAACGAAAAGATCAAAAAACAGGTCCAGCGCTTTCGCCTTTATGCCTTTGATGCCGATGACAATGTCATTGGCGAATTGACCGGGGACGACATCACCTGGGGCGTGCATCTGGCCAACACCAAGGCCAATTGGTACGGCTTCAACAATCCGCTGGACAATGGCGATCTGGCACCGGGTTTGCCGTCGAAAAAGCGCAACCAGTACTTCGTGTCGAACAGCGACCGCGAGGAAAACCTGATCATCGATGGCGGTGCGCTCGAAATCAGTGGCGTCGAAACGAATGCGGGCGGGGGCGACGACGCCTACCGGTTCGAAGGGACGTTCTGGGGCGGGCAACCGGACGCCATTCAGGTCGGTCTTGGGCAGGTGCGCACGGACGAGGCGGGGCGCCTGTTGGTCTTTCCGCCCGATGGCGTATCGGATTCGCCCAGCGACGCGCCCATCACCAGCTTTGCCGATAACGACGCGTGGCATGACGACTGGTGCGATGGCCCCGTCACCGCCCGCGTGACCATCGGCGGCGAAGTCTTTGAAGCCGAGCCCTCATGGGTGGCCTGTGTCGGCCCGAACTTTGCCCCCGAAATTCCACCGATCAGCACGCTTTACGACGTGATTGAGGACATGAACGTGCAGGCGGGATGGTCGTCTTTGCCCGATTTGCCGCTGTCTTTCATGACCTATATTTACCCCACATTCCGCCGCGTCGCGCTGATGGAATGGGTGACGCAAGCCGCCAACCTGCGACAGGGCTGGATGGCCATCGGTGATCTGGGCGATCCCGACTATGTGGCCCGGCTGGCCGATCCAAGCCCGGAAAACGAGGCCTTCCGCCAGACGATCCTTGATCTCTTCCGCGATCCCTACAACCTCAGCGATGACGCCTACAAGGAGGAGCGGCTCAAGATCCCCTACATGCTGGGTGATGGCGTGAATTTTGATGGCAGCCCCTTGCAGTGGTTCCAGTTTCCCAAGACGCAATACGAATATCTGCGGGCCTGGGCAGCTGGCGAATTCGTCAATGATTACGAGGGGCAAGTGGCCGAAGACGTGGTCACGGATTACCGCACCTTCGACGATATTCCGCTGGAATTGCAGCCCAGGGCGCTGACGCAGGCCGCACTTGAGCCCTGCTCGGGCGGGGCGTTCCATCCCGGTGTCGAACTGACCTATTACCTCCGCCTCAAGGAGATGTATGCCCGTCACTATGACGACAGCGCCGAACCGTTCCGTATCGCCCATGGCGCCCGGCCCGGCCTGAACCAGGATCTGGGGCGGTTGCTGACGCCGGAGATCGCCTTTGACGGTTTTGGCGACAGCCCGCCGCCCATCGGGCCGCAGATGGCGGGCGACCTCACTCGCTGGATGGGTCTGCCCTGGCAATGCGATGCGTTCAGCTGCCAGCAGGTGCTGATGCAGCAAAACTACCCGACAGCCGTGTGGTGGCCCGCGCTTCTGCCCATCGACGTGCTGCCCGAGGCCTATTACACCGCCGCGCTGGACGAAGACCTGCCCGAGGCCGAACGTGACAAGTACATGGCCAGCCGGGTCAACTGGTCGCGCGGCGTGGCGGGCATCGGCTATCACGCTAACGCGAGCTATTGGGACGGGATCACCAACATGATCACCTTGTGGGAGCGGATGGGCTTTGTGCTGCGGATGCCATCCCCACGCGGCGATGTGTTCGTCGAATTGCAGCGGGGCGAAGATATGGAAACGCGGTTCGACTGGAACCCGAGCCAGGGCATGCTGCCCAATTGATCCACGACCTCGCCGTTCTCGGGGGAGGCATCGCGGGGGCCGCCGCCGCGCTGCGTCTGGCGCAAGGTGGCGTGCGTCCGCTCTGGATTGCTGCGCCGCGTGGCGATGGCTTCAAACCCGGCGAGCATCTGAGTGCCGCGGCCCTGCCGCTGCTCAAGACGCTGGGCTCTGACGCGATGTTGCGCGCCGAAGTCCATCGCCACGCGCACAGCACCTATTCGGCCTGGGGCAGCGACGTTCTTGTTGAGCGAAACGCGATTGTGCAGCTTGAGGGGCCCCCCACGGTGCTGGACCGCGTCGCGTTCGAGGACGCATTGACAGCGCAAGCCATCGCAGCAGGGGCAGCGCGTATCGAGGCGGACGTCACGAACCTGACCATCGAAAGCCGTCACTGGCAGGTTCAGACCCAAGGCGGCGCACACGCGGCCCGGTTCCTCTTTGACGCCACGGGCCGCAAGGCGCTGGTTGCCTCGAGATACGCCACCCGGTTTCAGGCGGACAAGCTCGGGTGCCAATACGCGCTGTTTGCGCGCTCAGGTGATGTCGTACCCCCGCCGGTGACCCTGATTGAGGCGGAAGAACGGGGATGGTGGTACCTGTCGCTGTTGGCAGACGGCCGCGCTGTTGTGAATTTCTATGCCGATACCGATCTGCCGGGGCACGACACAGCCGCGCTCGAAACCGCCGCACGGGGCTTACACGCTATTGGCGAGTATCTCTCGGACTATGGCTTTGACGCCTGCACTGCGCCCAAGCGCATTGCCACCAACAGCACATGGGTTGCACCCGCCATCGGCGCAGGCTGGGTGGCCATCGGAGATGCTGCGGCCGCCTTTGACCCTCTGTCGTCTCATGGCATGACCACGGCGCTCTGGACCGCGATCCAGGCGGCGGATGCCTATCTGGCACGGGATCGCGGCGCGATGCAGGCCTACGCCGAGGCGGTCGCACAAGGCGTGCAGGACTATCTGACTGCGCGGCATGAGGTCTATACCCGTGAAACCAGATGGCCGGACAGCCCGTTCTGGGCGCGGCGGATTGCCGATCCCGTCCCGGTCTAGGCGCCATTCCGCGCTTGGTTCAATCCTGCACATCCCCCCACACAAACTTGATCCGGGTGTGAGGCGGTCGGGTGCATATGTTGATGCAACCGAGCCGCCCTGCACAAGGATCAACCGCCCATGCCACTACCTCTTGCCGCGCAGGACCATGCGCCTGTGTCGGACCTGTTTGCACGCACCCGCGCCCGGTCCGATGCGCTGGTCAAACCCCTGAATGCAGAAGACATGATGCTGCAATCCATGGAGGATGCGAGCCCTGCCAAGTGGCATCTGGCCCACACGACATGGTTCTTCGAAGAGTTCATCCTGCGTAAACACATGCCCGGCTATCGTTCGCCGGATGATCGGTTCGCGCGGCTCTTCAACTCTTACTACGCGCAGGCCGGGCCACGCCATGTCCGGGACAAGCGCGGCCTGATGTCGCGCCCCGATCTGGCCGAGGTGATGTCCTATCGGGCCCATGTGGAGGAGAGTTTGCATACATTGGTGCAATCCGGATCGGGTGATGCGCAAACCATCCTGGACCTGGTCGAGCTTGGCTGTCATCACGAGATGCAGCACCAGGAATTGCTGGTCACCGACCTGCTGCACGGGTTTTCCTACAACCCGCTCTTGCCGGCCTATCTGCCGCCGGAGCCGATGCCGGTGCATGCGACGATTGATCTGGAATATCAGACACATGACGGAGGGTTGCGCGAGATCGGGCATGGCGGGGACGGCTTTGCCTATGATTGCGAAGCGCCCCGGCACAGGACGTATCTCGAACCCTACGCGCTTGCCAATCGCGCCGTGACCAATGGCGACTGGATCGCCTTCATGCAGGACGGTGGCTACGCGCGCGAGCCGCTCTGGCTGTCCGAAGGGTGGGCCGTGCGTGAACGCGAAGCGTGGGCGCATCCGCTATACTGGTGGGAACAGGACGGGGAATGGTGGTCATTCACGCTGCGCGGCGCGCAGCCGGTGAACCACGATGCGCCCGTCGTTCATGTCAGCTACTACGAGGCGGACGCCTTTGCCCGCTGGGCCGGGGCGCGGCTGCCCACCGAGGCGGAGTGGGAATGTGCCGCACGGCATACGCCGGTTGCAGGCAACTTCATGGAAAGCGGCGCGTTCCGTCCGCTGCCGGGCACGTCGCTGTGGGGCGACGTCTGGGTTTGGACCCAAAGCCCGTTCACGCCTTACCCCGGTTTCCGTGCGCCCGAAGGGGCCATCGGGGAATATAACGGCAAGTTCATGGTCAACCAGATGGTCTTGCGTGGCGGGTCCTGCGTCACGCCACGTGACCAGATGCGCGCCACTTACCGCACCTTTTTCTACCCGCATCAGCGCTGGCAAATGCTGGGCCTGCGCCTCGCGAGGGACGTCTGATCATGAACCAACTCATCCGCAAGAACGCCGCATTCATCACCGCGGCGCATGCCGGGCTGGCGCGCACGCCCAAGACGCTGGACCCAAAGTGGTTTTACGATGACGCAGGAAGTGCGCTCTTTGAACAGATCACAGAATTGCCGGAATATTATCCCACCCGGACCGAGGTGCAGATCCTGACGGATTGTGTGAGTGACCTGTCTGGTGCCGTTCCGGACGGGTCGTTCCTCGTCGAGTTGGGCAGCGGTGCCAGTACCAAGACGCGCATTTTGCTGGACCATGTCGCGCATCTTTCGGGCTACATGCCGCTCGATATCTCCGGCGCTTTTCTGGCCCAGATCGCGAACGGGTTGCAGCAGGATTACCCGTCCCTGGACATCCGACCGATGGTCGCAGATTTCATGAAGCCGTTGCGGTTCCCCGACGATGTCGCGGCGCGGCCCAAAGTGGCGTTTTTTCCGGGCTCGACCCTTGGCAATCTTTCGGTGGATGCAGCCATCGCGCTGATGCGTGCGGTCCGGAACTGGCCCAATGTTGCAGGATTTGTGCTGGGCATCGATCTGGTCAAATCGCCTCGGCGGCTGATTGCGGCCTATGACGACGCCCAAGGGGTAACGGCGGCGTTCAACATGAACATTCTGCATCGGCTGAACCGCGAAGGGGCGGCTGCCATTGATCCGACGGCCTTCCGGCACAAGGCCCGCTGGAACGCGCGAGACGAGCGGGTCGAGATGCATCTGGTTGCGCGGCTAGACACAAAATTTGCGGTGGACGGGCGCGACTATCAGATGCGCGCGGGTGACAGCATCCATACGGAGAACAGCCACAAGTATACCCGGGACAGGGTTGCGCGCATGGCACGCGCGTCCGGTTGGCGGATCGACCAGTGGTCCACGGATGCGGATCAGGATTTTGCCGTGACGGTCCTGTTGCCGTCTGCCTGACGCGCATCGCTGCCGGGTATTTGGAAAATGTTGCACCGCACCTGATGAGAGTGCGCATCAAGTGCGGCGCACCCCGCCAGGCATGCACCAACCAGCCGTATAGAACGTATTGCCCCAGCACTGCGTTCATGGCGTGGTCGGGAGAGGCCAAGCGGAGGATGGGGCTGCGGTCATCATTGCCCAAGCGCCACTCACGCGTCGGACGGGAGAGAAACCGCAGCCCCAATTTCGGAGCGCCAAACAGTAACTGCGCGTACGGGTCCCGATAAAAATACTTCGGTGCGGCCGTGTGAAAATGCGCCGCTTTCGCGCTTACTGGTTACCTTGACATACATGGCATTGTCGTCCCGTAGTCTGCCACCCTGCGCCACCCATACACAACTCGGCAGCGCTGAGGACAATCTGCACGAACACGGCGCGTAAGGACTGAAATCGAACCGAAATTTTACTGAAATTTAACTTTTTGGATTACGAAAAGGTTGTGTGCGCCGGGCATTGGGATGCTTACTGCTGTGGCGCGATATGCGCGGTTGAATTGCCAGGAAGTGTGGGTGGCCTTTGGTTCTAAGTTCATGGACTAAAAGAGATTTCGGCCGTTTTGGCCGCCGCGGCAACCGGGCGTCCGGATTGAAGTTGATTGGCGTCATGCTTGTCGGGAACGAGGCCGACCTCGTGGCCCCGGCAATCGAAAGAGCCCTGGCATGTGGTGTCGATGGCTTTGTCATTGTCGAGACCGCGTCACGGGATTCGACGCCCCAAGTGCTGCGGCGATACTGCAACGACCCGCGTTTTGACATCACCTTTCTGACGCACGAAACGGTTTACGGTGCTGCTCCGCCACATCCGCAGATGTTGTGGCGAGACATGGTGAAACGGGCCAAGGCGCGGTTTGGCGCAGACTGGCTCATACGGTTCGACGCGGATGAAATGCTGATGGCACCGGGCACGGATCTCAAGGCATTATGTGCCAGTGCGACAACAGATGAGGTGCACCTGAGGCGGTTCAACGCGCTGGTTCTGAATGACGGAACGGATCTGCACGCGGCTGCCGCTGACCCCGTGCGCCTTGGCCGCGTGCCGGTCATGGCACGGCCCTTTCCGAACGAGCTTGTCCGCTCCGGGGCTGTGGCGGATATCCCCCTGATCCTGACCCATGTCGCGCAGCGGCCCATGACCCGTGCCGCGTCTATCGCGGGCTATGACGCGGGTGGCCATCTGGGTCTGGACAATGCCCAGAGGCCCGTCAGCCATTCCGTGGCAAACCACGCCTGGATCGTCCATTTCTGGTTCACCACTGAGGCCAGGTTTGCAGGCAAGGCCCGGTTTTTGCATGACATTACCAATTCTGTCCGGTCAAAGGTTCCGGGGGGATGGCAATGGAACCGTTGGGCGAGCCAAGCTGCCAAAGATCCGGCGCGGGTGTCAGAGGAGTTTCGGCGACAGGTTCTGGATCAGGCGACATTTGACGCGTTACAGGCCCAGGGACGGGTCGCGCCCGCAGCGATCGTGGACCCCGCGGCCTTTCTGAGTGATCCCGAAACCGTGGAGCCCGATCTGCGCAATCTCGGTTTCGGTACCGCTGGCGACGGCACGCGGGCCTAGGCCAGGCAATCGGGCGACATCACGTTGCGTCGACCGCGTAGCCGATACCGCTGCGCCCGAAACCATTTCCGCTGTAGAACAGGTAACGGCGACCGTTGTGCGCAACCACGTTCGGATAGCATTGCATGTCACTGTCCCAATCGCCGTCCTGCGGCGGGTTCTCGAAACGCATGTCCTTGTCGTGTCGCTGCCAATGCATTGCGTCGGACGATGTCGCATATCCGATACGGTAATCGCGGCTGTGCGGTGCGCCCGGATTGGCAGGACCGCGCACGGAATACCACATCTCGAATCCCTTGGCCGCTTGCAGGACGGTGGGGCGGACAATGCCCGCCTCGCGCGGTGCATCGAGTGCAATCGCGGGGTCCTGATCCTGGCTCCAGTGCATGAGGTCGTCCGAGACCGCGTGCCGGATGTCATAGGTTGGCTCGGACGGGCCACCATGGGTGCTGCGCCATGGGCGCATACTGGTAAACCACATATGCCAGGCGTCCCCGACCTTCAGGATAGACGCGATGCCTGCGCCCAGCGGGTTCTCCGGGCCGGGAGCGAGGAGAGGTGGCGCGTCCAGCCGGACAAAGCTCTGCCCCTGATCCGGACTGCTCAGCCAGAACGAGGTAATGCGGTACTGTTCATGGTCGCGCACATTCATGCCGCCACCGACCCACAAGTGCTGACCTTCATGATGGATCGCGCATGTTACACCGATGCCGTCGCGATCTACGGCGCCCGGGCCACCAAAGGCGAGCGGGCGCGTTTCGCTGACCGAAAGAACCGCCATGTCGCGCGTCGGGTCCACGTCGGCAACGATGATGTTTGACCGGTTCTGGTCATCGCGGCCCGCCAGACAGATGCGCCACCGCGCGTCGTCGACCTTGGTCACGGTCGGCATTTGCGCGTGCGATGTCCACCATGGATGGTTCTCCGGGACCTCGAGGATCCGCGACATTCTACGCCAGCGGGAAATCATGCGGTATCCTTCACACGACCTGTCGGTAAATGTCCATGTATGTGAGTGCATTGGCGGAAAAGCCCGCAGCGAAAATTGCGTGTTCGACCGTTGTGCCCTAGGGTTCGGGACAACAGATGCGGTTTGGGGAACCGTATCGAAGGGGGATGCGCGTGCCGACGCGCCAAGCTGTGGAGCCTGCCGTTTTGAAGGCGCTGTCGATCTGCCTGATCAGTCCGCGTTTCGCGCCTTCGTTCTGGGGGCGCGAACATGCGCTGCCGCTATTGCCGGGCGACAAACGGCAATGGATGATGACAGGGGGCTTGCCGCTGTTGGCGGCACTTGTGACTGCGCCGCACACCGTCACCCTGATCGATGAAGCCGTCGAACCCATCGATTTTGAGGCGCTCAAGGCGTTTGATGTCATTGGTCTGACGGGCATGATCGTGCAGCGGGACCGGATGCGCGATATTCTTCTGGCGCTGAAGGATCATGACGCACAGGTGATTGTTGGCGGCCCCTACGCGTCGATTGACGAGGCGTTTTTCGAGGGTCTGTGCGACGCCCTGTTCGTGGGCGAAGCGGACACCACTTGGCCCGCCTATATCGACGCGCTGGCCCGCGGCGAAACGCCGGGCTACCGGCACGAACAGACCACGCCGACGGATATGACAACCGTCCCGACAGCGCGGTTTGATTTGATGAAGGGACAGCACTACGCGTCGGCGTCGCTGCAATACTCCCGCGGCTGTCCCTTCACCTGCGAGTTTTGCGACATCATCGTCATTTTCGGGCGTCGCCCAAGGGTCAAGGCGCCTGCGCAGGTCATCGCCGAACTGGATCAGGTCAGGCAGGCGGGCTTCACCAACTGCTTCGTGGTCGACGACAACTTTATCGGCAACAAGGTTGCTGTCAAAACCCTGCTGCCGGAGATCATCGCCTGGCAAGAGGCGCATGGCTACCCACTGACGCTCAGCACCGAGGCGACGCTGAACCTTGCGGACGATCCGGTTTTGCTGGATCTGATGTTCCGTGCGAATTTCCGCGACGTGTTCATTGGCATAGAAAGTCCGCGCGAAGCCTCTCTTGCCGAAACGCGCAAGTTGCAGAATGTGCGCGGCGACCCGATGTCAGACAAACTGGCCCGTATCCGGGATGCGGGCATCGTTGTCTCGGCGGGCTTCATCGTGGGCTTTGACGAAGACGATCCCGCGATCTTTGACGAACAGCTGCGGTTCATTGAGGACAACAACATTGCCCAGGCCGCCCTCGGCGCCCTGACAGCCCTGCCCAAGACACCGCTCTACGATCGGCTGGCGGCGGCGGGGCGCTTGCGCCCCGATGATCCGATGTGCAATTTCGAGCCCAGGAAAATGACGCGTGATCAACTGGTCGCCGGGTGTGCCGAGGTGCAGCGCAAACTCTACACGCCCGAGGCGTTTTTCGGGCGGGTCCGCCGCAACCTCGCGCCGCCGTCCGCGTTGCTGGCGCAGCGGGCCGCACTGCGGTCGGACCCATTGGGCCGGCGCAACCGCGCGCGACAGGTGTTCGGCGAAATCGTGACGAGCGCTTTGCTATTGCGAAAACTGGTGCGCGCGATGCGACGGGACGGACAGGGTTGGACGGAGATGAAGGCGTATGTCCGCGAATACAGAAAAATGCCGCGAGGCGCGATGGGCCTTGCCGCATTCCTTGGGCTCTGCGCCTTGCACCGGCATCATCACGTGCTGACCCAAAAGGCGCCAAAATCGGCGCGTGACGGCATCAGCCTTTACGGCGTCGCGCCCATCGGTGAAAGTGACACAACCGCGGCCTGACGCCGCCTTGCCCAACGGTGATGCGATGGCATCGGTCATTCTATTTGGAACCGGACAGCTCGCCCAGACGGTCACCGTGTACCTTGAGCGCGACAGCACACATGAGGTGGTGGGATACACGCTCGACGCGGCGTACCGGCAGGGCCAGACGGAATGCCTCGGCCGGCCGGTTCACGACTGGGAGACCCTCGAGGATCATTTTGCGCCGTCCGATGTCCTGCTCTTTGGTCCGATCAGTTACCGGGGACTGAACGACTTCCGCAAAGCGCGATATCTGGAGGGCAAGGCGCGGGGGTACCGTTTTCTGACCTTCGTGCACCCGGCAGCGCATGTCTACACCGACGAGATTGGTGAGAACTGTCTGATCCTCGAACAGAACGTGATCCAGCCCTTTGCACGGATCGGAGACAACGTGGTGATGTGGAGCAACAACCATATCGGTCATCACGCCGTGATCGGCGACCACTGCTTTATTACCTCGCAGGTTGGAATTGCCGGGGGGTGTCAGGTGGGCGAGCGCTGCTTTTTCGGGGGACAAAGCGGGGTGATCGACAATCGTACGGTTGCGGCGGGCAGTATCATCGGGGCCGGGGCCACGGTGCTTGGGGATGTGGGGGCTGGCGATTTTGTGCAGCAAAGCCCGGTGCGCACGCTGCGCGGCGCGGCCCAGCGTTTTGCCCGCAGGCTGCTGGGATAGCCGACTGGGGTCAGGACCCTAGAACACGCGGGCAACGATCGCGGCGATCTGGTGCATATCTTCTTGGGCAAGGTCCAGATACGCGGGCAGGCCCACAAGGCAGGGTGCCAGAGCGTCCGTATGTGGCGACGGGTCTTGCGGAAAGGGGCCAAACCCTGTCTCGCGGTGCAAACCGGCCCCATACCAGAAACGCGTCTCGAACCCTTCACAGGCCAACGCCATGCGCAGGCTTTCAGCCGTGACCGGATCGGGGCAGTGACAAAGAGCATAGACCGCAGACACTGACCCGCCAATATCCACCCGCGCGCCCAGACCGACGTCCCGGAAGGCGCGTTGATAGGCATCGGTCATGGCGTCGTACCGCGCCGCCTTGTCTGCCCAGCTGTCCAGTTCCGCCATGCCCACGCAGGCGTGGTATTCGCTCATCTTGGCATTGGTGTTGTCACCCACCACCTGACGGGATCCGAGAAACCCGTTGTTGACGGCGCGGTGACATCTGAGCGCGTAATCGGGGTCGGCACTGAAAACGGCGCCGCCTTCGCCGCAGCCGAACGCCTTGGTTGCGTGAAAGCTGACGGCCATCGGAATACGCCGTGAGAGGCCTGTTCCGCTGCGTGCCAGAACGTCAAAGCAAGCAGCCGCATCGATGACGACGGGCACCCCCGTTTCGATCTCGAACGCTTCCCACGCGGCCACATCCACGAGGCGGCCAAAGGGCGCTGTCACCACGACCAATCCCACCCGGTCAAGCTCCGGATGGATGCGCAACCGGGCAGGATCAAGCGACCACGTATCGGGCGCAATGTCCGCGAAATGTGGTGTGTACCCGCAATTTTGCGCTGCGGTGGCCGTGGCCACAAACGTGAATGACGCACAAAGGGCCAGCGGGCGCGTTGGACCCGCGCGGCCAGCCTTGGTCAGGATCGCGCCAACCAGCGCGGCCGTCCCCGAGGCCGTTGCCGTCACACCGCCTTCGGGGTGATCAAAATAGGCGCTCAGCCGTTGTTCAAGGCGCAGCGCCATCGGTCCGTGATTGGTGTAGATCCGGCTGTCCTCAAGACTGCGAAGATAGGGCAGCAAGGCGTCTGTTGGCGGCAGCTCCGCGCGCAGGACAGGCACGCGCGTGACAAGGTGCGACGTGTCAGGCATGCGCATCCTCCGCTGCGATCAGCGGCATTGACGCGTAGCGTTCGAGGTCAAGCGCCATATGCGCGATATTGCCCATCATCAACGACGGCAGCACGTGTCGGTAGGGGCCGGCATAGTCCGGCAGGAAGGTCAGTTCGATCCCGTGCGGTGCAAACTGCGCCGCCGAATAGAGCGACCGGCCACCAGGCGCGTTGACATACCGACACGCACCGTGCGTCCGGGCCAGTGCGATGAGCCGGTCAGCCCCGCGCAGCATCGGGTCGATAGCGCAGTCGGAACTGCGCACAATCTCGCAGGTCAGGCCGAACGCATCTCGGAGAAACACCAGCTGGTCGACCAGAAAATCACACACGGGTGCCCGCCGGATCACCAGCAGATCCTGGATCGCCTCGTTCAATGCGGATGGGACGACGTCTTGCGTCCAGTCATGCATGGCCAAACGCATCTGCCAGAGGTGTGGCGCATCGGCGTGAAACCGCAGGTCGGCGATGCGAACCGATTGCGGCGCGCGGGCCAGAGGCAGGGTCAGCCACCGCTCCGTTCCGTTCGGGCCCGGCACCTGCGTCCGGTGGATGCGCCCGCGACGGGTGAACTGAACGCAATCGAGAACCACAAACGTATCCACATGCGCCATCAAACCCAGATATCCCAGATACGGGAACAGGTAAGGCTGCATGATGGCGACGGATTTGCGTGTCATCTCGATTCCGGCAGCGCTCTCTTTCGCGGTCGAGCGTCGTTGATTTCCCCGAATGTTAACAAAGTATGAAGGCGGTGTCAGGCTTGAGATGCGGTCAAATGCGCTTTCAACTGCCAGTTATACGTCGCGATGCGCGCTTTCGCGCGGGAATGACACGCGGTCAGATGCAATTCTGTTTTTTTGGCATAAAAACAGATGCCTACGATATGTTTCTAACTCCACGTGCAATTTCGTCCTTTGTGCGCAACATAACCTGTGGTTAGAATTTCAGCGTGGAAGCATCAAATTTAAGGGGATTTCTTCATGAAATTTTTTAAGTCAGGCATACTGGCCATGGCGCTGGCAGGTTTTTCACCCGCCGCGCCGGTGCAGGCCGGGTCCGATCCGATGTTGGGTGACATCATGATCGTCGGCTTCAACTTCTGTCCGCGGGGGTGGGCCCGTGCGGACGGGCAGTTGTTGCCGATCAATTCGAACCAGTCGCTCTATGCACTGTTGGGCACGACCTATGGTGGCGACGGTCGGACGACATTTGCACTGCCGGACCTGCGCGGGCGGCACGTTGTCGGCACCGGCACGCTGACCGGCGGCAGCACCTACACCTGGGGCGAGAAAGGCGGGCAAGAGACCGTCACCATGAACCAGAGCCAATTGGCGTCGCACACGCACAGCATCGTGGCGCTGCCGACGGCGGATGTCCGGGCCTCCTCAAACGGGCCAAGCGCAAATTCGCCCGAAGGCAAGACACTGGCGACGTTTCCTGCAACGCAGCAGATTTATGCCACGGATCAGACCTCCGAAACCTTGATGGGGGATCGTTCCGTTCGCTTGACGCTGGAAAACATCCAGGTGACCGACACAGGCGGCAGCCAGTCTGAGACCAACATCCAGCCCATTCTCGCGTTGACCCACTGCATTGCGATGCAGGGTGTGTTCCCGTCGCGGAACTGATCGGCAGAGGAAAAAGGAATTATGGAAATGAAAAAGAGCATTCTTGCCGTCGCACTTGCCGCTGTCGCCTATGTCGCACCGGCTGCACCGGTCCACGCGGACGAGCCATTCATTGGCGAAATTCGCGCCTTCGGGTTCAATTTTTGTCCGCGCGGGTGGGCGGACGCTGCCGGGCAATTGCTGGCTGTGTCCTCGAATGACGCCCTGTTTTCGCTTTATGGCACGACCTTCGGCGGGGACGGGCGGACCACGTTCGGCCTGCCGGACCTGCGCGGCCGCGTGCCCATCAATGACAGCACAGGCCCGGGGCTGAGCACGTATCGGCTGGGTCAAAAGGGCGGCGTGGAGACCACGACCGCGACCACCGGAACGCTGCCCAACCACGGACACGGCATCACCGGAGCGCTGACGGCCCGGATGTCGGCCAGCACCTCCAATGGCTCCACCGGAGACCCGGCTGGCAACTACATCGGTGTTCTGTCCGGCGGCGGTGCCTACACAACCGACACGACAAACCTTGTGAACATGGCAGATGGCGACATCACGGTGGATGTCAGCACGACCCAGTTGGGAAATACCGGTCAGAACCTGCAGCAGAACAACATGGCACCGTTCCTCGTGCACCGCTACTGCGTCGCTCTCGTCGGCATCTACCCAAGCCGCAACTAAAGCATTTTGCCAATACAAGACTTAGGAAAACGATATGAAACGCATGATTTCGACACTCGCGGGGATGGCACTTGCAGCAAGCCTCGCGCCTGTATCGGCCACAGCCGACACAAACCCGTTTATCGGGACAATTCAGACCTTTGGTGAAAACTTCTGCCCACGGGGCTGGTCCAAAGCGGATGGCAGGCTGTTGCCGATTGCAAACTACACGGCCCTGTTTTCGCTGTTGGGCACGATCTATGGCGGTGACGGGCGCACAACATTCGCCTTGCCCAATCTCAACGGACGTGGCGGCGTCGGCTTTGGCAACGGGCCGGGCCTGTCCACGCGGACCATGGGGCAGATCGGTGGGGCCGAGACGAACACCATGAATGTCACCACAATGGCGTCTCACAATCACGGCATGACCGGTTCGATCAGCGGCAATACCGTGGCGAGCGCTGCTGCGCCAAGCACCACGGACCCGGCCAACGCCTATTACTCGACCTTCCCCGCCGGAACGTCGATCTATGCCGACGCGTCCAACCCGCCGGTTGAAATGGGGGCAGGGTCGGTCGAATTCGCCTCGAATGCCGCCATTTCCAACACAGGCGGCAGTCAGCAGGTTCAGAACCAGCAACCCTATCTCGCGATGACCGTCTGTGTCGCGCTTGAGGGGATTTACCCGTCGCGCTCGTGACCTGAACCGATGGCCCGGCCCCGCATTGCGGGCCGGGCCATACGCCGTCGCACATGGCCACTGGTGCGGCGTGCACACGTTCCAATCCGCTGATTTTTTTGGCAATTTACACCGTTCGCGGTGTGCGGCCCGGACATTGCTTGTATCCGGGCGCGTCCCCGGTCTAGGCTTGTGCCATGACCGAGACACGTCATTTTGACGAGATGATGGGGCGCTCCGACGAGGTGCGCGGACCGTACGAGGACCTCAATGGCTGGTTCGAGGGTGAAGACCCCGCGCGACTGCGGGCCAAGCAGCGTGAAGCCGAAGAACTGTTTCGCCTCACCGGTATCACCTTCAACGTATACGGGCGCGACGAGGCCGAAGAGCGCCTGATCCCGTTCGACATCATTCCGCGCATCATGTCCGGTGCCGAATGGCGCAAGCTCTGTCGCGGGATCGAACAGCGCGTGCGCGCCATCAACCAGTTCCTCTACGACATCTATCATCGGCAGGAAATTATCCGCGCGGGCCGCATCCCGGCCGAGATGATCGAGCGCAACGACGCCTTTCTGCCGCAGATGTGTGGCGTGAACCCGCCCGGCGGCATCTACACGCATATTGTCGGCATCGACCTTGTCCGCACGGGCGAAGACCAGTTCTATGTGCTTGAGGACAACGCGCGCACGCCGTCCGGCGTGAGCTACATGCTCGAGAACCGGGAAACCATGCTGCAGATGTTCCCCGAGCTGTTTGCCCGGAACAAGGTGCGCCCCGTCTCGAACTACCCTGCCGATCTGCGCCGATCACTGGCGGCCTGCGCGCCAGCCGCCACAAAAGGAACGCCGACGGTGGCGGTACTGACGCCCGGCATCTTCAACTCCGCCTATTTCGAACACGCTTTTCTCGCCGATCAGATGGGCGTGGAACTGGTCGAGGGGCAGGACATTCGCATCGTGGACGGGCGCGTGGCCATGCGCACAACCTGCGGGTACCAGCCGATTGACGTGCTTTATCGTCGGGTGGACGACGATTTCCTCGACCCCTTGAACTATCGCCCCGACAGCCAGCTTGGGGTGCCGGGAATCATGGATGTCTACCGCGCGGGCGGGATCACCATCGCCAATGCGCCCGGCACCGGGATCGCCGACGATAAGGCGATCTACAGCTACATGCCGGATATCGTGGAGTTTTACACCGGCGAGCGCCCTCTGCTTGAAAACGTGCCCACCTGGCGTTGCGCCGAAGAGGATGCGTTCAACTATGTGCGCGAACACCTGCACGAACTGGTGGTCAAAGAGGTGCACGGGTCGGGCGGTTACGGCATGCTGGTGGGCCCGACAGCCACCAAGAAAGACATTGCGACGTTCCGCAAGAAGTTCGAGGCGCGTCCGGCGAACTACATCGCGCAACCGACGCTGAGCCTGTCCACCGTGCCCATTTTCAACCGCGCCGGCCTGACGCCGCGCCATGTGGACCTGCGCCCCTTTGTGCAGGTCAGCCCCGACGGGATCAATATCACGCCCGGTGGCCTCACACGCGTTGCGCTGAAGAAGGGGTCGCTGGTGGTCAACTCCAGTCAGGGGGGCGGTACCAAGGACACCTGGGTGCTGGAGGACTAATGCTCGGACGCACCGCAAATGGCCTCTTCTGGATGTACCGCTACCTTGAGCGGGCGGAGAACACCTCGCGCCTGATCGAGACGGGCCAGCGCATCGCACTGACACGGTCGGGTCTGTCGGATGACGAATGGCGGCCCGTGTTGCAGTCGGCGGGCGTGGCCCCGGCCTATGACGCGGCGCACGAGGGTCTGACACGCGACACCGCCATCGACTGGTTGCTGCGGTCGCCCGACAATCCGTCCTCTGTGCTGTCCAGCGTCGCCGCGGCCCGTCAGAACGCGCGCGAGGTGCGGACCGCGCTGACCGAAGAGGTATGGGAGGCGACAAACGGCGCCTACATGACGGTCAAGGGACTGTTGGCGCGCAAGGTGAGTGACCGTGATTTGCCCGGTGTATTGGGAAAAATCCGCCAGCACACCGCCCTCGTGCGCGGCGCGACACACGGCACCATGATGCGCAACGATATCTATGACTTCTCGCGCCTCGGTACGTTTCTGGAACGCGGCGACAACACCGCGCGCATTCTGGATGTGAAGTACTACGTGTTGCTGCCGTCCGCCATGTCGGTGGGGTCGTCCATCGACAATGTCCAATGGGATTCCATCCTGTCCTCGGTTTCGGCGCGGGGCGGGTTCCGCATGGCGTTTGGCAATGCGGGTGGCGCGCGCGACATTGCCGAGTTCCTGATCCTCGACCGCCGGATGCCGCGCAGTCTTGCCTTTTGTGTGGGCAAGATCCTCGACAATCTTGGTTATCTGATCAGCGATTACGGTTTTCGCGGCGAAGCCATCGAACACGCAGAGGCTTTGGCCGAATGCTGCGTGACCACGGATATCGACACGGTCTTTGATCAGGGGCTGCACGAGTTTCTACAGGATGTGCTGTTGCGGCTTGGTCTGCTCGGACGGCAGATCGAAATCGACTATCGGTTCTCGGAGTAAGCCATGCGTCTGAACATCCGACATGTCACACGATACAGCTTTCAGAACCCTGTGGCCTATGGGCTGCAGCAATTGCGCAAGACGCCGAAATCCACCTGGGGACAGACCGTTACGGACTGGCAGACCGAGATCACGGGCGGCAAAAAGGAAGTGTCGTTCGAGGATCACCACAACAACGTGGTCGAATTGATCAGCTTCGCGCGCGAGGCGACCGAGGTCGTGGTGACGTCCCATGGCGTGGTCGAGATTGACGACACTGCGGGGGTCATGGGCAAGCACAAGGGGCCGTCGCCCCTGTGGCTCTACCAGCGTTCGACGGCACTGACCCACCCCGGGTCGGGTGTCCGGGCGCTGGTGCGGGCCGCGCGCGATGCGGACAGTGACGTGGAAAAGCTGCATCAACTGATGTCCGTGATCGGGGACGCCGTGGCCTACGAGGTGGGCGCGTCGCACCCGGACTGGACGGCGGAACGCGCGCTCGAAGAGGGGCGGGGCGTCTGCCAGGACCACACGCATATCTTTGTGTCGGCGGCGCGCGAGATGGGATTTCCGGCACGTTACGTGTCTGGCTACCTGATGCTGAACGACCGGCAAACCCAGGACGCCATGCACGCCTGGGCCGAGGCGCATGTGGACGGGCTGGGTTGGGTCGGCTTTGACGTGTCCAACGGTATTTCGCCCGACCCGCGCTATGTGCGTGTCGCAACGGGGCTGGACTACCTGGATGCGGCTCCTGTAACCGGAACGCGGATCGGCGGCGCGGATGAAACCCTGCGCGTCGATATCGAAGTGGCACAGCAGTAAAGGCACCGCATGACCTATTGCGTTGGGATGGTTCTGGATCGGGGCCTCGTCTTTATGTCGGACACGCGCACGAATGCGGGGCTCGACAACATATCGACCTTTCACAAGATGTTTCACTGGGAAACGCCCGGCGAACGGATGCTGACACTGATGACGGCCGGCAATCTCGCGACGACGCAGGCCGTGGTGAGCCTGCTTGAGGAACGCTCGAAGGCGCCGGACGACCGCGAACCTGCGCTGTTGTCTGTCCCCTCGATGTTTCAGGCGGCGCGGCTGGTGGCGGAGACCTTGCGCGAAGTGATTGCGGATCAGGCGGGCGAAGGCCCGTCGGCGGATGCCTTTGGCGCGACAATGATACTGGGTGGCCAGATCGCGGGCGGGCCGCCGCGGATGTTCCTGATCTACCCCGAAGGCAATTTCATCGAAGCCGGTGAGGACACGCCTTTCTTTCAGATTGGAGAGATGAAATATGGCCGTCCGATCCTCGTGCGCGCCTATGATGCATCGATGGGGTTCGCAGAGGCGATCAAGCTGTTGCTGGTTAGTTTTGATTCCACGCTCAAGGCCAACCTGACCGTCGGGATGCCCTTTGACTTCCATGTCTACGAAGAGGGCAGTCTTGTGCGCGGACAGACCGGTCGGATCGAACGCGACGACGCCTATTTCGCCGAAATTTCCCAAGGGTGGGGCGACGCACTCAAAAGCGCGCTCGACAGCTTGCGGGATTTTGAGCTGAAGTGACAGGCGCGCCGCACCTGTCGGATCGTGCGGGATAGCTGATCTGATTTGTGAGGAAAGGCATTCAGGTGGTTCTAAGAAAAGAGTTTTTCAACTTACCCACAGGCGTGATTTATCTGGATGGCAACTCGCTGGGGCCGTTGCCGAAGGCCGCGCAGGCGCGCGTGTCCGGAATGATGCGCGACGAATGGGGTCAGATGCTGATCCGGGGCTGGAATGACGCGGGTTGGATGGACCAACCCGCGCGGGTCGGAGACATCGTGGCGGGGCTGATCGGCGCCCCGGCGGGCACCGTCGTGATGGGCGATACGCTGTCGGTCAAAGTGTACCAGGCGGTGGCGGCGGCGCTGAACATGGTGCCGGATCGTCGGGTGATCCTCAGTGATACCGGTAACTTCCCTACCGATCTTTACATGGTGCAGGGCCTCGTCAAGGCGCTTGGCGGTGCGTACGAATTGCGGCTCGGGGCACCGGACGCCGTGGCCGATGCGATCGACGACAACGTTGCGGTGGTGCTGTTGACGCAGGTGGATTACCGGACGGGCCGCATGCACGACATGCAGGCGATTACGGCACGTGCGCATGATGCGGGTGCGGTGATGGTCTGGGATCTGGCCCATTCGGCGGGGGCGGTGCCGGTCGATGTCGCAGGCTGTGGATGCGCCTTTGCCGTGGGGTGCACCTACAAGTACCTGAATGGCGGACCCGGCGCGCCCGCGTTCATCTATGTGCGGTCCGATCTGGCCGACACGGTGGAGCCGGTTCTGGCGGGGTGGCTGGGGCATGATGCCCCCTTTGCCTTTGATCTCGATTATCGCCCTGCGCCGGGTGTGGGCCGGATGCGTGTGGGCACGCCACCGGTTATCCAGATGGCCGCGCTGGAGGCCGCTCTGGACGTTTGGCGGGGTGTGGATATCTCGGAATTGCGTTTTGCATCAGTGGCTTTGCAGGAGCGGTTCATTCAAGAGGTCGAGGCGCGTGCACCTGAGCTGGTCCTGGCCAGTCCGCGCGATCCTGCGTTGCGGGGCAGTCAGGTGTCCTTTGCCTTTGCGCATGGCTATGCGGCCATGCAGGCCCTGATCGCGCGCGGGGTGATCGGTGATTTCCGCAGTCCGGATATCATGCGGTTCGGGTTCACGCCGCTTTATCTGGATGAGGATGACGTGGTCGCGGCTGCGGATCATATCGAGGTCGTCATGCGCGACAGGCTTTGGGACAACCCGGCCTATCAGACACGCGCGGCTGTGACGTGAGACGACGTGCGGACGCTGTTTGGCTGTCGCCAAATGCGCCCCGCCCGCCGTCCCATTGGCGTGTCGCTATTGGGCGATGTGCATGCCGCGAAGCTGGCGCAGCAAGGACGGGATTTTGTCCTTGAACCGGAAGAATCCATGGGTGGCATGCGGCCATGCCGCTGCATCGTAGTCGCGGCGGATGCGGATGACGGGCGGCAGGCCCGCGATCCTGGACAGGTTCGCCACAAGCGACGCGTTCGGGCCGATGGGGGTGTCCGGCATCACGATCTGGTCCAACGCATGTTCGGCGGCCCAGTTTTCAATGGCCGCGACCGTACCGTCCAGCGACGAGACAGTGCCCAGTCTTCCAGCATAGCGCGCGGTCACGTCCGTGATCGCCCCTTCCGCGAAGGCCTCAACATGTGGCGCGATCTGCAAGGGCGACAGGTCGGTGCGCGTGTTCAGACACCCGGTTGCAACGGGCGCCAGACCTCTATCAAGCAGGTAACCGGGGCTCAGATCGTCGTCATGCAAGAGCAAGCCCGTGCGTTCGGTCATGGTCAGCTGTCCGCCGGGACGCAGGGCTTGCCGGTCCGGGTTTGGACGGCCCGGCACTGGCGGCGCTTCACCCGCCAGTTGCCATTTGGGCGCAAAACGCCCTTCGGTGTATTTCGAGATGTTGGACGTGCGCGCGAGGTATGTCTTGCCCGGTGTCTGCTGCCCTGCCACCCAACGCCAGCCCAGCGTGTTCGACGCCGGATCCCCGTCGAGCAGGTGCCGGAGGAAGAAATCCGCGCCCAACTGCCAGGGCAGTTGCAGGGTAAAGATCCAGATGGAGGCGAACCACATCCGGGCGTGGTTGTGCAAATACCCGGTTTCCGTCAGTTCGCGCGACCACGCGTTGAAGCAATCGATATCCGTGTCGCCCGAGCAGGCGGCTTCCCACCGCGCCCGCAGTCCGCCTTGCGTCTGCACATTGTCCAGTTCGCGCCGCAGGTCCGCCTGATACTGATCCCAGACCGCCGGGCGCATCTCGAGCCAGCCTTTCCAGTAGGTGCGCCAATAGACCTCCTGAATGAACTTCTCCGCAGTGGACGGTGAAAATCGGCCCAGCACAGCCTCGAGCACCTCTTCTTCGGTCAGAAGGCGGCACCGGACATAGGGTGACAGTTGCGACACGCCGGTATGGCCATCGCGCCCCAGATCGTAGTTGCGCCGCGCCGCATAGTCGCGGCCTGCAAGCGGTACGAAGCGTTGCAGGGCCTCAAGGGCCGCGGTTCGCGTGGGGGGGAAACGGGTCAGTGCTTCGGTCATGTGGGCGCAGTTAGCGGTCGTGTCGCGCGCTTCAAGCGTTCGCATGGTCTTGCAGCCCCTCTGGGCCGACACTAAGACTCATGTAACACTTTTGCGGGTATGGTCCCGCGGAAGGACTGACGAGGCAGGACAAACATGCGTGACCCCATCGAACAATATGCGAATATCACCAACAATCTGGTGCCAATGGTCGTCGAACAGACCAGCCGGGGCGAGCGGGCCTATGACATTTTCTCGCGCCTGCTCAAGGAGCGGATCGTATTCATCAACGGGCCGATCCATTCGGGCATGAGCCATCTTGTCGTGGCACAGTTGTTGCACCTTGAGGCGGAAAACCCGTCGAAGGAAATCAGCATGTACATCAACTCGCCCGGCGGCGAGGTGACGGCCGGATTTTCGATCTACGATACGATGCAGTACATCAAGCCCAAAGTGTCCACACTGATCTGTGGCATGGCCGCGTCCATGGGATCGGTGATTGCCGTCGGCGGCGAGCCTGGGATGCGCTTTGCGCTGCCCAATTCGGAAGTGATGGTGCACCAGCCTTCGGGTGGTTCGCAGGGCATGGCGTCGGATATCCTGATCTCGGCACGCCACATCGAGCAGACGCGCGAGCGGATTTACCAGCTTTACGTCAAGCACACCAATCAGGACTACGAGACAGTGCAAAAGGCGCTCGACCGCGACACGTGGATGACGCCTGACGAGGCCAAGGATTGGGGGCACATCGACGAAATCGTCGAAAACCGCGCCAAGGACGACGACGAAGAGAGTTAATTTTGCGGCACACGAAACTGTGCTGTGCGCGCGACGCCACTGTTGCGTAAAAAGACGATTGTGGACCCCGCGGGCCTGTCCTAAGCTGGCATGCAACGCGGGGCGCGCGCCGGTTTTGACCGGCATTTGGACGGCGGCTCCGGCCGGAAAGGACGCGACATGGCCACGAATTCGGGCGATAGCAAGAACACTCTGTATTGCAGCTTTTGCGGCAAGAGCCAGCATGAGGTGCGCAAGCTGATTGCGGGCC
>CAZRUV010000002.1:0-53022 GCA_964603315.1 uncultured Rhodobacterales bacterium
GAAACCCTATTAGAGAAAACTCAAATCATTGGTACTGAAACTGGGGGCTAGACACCGGACTTCGGACCAGATAGAAACACAGCCTTTGAGCCGCATCTGGAAGACAGTGCAATTCGCCTGCATGTCAGAGTCGGCCTGCTGCCGGTTTCGTGCCATTCCACGTCCCCCTCCAAAAGAACAACTTAGTGGCACAGTTTTGGGGGGCTAGGACAACACCACAGGCTACCGCGATGGCTTTCATGATGCGCTTAACGAGGGACAGAAGCCGGAGTTGCCGTGACGGTTCAACGATGGTTTCTATCGGACGGTACGCGTCTTGGCGGTTTGTGCAGGGACTATTCTGCTTGGCATGACGGGTCTGCTGGACGGGCGGCACGCAACAAACAACAAGCTCGACTTTACATCAACGGTGCACCACGCCCCGAACGCCGATTGGGTCGAGGAAGCGCGGTGGGTGGAGGATGGCAAGTTCTTCACTTCGTCTGGCGTGTCTGCAGGCATGCACATGGCAATGGCAGCCCCTTCGAATCTCTACAGCCCTGAAAAAGAGCAAAAAAACTTTGGTCGATTCGGAGTATACATTGCATCGCGACGCGGTCGACGATCCCTTTGCCAAGCTGGCAGGACTGGTTTGACGGGTGGCACCGTGCGGCGGTGCGTGGGTCAGATCCAATACAGGTTGATATAGGGGCGCGTCAGTTGCTCTGCCCGATCCTGAAGCGCATCGAACATCGGCACGTATTTGGCGGGATCAACCCGCTCGTGCGTTTCGACAAAAATGCAGTCGATGCGCGAGAGCACGGGATGATCGATGAGCCGGTTCATGATCTCCCATTCCGCGCCTTCGATGTCCATCTTTATGATCCGTATTTCGCGATCCAGGTTTTCGATGAACTCAATGATATCCACAACTTCCACTTCGACCGAGTTGGCATCTGCCCCGCTTTCAGGTGGTGCAACCAGCGATGAGGATTCAGTATTCGCACCGGGGTCGTCTGCCGACCACTTGCCCGACCGATGCAACATCAGCGTGTCATTGCGGTGACCTGCTGCCTTGTGAATGAGGGTAATGTTGGTGGCCTCTGAGGTGGCTTTTTTAAGAACCGAATAGGCGCCGGGATCGGGTTCAAAGCTGATCACGTCTGCCCCCGTCGCTGCCATGCGCAGTGAGAATGTCCCCACATTGGCGCCGAGATCGATGCACAGATCGCCCGGACCCGTATCGGCCAGCACCTCGGAAAACGTATCCTGCGCGCGTTTGCACTGACGCCGTTTGAGCTTGCGGCGCGCGATGTATCCCAGGGAGCCCGGCAGCCTTGACCCGATGGCCATCAGCGTTTCGAACGGGCCTTCGGCGGTCGGTCGCTCTGCTTTCGGGATCACCCGGTCTTGCGGTTTGTCTGTGTTGCTCACGGCTGTATCCCTTGGACATGCTCGCATTCCCGTACACACCTAGACTGCCGCCACAGAAATCGAAAGCCGTAAGGCCGTGGGGTCAAAGTCGTTTGTGCGCGTCATTCGGTGCGGTGATGCCGGCAGGTCTGGTTTGCGGTGAGGTGGACGGGGTCTTCGGTTGAACCGGCGCGATATGCGCCGCCCCTCAGCATCAAGGCTCGGTCGCAGGGGGGGGCGCATGGGCCGCACCTTTCCAGCGATTGTGGATCCAGAACCACTGTTCGGGGTTCTTGCGGATACGGGCCTCGAGCGACAGGTTCAGCGCCTTTGTCATCGTGACGGGGTCGGTGTGCGGGATGGGTGCCTCAAGCTCGGCTGTGAACGCCTGCCCACCCGGGAGCCTTGTGCCGTAAAACGGGATCAGGACGGCATCGTAGCGCAATGCCAGTTCCGCCATCGAGGTGGCCGTCAACGCTTCCTGACCGATGAAGGGCAGGGGGATGCCGCTGTTGGCGCGCACGTCAATCAGCGCGGCCAGTGTCCCGCCCTGTTTGAGGTGACGCACCATCGCGCCCAGCCCGGGGCGCCCCCGTTCGAAGAGCGGCTCGCCGATGGTGGAGATATTCCTGAGATAGAAGTCGTGGAAATAGGGATTGTTCATGTGCCGGTACAAGGCACCCACGTCAAAGCCTTCGGCAATCAGCTTGGCGCGGACAATATCGTAATTGCCGAAATGGCCTGAAATGACGATAGCAGGGCGGTTTGCCGCGCGTGCCTCTTGCAAGGCGGCCAGACCCGGCCCGGTGAGATCGGTCCGCTGCGCCAGCGCCAACAGGTCATGGGGCGAAAACAGCTCGCAGATGGTGCGCCCGACATTGCGCATCACATCCGTGGTAATGGTGTTTCGCCGTTCGGCGCTCAACTCGGGCCACAGGCGCGCCAGGTTTTCGCGCGCGCGCTTGCGATAGCCGACCAGCGGTCCGACAACGCGCGACATGGTCCACGCCATGAACGCCGTGCGCTGACGGAACGGCAGCAGGTTCAATATCGCGAAAACGCCCATGAACAACGCATATTCCAGCCGGTACCGGAGTGTTCTGGCTGTCTCTGTCCCTGGCATCGAAAGACCCCGCGTTTGGAAAGTCCTGCATATGCCAGGATGGCTGGCAACACTACCCATCAGCATTGCATTTGGACCTAAATCGTGGACGTGGGACCCGATCCGCCAGACTGTCTCAGAACGTTACTGACCAGAGCTGCATAAGTGGCGATACTGTCCTGCGCCTCGTTCATGAATGCAAGGCCGGCATGTGCCATCGTTTTGGCCCTATCGTCATGCGTCAAGCCCACAATCACCTGCCCCAGGGTCTCGGGTGTTTTAACTTCGAGCGCGGCACCCGCCGCACGCAGGGCCCCATATGCCCCGACGAAGTTCTTGACATGCGGCCCGTGTACCAGCGCCGTCTCGAAGTTGGCGGGCTCATAGGGATTGTGCCCGCCTTCCTGTCCGAATGACCCGCCCATAAAGGCAATCGGAGCAAGCGAAAAGAACATACCAAGCTCACCGATCGTGTCGGCGATGTAGACTTGTGTGTCGTTCGTCATTGTCTCGCCCCGGCTGCGCCGCGCGGTGGTTAGTCCGCGCGCTTCGGCGGCGCTTTGCAACGGGTCCCCGCGTCTGGGATGGCGCGGCGCTATGATGAGCAGGCTGTCAGGCGCGTGGTCGCGGACGGTCTGATGCGCGGCGAGAACGGCCTCTTCATCTGCGGGATGTGTGGAAGCCGCCAGCCACACTGGCCGCGTGCCAATGGCCCGTGTCATTTCGTCCAGTGCCGTTTTGGCCACGGGGAGTTTTGGCAATGTCAGGCGGAGATCGGGCAAGACGTGGATGCGGGCGGGTGGCACGCCAAGTGCCTTCAGACTGGCTGCAACGGCCGCTGACCGGCAGGTGATCAGCGAAAACGCGGCCAGCAATGCCTTGAATACGCGGGGTAAGCGCGCGCGGGTGCGGGAATCCCGCGCGTTCAGCAAGATCCGCGGGATGTCGCGTTTGTCGAGCCCGTCAATCAGGCGGGGCCACAGATCGCCCTCGACAAAAATGGCAGCCCAGATCGGCCAGCCATCCAGAAACCGCCGCACCGCCGCGGGGGTGTCAATCGGGGCATAGCGGTGCATGGCATTGGGCATATGGGTTGCAACCCAGTCTGCACCGGTCGCCGTGGCCGTCGTGACAAGGATCGCGCTGCGTTCGGTCCGGGCCAGCCGGTCTGCCAATGGCGCGACCTGCATCACCTCGCCAAGGCTAGCTGCATGAAACCAGATGACCCGCCCGTCGTGGTGCGTGGCGCCATAGCCAAGGCGTTCGGAAAAGCGTTCGGGATCGGCGCCCATGCGCCGATGAAGCATGCGGGACGCAAGGGCGATGGGTAGGGCCAGTACCCGTGTCCCAAACATCCAGACATGAAGGATAAGCGGCGTTTGCTTCGATACCATATCGCTGTAAGCAAGCTCTTTGCTACTGAAGGCCCCGGGCCAGAGAGGACGGCATAACCTGACTGACCAGATACACAATGCGCCTTGCTGCGACCAGCAGGTTTTGTCGCCACCGAACTTGTGTATCCGGCCTGACGCCCGTATCGACACGGCCAGTCACGTCTCAGATGCGCATGTCGGAGGGCATGAAATGACGCCTTCGGAACTTCGCTGGAACGGCACAGTCATACACTTTGACGCAAGCGTGGTACCGGACATCGACCCGGGCCTTTTTGACGTGGACTGGCTGAAATCCAACGCGCTCTGGCAAGGCAGCACCCAAGGCAGAAGTCAGGCGCATTTCTTCCACTACGCGGGGATCGACATGGTTTTGCGTCACTTCCACCGTGGGGGCATGATGGGGCGCGTGAACCGCGACCTGTATCTGCGGACAGGGGCACACCGCAGCCGCGCGTTTCGCGAATTCGATCTGTTGCGCGACATGCATGCCGACGGGCTTCCGGTGCCATTGCCAGTGGCCGCACAATACGCGCCCGCGGGTCCCGTCTACCGCGCCGACATCATAACACAGCGCATTCCCGACGCCCGTCCCTTGGATGAAGTCCTGCGCGAAAGCCCCTTGCCGCCTGACCGCTGGAGCGACATCGGGGCACAGGTCCGCACCCTGCATGATCATGGCATCTATCACTCTGATCTGAACTGTCGGAACATCCTGATGGATGCGCAGAACAAGGTCTGGTTCATCGACTTTGACAATTGCGCACAGCGGGCGCCGGGGGCCTGGACGCAGGCCAATCTCGACCGGTTGCTGCGGTCGCTGAGAAAGGTCGCACGCGGGTCCGAAGATATGCATTGGCGCGAACAGGATTGGGCGGATCTTTTGGCCGGCTATAACGGAAACGCACGAGGCCAGGATTGAATGCACTATCCCGACACACCTTGTCTGGCGTAACCTGCATCCAGATTTCGAAAATGCACGACACATTTCACATGAAAAACGACGCGCCACACAAGGTCGCAAAAAACCGGTTTGACGATGCGCGGTAACTCGCAATTGTCAGAAAGGCTCGCCTTTTACGGCAAAGGGTTGCTGCGCCAGGTTGTCCCCTATTCCATTGCGTCGCGACATCGCGAAGGTCTTCTGCGGACGGCGGAACACCACGCAGCCGCCCGCGAAATCGAAGACCGTGTCGGCTATTACAACAAGCTGGAGGAACCGTTCGATGCGTCGGACGCACCGCAAGTCTGCGAGATTGACCGGGAGAGAAGCCGCTATTATCTGGACCTCGACGAACATGCGCGCGGTTTCGGCCCTTGTCGCCGCTTGCACTACCTGTTTGGCGACGTCGTGAACGTGCCATCGGTGCCGACGATTGTAAAATCCCGCCCCATCGGTCCCCAAAACGAAAACTCCGTTGTTCTCAAGCTGGATCGGTTGCGCCATTTCCGGTGGCGGTCCGACCCACTGCCGTTCCGCAAAAAGCGAAATGCGGCTGTCTGGCGCGGGACCCCCCTGACTGATCAGCGCGCGCAGTTCGTGCGGGACTTCTATCACCATCCGACGTTTGACATCGGTCATTCGCGCCGCGCGGTCGACGATCTGCCACCCAAGGCAAGTCTGAGCCACGAAGCCCAACAGGCGTACAAGTTCTTTGTCTCCATCGAAGGGCACGATGTCGCGACGAACCTCAAATGGGCGATGGCGTCCAATATGCTCGTGATGTCGCCACGTCTGCGCTTTGAGACATGGTTCATGGAGGGTCGTCTGGCGCCGGGCACGCATTTTGTTCTGCTCAAGGACGACCTGAGCGACCTCGAGGAGAAGGTGGAATACTATTCCCGCCATACGGATGAGGCCGAAGACATCATCCGGAGCGCGCATGCGTGGATCGCGCTTTTCACCGATCCGCAGAAGGAACGCATCATTTCCCTGCGCGTGCTCGAAAAGTACTTTCTGCTGTCGGGTCAGTTGTAGGCTCTGGATGCGCCCCCTCGGGCGCGGGACCATGCAGGTTGCCATGGCATCTGAAAATTCCATCCACTACATTGGCCAAAACCGAGAATTGTGGGCAAACGGAAACCGGGCATGCAAGTAAGCACTGACACAGTCGATGTCATCGCGCCGAACCTCAAACGGCGGTATTCCGGCGTGTCTTCGACCGTGTTTCGTCTTGTTCCGGTGCAGGCGGACAAGATCTCCATCGCGACGACAGGACCTGTGCTGCCCGAGAACATCCCGCAGTTCCCGCTGGGCAAATTGCCGTTTCTGTCCCGTTCGGGGCCGTCGGGATACCGGGTCTGGCATGCGCGGCGCAACATCGAAATGCTGGTTGGCATTCTTCTGAAATTCGTGCTGCGGAAGCGCCTGAAACTGGTCTTTACCTCGGCCGCCCAGCGGCGGCGCGGTGAGTACTCGCGGTGGCTGATCCGGCGTATGGACGCGGTCATTGCCGCCTCCGGCAAGGCCAAATCCTACCTGGGCGTGCCTTCGACGGTGGTGCTGCACGGGATCGACGCGGACACGTTTTCGCCGCCCAAGGATCGCCATGCCTTGCGGACCGAACTTGGGCTCGACCCCGACGCGTTGATCGTCGGATGCTTTGGCAGGATCAGGGAACAGAAGGGCACGGACCTCTTTGTCGACGCAATGATCGAATTGCTGCCCCGACACCCGACCGCGCATGGGATCATCATGGGCGGTGTCACGCGTGAGCATCAGCCATTCGTGGACGGCCTGATATCAAAAATCGATGCGGCCGGCCTGGGTGACAGGTTGCGCATTCTGCCCGAGGACAAGGGCTTTACGATTGCGCCATGGTTTCAGGCCAGCGACATTTATGTGGCGCCGCAGCGTTGGGAAGGGTTCGGGCTGACCCCGCTCGAGGCGATGTCGTGCGGCGTGCCCGTCGTGGCGACCCGTGTTGGCGCGTTCGAGGATCTGGTCGTGCCCGAAGAGACCGGATTTCTGGTTCCGCCCGAAGATCCGGATGCGCTTGTCGCAGCCACGGACAGGTTGATGACGGACACGGTCCTGCGCCAGTCCATGGCAAAAGCGGCGCGCGCAAAGGTTGTCGCCCAGCATCAAATCGAGCACGAAGCCGACGCGATTATTGCAATCTACCGCCGTCTCCTGTCTGAAGGTTAGGCGCGGGGCGCAGGCCCTGTCTGTTCGACACACCCATCTGAACGCGGCGGGAAAGACCTCGATTTGCCCGATACCACAGTCACAATCGTAACCGTTTCCTACAACAGCCTGGCGGTGTTGCCGGACATGTTGAAAAGCGTTCCATCCGGCACGCGGGTTATCCTTGTGGACAACGCGTCGACCGACCCTGAGGCGCTGCAAAAGCTGGCGGAGGCGCACGGCGCCACGCTGCACCTCAACACGGAGAATGTCGGGTTCGGGCCCGCGTGCAATCAGGGTGCCGCCATGGCCGACAGTGAGTTTCTTCTGTTTCTGAACCCCGATGCCGAATTGCAGCCAGGCGCAATTGACGCGCTGGTCGAGGCGGCCGCACGCCATCCCAATGCCAGCGCCTTCAACCCGAGGATCCTTGACGGCAGGGGACGCCAAAGCTTTCGCCGTGGCTCCAAGATCAGACCACGGGAGCGCCTAAGGGGGCCAATCCCGACTCAGGATGCCGAGGTCTCTGTTCTTGCGGGCTCCGCCATCTTCTGTCGTCGCGCGCTTTTTGAAGAGATCGGCGGCTTTGACCCGGGGATCTTCATGTATCACGAGGATGATGATCTGTCGCTGCGGCTGCGCGACCACGGGCCGATCATGTATTGCCATGCGGCGCGCGTGGTTCACCTGAGCGGGCACGGGTCGCCGCGTTTGCCGAAGACCGCCGCCTTCAAGGCCTATTACTCGGCACGCTCGCGGGCGTACGCGTTGGCAAAATACGGGCATCCCCGGCCTTTGCTGAATACATTGCTGGCGGCGGTCTTCAGGGTATTGGGGCCTGACACGCTGCTGTCGAAACGAAAGCGCGCCAAGAATGTCGGGTATCTGAAGGGCGCGATGAGCGCTTTCAAGGATGGCGGCCGGCACGGAACGTCGCCGTGATGCCCATGCAAAGGACGTGGCGCGCGGCCATCCGGTTGAACGTGGTTTTGAGGGTGCGGCAACGCCTTGTGATGGCGCAACACGGCTTGGATGCAACGCAATTCCTGTGTAGGTCGGCAATCTGTTCATAGAGGCGCGTAGCGGCGGTGCTTCGTCCAAATCGAGCGAAACTTGAGAATGAGAACAGTCAGCGTATCGGTTTCCCTTTGGCTGCGTGTCGCGGTGCTCTGGTCAATACTCAGCGCGCCACTGCTGGCGCAGAGCGTCGAGCATATCTCCACTTTCGACTGGCAGACCCGGTCCGTCGTCGGATTGTCGGGCCTCGAAGTCTCTGACGACGGCGCCCGCTTTGTGTCGGTCAGCGATCAGGGGTGGGTTCTGTCCGGGCAACTGGAGCGAAAGGATGGGAAGATCACTGGCGTCGCGCTGGACGATTACGTGCCCATTCTCGGCACCGACGGGTTGCCGGTTGCCGCGCGGCGCATTGACGATTGGTCAGACGCGGAGGGCCTCGCCATTGCTCCGGACGGGCGCATGTGGATCAGTTTTGAACGTACGCCGCGGGTCGAGCGCTACGCGGTGCCCGGCGCGCCCGGCTCTGCGACCCCGTCGCACCCGACATTCGAGGACTATCGCAACAACCGGCAGCTAGAGACGTTGGCGATACATCCAGACGGCACGCTCTATGCGCTGGCCGAACAGCCGCTGCGTGACGGGTTTGCCATCTACAGACTGGACGGTGACGTATGGACGATCGCAGGCAACGTCCCGCGACGCAACTGGTTTGCGATTGTGGGCGCGGATTTTGACCGGCGGGGACGTCTCTTCCTTTTGGAACGCAAGTTGACACTGACATTGCAGTGGCAAAACCGTATCCGCCTTATCTCTGTCGAGGACACGAAGCAGGACAGGATTCTGTGGACTGGGCGCCGCGGCGCCTTTGACAATCTCGAAGGGATCGCCGTTTGGTATGATGCGCAAGGCACGCGGCTCACCGTCGTATCAGACAACAATGGTGACAGCGACGAGGTGACCCAATTCGTTGATTTCCGCGTTGTAGAGTGAGCGGGCCGTTCGCCCAAACTGCGCGCTCGCGGCAACGCTACAATCGCGGACACGGGTTATTTGCCGAAATGGAGCGTCAAGAAACGGGTTTGCGGACTGCGCCTGTCATTGCCGGGCGCGGTGGACGCGCGGTAACCGCCAGCGCAACGGTACATCCCGATGCGATCATTCCACCCGCGACATATGCCCCAAACGCCATCAGCCAGCCAAGTTCCATGTACAGGGCGGCGCCTGCACTGGCAAAGCCACTGAGAATGCTGACGAGAAGCAAAGCAATAGCCATGTACAACTGATCCCCTTGGTCGAGTTGGTGCGGTTGCGGCACTGGAACCAACGAATGAAGCATTTTTCCTAACAAACCCTGAATCACCCAACACAACGGATGACATACTCAACCCAGCATTGCGGTGAACCAGACCGGCTCGCAACAGTTCAGTCAGAGCGGGTCTCAAAATGGCGGATTCCCGCTAACCGGACCATCGCAACCGCTGCACCGCAGATGTAACCGCCCAAATGCGGCTGCCAGGCGAGAAAGCCATTCTCGATGATCAGGGACATCACGTTCAGCGCAACAAGGCCGAGGGAGACCCCGATGGCGGTCAGGTATCTGCGCGGCAAGATGTATTGCAAAGCAACCGCTGCCCCCAACAAGCCGAAAACGCTGCCGGATGCACCGACCATCGGTGTTGTGCCTTTTGTCAGCAGGGCAAAGGCGGCGGCACCGGCCAGAGCGGACAACACCCAGACCCACAGAAAACCCGAAACGCCGAGGCGCCGAATGACGAGCGGGCCGATCCAGATCAACATGGCTGCGTTTCCGATCAGGTGCACAAGCCCGCCATGCAGGAACGAATAACTGAGGAACATCGCCCAGGGCTGCGCCGCGTAGTTGGGCTGCCAGTTGTCCAGCAGGCCAGGCCAGAACGCGCCGTATTGCACCGACAGGGCGCGCCAGCGTGGCGACCCGATCAACCCCTGATCCGCGGCCGAAACAACAAGTTCGGGTATCGTGATCAACGCCAGAAGAATACCGATCACGATCAGAGCATGGCGCGGCGGATCAGCTTGTGGGGCAGGGCGTGTCATGCGGTATCAGGGTCTCTTTCGGGCTTGTCATGCACCCCTTTGCACCCTTTAGCGTCGCGCCTGAAAGGCGCGCCTGAAGCCGATGGTCAGAGAGTTGTCGCGGGCCTTTGCTCCGACATCGTCCTCGGAAAATCTGTGTTGCACGCCGACATTCATGCTCCAGTCCTGGGTGAGGTTGTACTGGAAGTTTACGCCGAATGTGCCGAACGTGCCGCTTTCGCCCGCGCCCGTGGCAGACCGGTCGGAATAGGACAGGTTGGTGTTCAGCGATGCCAGCGGCGTCAACTGCGTGACATAGCCAAAGCTGAAGGTTGTCACCTCCTGCTCGTCATCATCGGAATCCGACCGGATGACATGCGCCAGACTGGCGCTCAGTTCCCCATTGGGCAGGGCCCGTGTCACGTCCACTTCGCCAGAGGGGACCACGTCCCCGGACAGTTCGCGGGTCAGCCCGAAGACCCCTGACAGTTCCCACAACGCGGTCTCGATTGTGCGCCCGGCGCTGAGCGTGTAGCGCGTGCCATCTTCGGTATCGGTCGTATCAAACCGAAATATCACGTCGCCATTGCGCAGTTCCTGCCGCAGCGAGGTGTTGAGCGAAATCGTATCGCGCCGGCCTTCCGCAGTGCCTTCATCCTCGAACGTGCTGAATTGCGCATCCACGATGGCCTGCGTCGCGGGCGTCAGATCAAAGCGAAAGCGCGCCCCGAGCCGAAAGCGATCCTGCGCAGTCAGATCAGGGTCCGACGTGTCGCTGTATCGCAGGCCGGAATACCCGGCCGAGAAGGTCACGCCAAATGGCGATCTGCGGCGCAACTCAAGCGCGGTGTCGAAACCGAACCGACGCTGCGTGCCCGTGTCTTCCAGCAGGGAAAAACTTGCGGTTTCAGGGTCGAACTGCAGGTCCGACGATGACACGTCGGCCTCGCTGTAAAACAGGTCGAGATCCAGGCGGGCGTCGCGCGCTGCGCGGCCATAACTTAGCGCAAGGTTCGGATTGACGAACCCGCTGGGCAGGCTCGCACTGTCCGCACCGCTGACCGTCCTGAGGGTTACATCACCGGAGAATTCGAGCTGCTGGATCGGCGTTGCGAGGCGCAAGAGGACATCCAGTTGCGTATTGAACTCGGTCGTACTGCCGGGGTTGTCATCGTCGAGGCCCCGATTGCTGTTGAACACGGCACCGGTGGTGACACCGAATTCCAGCAGGGGACCTTCGTCCGTGCCTTGCGCCTGTGCCGCATGCGGCGCGACAAGGGCAAGGCACAGCGCACCCATACCGAGTGCGCTGGCAAGTGAGGATTTTGGGCGTCGGACCCGCGGCATCGGGCCGAACTACTCGAACAGCCGTCGCGTGGGGACGAGGATCACGTCACCATCCTGCAGCCTGAACCCTGCATTGGCCGTCTCACCACGGGTCATGGCATCGTAATTCAGGGAATAGACGGTCTCGACCCCGGTCTTTTTGTCCGTGCGGCGCAATTGAACCCGCTTTGTCGCGGCAAAGTCGGAGAACCCGCCCATTTCGGCAAAGGCCTGAAGCAGTGTCGATCCGCGCTCCATCTCGACCTTGCCGGACCGGTCAACCTCGCCCAGCATATAGACGGAAATGACATCCGGTTCGACCTCGCGCGGCGGGCGCTCGGGGGCGAGCTGCTCCAGTCCGACAAACACGCTGGGCGGGCTGGCAAAGTTGCTGCTCAGCCGTGTGGTCAGAATGTTCTGCACGGTCTCGACCGTGCGCCCGGCAGCGCGGATGGAACCTGCGAACGGAAAGGTGATGCGCCCATCCGGCGCCACCAAAACCGACCGGTTCAGCTCGGGGTCTTCGACGACCTCGATCCTGAGAACGTCGCCCGCGCTGATCCTGTAGGTTTGCGCGGCCGCTGCAATCGGCAGCGCGACCAACAGCGCCACCAGTCCAAGAATTGTCCGCCTGTTGTAGAACATCCGCTTCCGCCCTTTATTCTATATCCGCCAAGCCGTGCCACGGATAGGCACAGGATGTGCAGTCACATACCATAACTTGTAGCCGCGCACAGCATTGAATCAGCATGATTGCACACTCTTCGCGTTTGGCGAGAGATTGGCCCGTCAGTCAGCATGTCAGAGGCTGTCCAAGACGTCCCGCGCCTGCTGCATTTGCGGCAAAGTGCTGTCTGGACCGCCGACCTCAATCGCTCGTTCAAGGGTTCTGCGTGCATCATCCGGCCGGTCCAGCGCGACATACGTCATGCCAAGGTGAAACTGGACAAGCGCGTTGTCCGGCAGGCTTTCCGCGGCTGGCTCCAGATAGGCAAGCGCTTCCTCGAATTCACCCTGTTGATAGGCGATCCAGCCATAGGTGTCCTGAAAGGCGGGAACCTCCGTGCCGCGCAGCCGTCGGGCAACCGCCGCGGCGCGGGCCTGCGTTTCCTCGTCGTCCCGGAAGGAACTCAGCAGGCTGGCAAGGTTGTTTGCAATCATCACGTTGTTCGAATTGACTGCGTACATATCCTCGTAAATCCGGATCGCGCCGTCGATGTCACCGGCAACCTCCAACTCGCCTGCCTTGAAGACCAGGAGGCGCGGCGCGTCCGGCGCATTCTGCAACGCGCTGTCGAGCAGCGCGGTAGCTTCCTCCGTTTTGCCGAGGCTGCGCAAAAGAATGTACAGCTGGCTGGACGCTGCTTCGGATTGCGGGTCGCGTTCCAGCATTTGCCGCAGAACCGTTTCGGCACGATCCGTTTCGCCTTCCGAGACAAGCAAGCCGGAGTGGATCAGTTGCAAGACCGGATCGTCCGGGTTGGCTTCAAGCAATCCGTCGAGGTAGAGCCGCGCCTCTTCCAGCTCTCCGGCCCGCAAATGGGTCTGCACGACCGCAAAGACCGCGCGCCCGTTCTCACCGGTGTCCCCGGCCTGTTGCTGGAGCAGCCGCAGCCCTTCCTCCACCCGGTCCTCGCGCAACAGCAGCGCCGTACGGAGCGATTGCAGAAGCGCGGATGCGCGCGGCTGGTCCTGCAACCGCTCGACATCCGCGATGATGCCACGCACGACGCCAAGTGCATTGTCGGTCAGCGCAAGCTGGGCTGATTGCGCCAGGATGTCGAGATTGGTCGGATTGGCATTCCTCGCATCCGCCAAAACCGTGCGTGCCGCACCGGTCCTGCCATCCCGCAACAGAAAATCGGCATAGAGCAGCGATTCCTGAACGCCGCCGTTCGACACATCGACGGCCGTGGCCAACCGCTCGCCCTGAAGCGCCGCGTTTCCATTGCGTTCATGTGCGCGTGCCAGCAGGAGCAGGATCGATGTGTCACGCGGGCTTTGATCAAGCGCGCGGCGCAGATCAACGATGGCGTCACCGGGTTGATCGGCGTTGATCAGCAACTCCGCCCGCAACTTCAGCGCGGTGACATGTGCGGCATCTTCGGCCAGAATTTCCTCGATCAGGGCGCGCCCACCGACCTGATTGCCTGTGCGCAACAGCATCGTCGCGAGCGACCCCTTGATCCGGCGGGTTTGATCGCTGGCCTCGGAACGCGCGACGATGTCCTGCATGTCTGTGATCGCTTCGTCTGTTCTGCCCTCGTCGAACGCAAAGGACGCAAGCATCGCGCGATAGAGATTGCGGTTTTCGGGAACATCTGCATTCGCCGCGATCAGGCGCTGAATTTCTGCCTTGGCCGCATCGACGCCATTGGCCCGTGTGATCAGTTCGATGACCGGTACAAACCCTTCCGGATCACCGGTGTCATCGCCGGCAAGTTCGCGCAGAAACGCCTCCGCACCGGAGGTATCGCCGCGTTGCATGTAGAATGAAATCAACGACTGCTGCACATTTTGGTTTTCAGGGAACTGCACGAACATCTGCTTCAGCAGCGCTTCGATTTCGACCTCATCGCGCAAGGCGCTCAGTGCCTGCAGCTTGACCACGTAATAGGTCATGTCCTCGGGAAACTGCGCGATGGCCACGTCGATATGTTCGAGTGCTGCCGAAGGGCGGTTCTGCGCCATTTCCTCGGCAATCAGGACGCGCCGGGACATGATGTCTTGGGGATCCTCTTGCAGAAGCGCGCGCGCTTCGGCGGCAAGCGACGTGCGTCGGGCAAAGTCCTCGTCAATCGCTGCTTGGCGGTAGTCGAGCGAGACCTTGATGGATTTCGCGACCCCCGCGTTCGGGTCCAGTTCGATGGCCTTGCGCCCGTGGCGTTCCGCCTCGTCCCAGTTTTGTTGTGCAATCGCGATGCGGGCCAGCGTCTGACGGGCATCCGCGCGGTCGGGAAATTGTTCGGCCAATTGCAGGAATTGACCGTAGGCCGCGCTGATCTCGCCCTGATCCCGAAGGATGTTGGCAAGCTGCCACCGCGCATCCTCATGGCCGTCATCATAGCGAAGCACGTTGCGGAATTCGACCGCTGCGCGATCAACGTCGCCTTCCGCAAGTAGTGTCAGACCGGACCGGTAGAACCGTTCAGCCTTGTCTTCGGAACTTTCGCACGCGGCAACGGCGAGAAGGGCCATCATGGCCAGAAGGGTCAGGATGCGACGAAACATGCTGTTGTGTTACTGTCGATCAGGCTTTGGCAAAAGACAAATCAACGCCAGCAAAGCGGATGATTTCGCCCGATCCGGAGTGCGGTGCGTGGATCAGCAACCAGTGCCGCGCAGGACCACCCGCACTGTCGCGGCGAGAATTTTGACATCTGTCGGCAGAGACAGCTGCTGGTTGTAGCTTGCGTCGTAGAATGCACGATCTGCGAACGACGTCTTGTTGCGATCCGAAATCTGCCAAAGGCCGGTGATGCCGGGGCGCAGTTCGAAATAGTCATTTCCGGGGTAAATCTCGCGCTGATCGACCATCATCGGACGGGGTCCAACCAGAGACATGTCGCCGCGCAGAACGTTGAAGAGTTGTGGCAGTTCGTCGATGGAGCTTTTGCGCAGGAAGCGGCCCATCGGCGTTACACGGGGATCTTCCAGAAGCTTTTGCTTTGTGTCCCATTCCGTGCGCATGGCCGGGTTGTCCGTCAGGTAGGTCTCGAGCACCTCGTCCGCATCATGGATCATCGTGCGCAGCTTCCACATGTTGAAAACCGCCCCGTTGCGACCGACACGTGGCTGGCTGTAGAACGGACGGCCGCCGTTTCGGGATACGATCAGAGCCAACAGAGCTATGATCGGCAAGATGATGGGCAGGCTGAGCAGCACCAGTGAAATATCAAGCGCGCGCTTGACCACCCGCCGATAAAGTCCAGTTTTTGGTGTGCTTGGAAACTGCGGAACCCGGTGACGAATATTACCGGTTTTAAGCAGTTTGGTGAGATGGACATCTTGGGAAGTCATGAAAAATTCCGTTCCGTTAATGCGATGATCCCGAGACTGACCAATGGGACGTGTGGTTTCACTCCTTTGAAACCGAGTCTGTGATGCTGTAAATTTCATCTCTTTGGGCACTCAACAACTCTAACTTGGCATAGGCGCCAATTTGCGCCGATTTATCAAAAATTTTTTGCACAGTAGCCCCCTTGTCTTAGCAGCCTCTTTTGCGCTTTTCCACGACGATTGCGGCAAGTTCGCGTCTTGGTTGTCAAATTTCCAATTTTAGGAAAAGTTTCTCGCATCGAGTGCAAATTTAGCCCGCGCACCGTGCATATATGAGGCGCAATCATCGCAGTGTTAGCGGATTGTGCACATGAATCCGGCTCAAATCGCCCTAGATTGCGGTTCTGTGTGATTCTTAACGCAGATTGCGAGATTTGACCGGTGCGCCTATGTGCGTGGTGTCCCGCCTCGGGTATGAGTATGAGGTGGGTGGCGTGGCGATCTCGGCATCGCCAGGTGAAGGTATGCTAGAAGTACAGGCAACATGAACACGCTCGAGATATACACCAGCCATTTCAAGATGCGCGAGCGCCCTTTTACGCTGGTGCCGGACCCCGACTTTCTGTTCTGGAGCCCGGCCCACAAACGGGCCTACGCGATTTTGGAATACGGCATCGTCACACGGGCGCCGATCACCATGATCACAGGTGACGTGGGCGCGGGCAAAACGACGCTGGTGCATCACCTTTTGAACTCGTTTGATGATGATATCAGCATCGGGCTTGTGTCGAACGCGCAGGGCGACCGGGGCGAGTTGCTGCGTTGGGTCATGTCCGCATTTGATCAGCCGACGGAAGATGCGACGAGCTATGTGGATTTGTTTGCCGCGTTTCAGAAGTTTCTCGTTGACCAGTATGCGGCAGGACGCCGTGCCATCGTGATCATCGATGAGGCGCAAAACCTCAGCCGCGAAAATCTCGAAGAACTGCGGATGTTTACCAACATCAATTCCAACAAGGACGAACTGTTCCAGATCGTGCTTGTCGGTCAGCCCGAGTTGCGGAACATGGTGATGCGCCCCGACCTGTCGCAGTTTGCGCAGCGTGTCTCGGCGCATTTCCATCTGAGCGCGATGGATGCGGATACAACCCGCGACTATATCCAGTCGCGCTTGTCCAACGCGGGCGGCGACCCTGAAATCTTTGAGCGCGAGGCGTGCGAACTTGTCCACGAACAGTCGGGTGGTGTGCCGCGTGTGGTCAACCAACTCTGTGATCTGTGCCTCGTCTACGCCTTTGCCGCTGGCGATCACAAAGTCTCAGCGGGTACGGTGCGGCAGATCATCGAAGACGGTGTGTTCTTTGCCGGTGCGCTCAAGACCGACACTGACGCATTGCGTCTGGTCAATCCGTCGAAGCGGAAGACATAAATCCCGACCAGTCATGCGCTGCCGATATGGGGCTGTGCGACGAGTTATCCCTGATCTCGGAACAGGGCGAGCATTGCGGCGCATTCCGCGTTCCCGGGGTTTTCTGCCATGACCTCGCGCGTTGCCTCGGCTTCGGACACAGTCTCGCCAGACCGCTTGGCCAATTCGAGGTAAAGCGCCACCAGTTCCTTGCAAGCCGGTTTGTTGGCGGTGGCATCCGCGTTGGCGGGAAGCGTCGCGAGTGATGCGAAGAAGGCGGTGGCAAGTAGCCGTATCATATACATTTTTTACTCCGAAAAAATGGCACTACGATCACTCGAAGTCGGATTGCAGACCGCAGGAGATATCTCCGGACGCGTAGATATGCACCGCGCCCACCGCATCCGTGGTGAGGCGAATGACCTGCGGAGCCCGATCGCCCCCCTCCACCAGCATTTCGCCGCGCCCTTCGACCTTGCAAATCTGACGGGAGTTGTTCGTGTCTTCGGCACAGCGAATTTTGCCGCCCGTCGCGCGCACCACGAGATCCTTGTATTGCATCAGGATGATCGCCTGATCGAGGCGTTCGGCATAAAGCGCAGGGTCTGAACTGAGGTCGCAGGCCGCCCCGGCGGCCACCGGCGTACCCGCAACGGCGACCAAAACTGCGGTGATGGAAAGCGCGTGTTTCGCGACGCTGATCTCAGGGAAAAACAACTTGTTCATCAAAATACATCCTGTCTCAAATGACGCCCGGATGTGCCGTGCGCAATGCGGCAAGCATTGAAGTAACCTGACCCCTGATCCATACTCAGGATGGAGTACGAACCATGGGGAAAGGCGCATTTGTCCGGAAACAACCGTCAGGTCGATCATCTCAGGAACCTGATTTTTGAGTCGATTGCCCGAAACGAAACATTCGGGTCACTGATCGAACAGACGGACGCCGCGATGCGGTTGGAACCGGATGCAGGATTGCGTCATCTCGATCCGGAATTTGCGTCAGCCTCCGACACCATCATGCAAACCGGGGCTGCGGGGCAGGGCGCAAGCGAAATCAGCTTTGCCTTTGACAGAAACGGGCGCGTGACATCAGGCACGGCAACCGCGATCTCCGTCTTTGGCCTCAACCCGGGCGAAAGCCTCACGCAGCGGCTTGGTGAAAGCGGTGGTGAGGTGCTTGAAGATCTGCTGCGGGGGCGACGGTCGCAAGCCTCGTTCACCCTGTTCACGCAGCCGCAGCTGAGGCCGGTCCCTGTCTTTGCCCAATCGAACGATGCTGGCGGATTTGACGCGATTGCGGTTGTGGTGGGCTGGAACAGTGCAGTGGCCCCGCTGCTCAAGTCCGGGTTCCAGTTGACCGACGCCGAGGTTGATGTGGTCGAGATGCTGTTTCGCGGGCACCAACCCAAGGAGATTGCGCGCAGCCGGGACCGGGCGCTCGAAACGGTGCGCACACAGGTCCGCACCATTTGCCGCAAGACCGACACGCATGGGCATGTGGATGTTGTCCATCTGGTATACGGGCTGATCGCGACCACTCAGTTCATGCGCGGAAAGCGGGCCGTCGAAGCCCATGGGAACTATATGCTGAGCCTGTCCAGCGGGCGGCGCATCGATGTGGAGGTGACGGGGCCGGATCAGGGTAAGCCGTTGTTATTTCTGCATGGTTGCCTTGCCGGGCGCAGACTGCCCGAAGCCGCACTGGCCCGGTTTCGGGATCGACGGATCATTGCACCAGCCCGGCCAGGGCACGGCCAATCTCCCGCCGACGCCGACGCCAGCGTTCAGGACGTCGCCCGTGATCTGCTGGACGTTTTGGACACGTTTCGCGTCGAACGAACAGATGTGCTGTGTTACGATCTGGGGGCGCCATTTGCCCTCTGGATGGCGGCCATGGCCCCGGACCGCATTGCTTCGGTGACCTGTTTGGCGCCGGTTCCACCGCTTGTGAACTGGTCGGAGATCTGGGCGCTGCCATCGGAGACGCGGGTCTTTTCGGCGCTGTCGCGGGTCAATCCGACCGCGGCGCGGTACCTTGCATTGCTGGGCGGGCAGCGCATCCTGCGGCAGGGGCCAGCGGGGTTCGCCAAGATCGTGTTTGCCAACGCCAAGTTTGATCAGCGGATGGTGGCGGCATCCGAGAACGTGCAGCGGCTGTTCTGGCACGGGCATGCCTGGCACGTGGAGCGTGGGCCAGACGGGTTTCTGGCCGATGCAGCGCTGTCGTCGCGAAAATGGGATGAAAACTTGCCGGAACTGGCGGTGACACCAAGGTTTGTGCTGGGTGCCGAAGACAAGAATGCGCCGGCTGCACTCGTAAGGCATCTGCAACAGCGCGTGGGTGCCGACACCGTAATCTTGCCGGAAGCGGGTCACAGCATGCTGCATGCAAATGCCGACGACTGGCTGGCACATCTCGACATATAGGACGCCGAAACCTTGTTCCGCATGACCCTTGCGCACCTTGCCATTCCGCCTAGAACGCGGTGTTCTGGCCCGAGACTGCGTCCGACAGACTGAAAGCCAACCCCGTGACACTCTTTGCCCAAATTGCCCTTGGAACGTGCCTTTTGACTGCGTGCGCCTTGCTGCACATCTTTGTCGTCGTGGGCAGCCTGCCTTACATCTCGCGCCTTGGGCACATGCTGCGCCGTCGGGGGCCCGTGTTGCGCAATGCGGTGCTTCTGAGCTTTGGCGTGGTCGCGGTCGTGTTTGCCCACACCCTGCAGATCTGGGCGTGGGCCTTTGTTTTTATGGTGGTCGGTGCCTTTGCCGATTTCCCCGAGAGCTTCTATTTTGCCATCGCGACCTACACGACCCTCGGCTACGGGGATTTGATCCTTGGGCCCGGGTTGCGCGTGTTTGCCAGCTTTGCCTCAATCACCGGGTTGCTGACATTCGGCATCAGCACCGGCCTGCTCATCGCGCTGCTGAGCAAGCTGATACCGACCGACGTGGATTAGGATCAGGACCCTATACGTAGCGGTTCACGATGTTTTCGAGCCGCTCTTGCTGGCCCGAGCGGGGTTGCGGTGCAAATCCGTCTGCCATGGCGCGGTCAAAGCACCCTTCCAGACCGCCCGCCAGCATGTCCTTGGCCGCAGCACTGTCCCATCCGGTATACCGCGCGGCGCGGGCATCCTCCAGCGCGCCATCTTCGAGCATGGCTGCCGCCGCCTTGAGGCCGCGTGCGCAGATGTCCATGGCCCCCACATGCGCCGCAACAAGGTCCACAGGGTCGAGGGACTGGCGCCGCAGTTTGGCATCGAAATTCGTCCCGCCGGTTGTGAATCCGCCCGCGCGCAGCACCTCGTAATAGGCCAGCGCCACCTCGGGCACGTTGTTGGGGAACTGGTCGGTGTCCCAACCGGACTGGTAGTCGTTCCGGTTCATGTCGATGGACCCCAGAATGCCCAGCGATGCGGCCATGGCGAGCTCGTGCTCGAATGAGTGCCCGGCAAGGATCGCGTGGCCCTGTTCGATGTTCATCTGGACCTCTCCCTCAAGGCCGAATTCCTTGAGGAAGCCATACACCGTGGCCACATCGAAATCATATTGATGCTTTGACGGCTCCTGCGGTTTCGGTTCGACCAGAATGGCACCGTCAAAGCCGATCTTGTGCTTGTAGTCGACCACCATCTGCAGGAACCGGCCTGCATTGGCCCGCTCCCGCTTGAGGTCGGTGTTGAGGAGCGTCTCGTACCCCTCGCGGCCGCCCCAGAGCACGTAGTTCTGTCCGCCAAGACGATGCGTGGCGTCCATACAGGTTTTCACCGTCGCACCCGCATAGGCAAAGACATCCGGGTCGGGGTTTGTGGCGGCGCCGGACATGAACCGCCGCTCGGTAAAGAGGTTTGCCGTCCCCCACAACAGTTTGGGCCCGCCTGCTTCCATCTTGGTTCCGATGTAGTCGACGATCTCTTCGAAGTTTCGGGTGCTTTCGGCAAAGGTGCTGCCTTCGGGCCGGATGTCATAGTCGTGGAAACAGAAGAACGGCTGGCCAAGAATGGCAAAAAGCTCAAAGGCCACGTCGGCCTTCATCCGTGCCAATTCCATGGTGTCGCCAAACCAGGGCCGGTCAAAGGTCTGCCCGCCGAACGGGTCCCCGCCAGGCCAGGCAAAGCTGTGCCACCAGGCCACGGCAAAGCGCAGATGGTCTTCCATGCGTTTGCCCATGACGACCTCGTTTGGGTCGTAGTGGCGATAGGCGAGGTCGGACGTGCTGCCTGTCCCCTCGAATTGAACGGGGGCGATGCCATTGAAAAAGTCGGTCATGAGATATCCTTGAGGGCTTGGTACGTGGCGCGGTAGCGTGCATATGCGTCGTCGAAAGCGGCGCGAAGTGTTTCGTCAGGTTCGTAGGTGTGTGCGATGTCGGGGGCTGTGGCGCTTTCGGGTCCGCCATCGCCTGCGGCCATCAGCCCAAGGCGCGCGGCCCCGAAGGCGGCACCGTAATCACCCTGCGCCGGAACAGAGATCGGCAGGCCCAGCACGGTCGCTATGGTTTGCAGCCAATAGGCCGAGGCCGCTCCACCGCCCACGGCGATCAGGGTGTCGAGCGCGGTGCCCGTGGCCGTCATTGCCTCCTGCGTGTCGCGGAAAGCATAGGCGAGCGCCTCAAGCACTGCGCGGGTGCCTGCGGCACGGTCCGTTTCGTGGGCAAGGCCGATGAAGGCGCCGCGCACCTTTGCGTCGTTGTGCGGGGTGCGCTCGCCCCCCAGATAGGGCATGAACAGGCTGCGCCCGGGCCCCTCGGGGGCGCCAAGCTCTGCGGTGAGGTCGGCGGGTTCGGCGCCAACCATCCGCCCATACCACGCCAGCGCATCCGTCGCGGCCAGGATCACGCCCATCTGGTGCCATTGACCCGGCAGCGCGTGGCAGAAGGTGTGCAGCGCCGTGTCGGGGTCAGGCGCGTAGCCGTCGGCGGCGGTAAAGAGCACACCGGATGTCCCCAGCGAGACAAAGCCTTGGCCGGGCCGCGCCACACCAACGCCAACCGCGGAGGCGGCGTTGTCGCCTGCACCGCCGGCAACGGGAATGCCTGCGCGCATGCCAAAGGGTGTCGCAACACCTGCGCGCAATTGTCCCGACGGCTGCGAACCCTCAACGAGCCGCGGCATATGTTCCCGGCTGAGGTCGGTGGCGGCCAGCAGATCATCCGACCAGTCCCGCGCGCCCACATCGAGCCAGCTTGTGCCGGCAGCGTCCGACATCTCGGAAACGGGTTCACCGGTCAGCCAGAGGCGCAGATAGTCCTTGGGCAACAGCACACGCGCCGTCTTGGCAAAGATCTCGGCTTCGTGCGCCTTGACCCAGGCCAGCTTGGGCGCGGTAAAGCCCGGGAACACGATGTTGCCGGTTTGCGCGCGAAAGATCGGGTTGGCGTCCATGGCCGCCGCCTCTGCCGCGCTGCGGGTGTCATTCCAGAGGATGCAAGGGCGCAACACCGCATCGGAGGCATCCAGCAGGGTCGCGCCGTGCATCTGCCCGGACAGCCCAATGCCCCGCACGGCGCTGAGATCATAGGCGCCCGCAAGTTGACGCAAGGCGGCTTCCGTCGCGCTGATCCAGCTGGCCGGGTCCTGCTCGGACCAGCCGGAGTGCGGGCGCGTTACCTCGAGCGGCGCAGTGGCACTGCCGATGATCTGTTGATCCTCACCGATCAGCAGCGCCTTGACACCAGAGGTGCCGAGATCCAGTCCAAGATACATCAGTGATCCAACTTGACCCAGGCCGCATCCCGCTGGGAGGACTTTACGCAGGCCGATACGAATTGTACCCCCTTCAACCCGTCATGAACCGTTGGATAAATGACGCTGTCCGGCGCAGGCATGCCGGTCCGCGCGGCGATGATCGCCTCTGCGGCTTCGGTGTAAATATTGGCAAACCCCTCGAGGTACCCCTCCGGATGGCCGGGGGGAGTGCGGCTGACGCGACCCGCTGCCTCCCCTGCACCGGCACCCCCACGCGTGATGAGGCGTTTGGGTTCGCCAAAGGGCGTGTGCCACAGATAATTCGGGTCCTCCTGGGCCCATTCCAAACCGCCCTTTTCGCCATAAACCCGGACGCGCAGCGCATTTTCGTTCCCGGGCGCCACTTGCGACGACCAAAGCATACCGCGCGCGCCTCCTGCAAAACGCAGCATGACATGCGCGTTGTCGTCGACCTGTCGGCCCGGAACAAAGGCCTGCAGGTCCGCTGCCAGGCTCTCCACCTCAAGACCCGTGACAAAGCACGCGAGGTTGAACGCATGCGTGCCGATGTCACCGGTTGATCCACCAATACCAGAGCGCGCCGGATCGGTCCGCCATTCGGCCTGCTTGAAATCCTGTTCAACCGTCAGCCAGTCCTGCGGATACTCGACCTGCACCACCCGCACGGCACCAATCTCGCCCGCCGCAATCATCTCGCGCGCCTGCCGGACCATCGGATAGCCGGTGTAGTTATGCGTCAGGATAAAGAGCGCATCCGACGCTTCCGCCGCCTTCACCATCTTCTTCGCATCCGCCAGCGTCGATGTGAGCGGCTTGTCGCAGATCACGTGAATGCCCCGCTTCAGAAACTCGCGCGCCGCGGCGTAGTGCACGTGGTTCGGCGTCACGATACTGACCGCTTCGATGCCGTCCTTGCGCCGCGCCTCACGGATCGCCATCTGCTTGAAGTCTTCGTAGATGCGAGGCAAGCCGAGGGCTTCGCCGCTGGCGCGTGCCTTCTCCGGGGTCGCGCTCAATGCGCCCGCTACCAGCTCGAACCGATCGTCAATCCGCGATGCGATGCGGTGCACCGCGCCAATAAAGGCGTCGTTGCCGCCGCCCACCATACCCAATCTGATCCGGGTCATCGTCTCATCCTCCTGACCGGGACAGGGCCCGATCCATCTTCATCTTGCAAAATAAACTCTCCCCGAAGGGCCGATCCGCCACCGGGCCTAGCCGCCGATCCCCAGCATCGCCCGGTTCGCCGCTTCGTCCGTACCGCCATCGGCAAAGTCGTCAAAGGCCCGCTCGGTCACGCGAATGATGTGATCCGTGACAAATTGCGCGCCTTCGCGCGCGCCATCCTCGGGGTGCTTGAGGCAGCATTCCCATTCAACCACGGCCCAGCCGTCAAAATCGTTTGCGGCCATTTTCGAGAACACGGCACCGAAATCGACCTGCCCGTCGCCCAGAGAACGGAACCGCCCCGCGCGATCGACCCATGACTGATAGCCCCCATAAACACCCTGCCGTCCGGTCGGATTGAACTCGGCGTCCTTGACGTGGAACATGCGAATCCGGTCGCGGTAGATGTCGATATTGTCAAGGTAATCAAGGCATTGCAGAACATAGTGGCTGGGATCATAGAGCATGCACGCCCGGTCATGATTGCCGGTGCGTTCCAAGAACATCTCGTAGGTCACGCCGTCGTGCAGGTCCTCGCCCGGGTGGATTTCATAGCAGACGTCGACGCCGCAATCCTCGGCGTGATCAAGGATGGGTCGCCAGCGCCGGGCCAGTTCGTCAAACGCTGTTTCAACCAGGCCCGCGGGCCTTTGCGGCCAGGGGTAGATGTAGGGCCACGCCAGAGCGCCCGAGAATGTGGCGTGTGCACCGATGCCCATGTTGCGCGACGCAGACAGCGCCATTTTCACCTGATCCACGGCCCAGGCCTGCCGCGCCGTCGGGTTCCCCTGCACTTCAGGCGCGGCAAAGCCGTCAAAGGCCGTGTCATAAGCGGGATGCACCGCGACAAGCTGACCCTGCAGGTGCGTCGACAGCTCTGTCACCTCGACGCCATTTGCCGCCGCCACGCCCTTGAACGCGTCGCAGTAATCCTTGCTCTCTGCCGCCTTCGCCAGATCGATCAGGCGACCGTCCCAGCTGGGCACCTGAACGCCCTTGTAGCCGCAATCCGCGGCCCATTTCGTGATGGCGTCCCAGCTGTTGAACGGCGCGTCATCGCCTGCAAATTGCGCCAGAAACAGCGCCGGTCCCTTGATCGTTTTCATGGTTCTTGTCCTCCTTCGCCGCGATTATTCCGGCGGCATGTTGTCTTGCAGGTAGATGTCGATGCGAATGCGTTCCTGGGTTTCGTCAAACGGCACGCGGTCTGCGGTGGCCTTGAGCAGGCGTACCGCCGAACGGACCAGATGTCCTGCATTTTGCGAGATCACCGCGTCAAAGAGCCCCGCGTTCAAGGCACGGCGCGACACCGGCGTTAACTCGTGCGCAATCACCACCAGGTCTTTGCGATGTGTTCCGCTTTCAAGACAGCGCAGCAATCCTGCGTTGCCCGCCGCAGATGAATATATGCCGCGAAGATTTGGCACAGCGCGCAGGATGTCAGGCAGGATCTTGCGGATCAGGTCCGGATCGTCGCGACCCTCGACCGAGGGCAGGACCTCGAGCGTCGGGAAATCGGCGGCCATCACTTCATCGAAACCGGCGCGCCGCTCCAGGTGGTCGCGGGCCAGCCGCGATCCCGTGATGACAAGCACGGGTCCGGGTTCGTTGATGAACTGGCCCATCAGGCGCGCCGCCGTGCGTCCGGCGGCGTAATTGTCGATGCCGACAAAGTGGTCGCGATCCGAACTCGGCAGGTCCGCCACAAGCGAGACAACCGAGATCCCCCGCGCCCGGGCCCGGTTCACCGCATCGCGGACCGCAGGCGTTTCCGGGCCAAAGACGGCCACGCCGTCGGTGTCGTCGGGGGTGAGGTCGTCCAGCATCGCGACAATCGCCTGCGGATCAAAGGCCGGCACGCTGCGCGCGGTCAGTGTCGTGCGTTGATGCAGCAATTGCGCACCCTGCAAACGCACCTGCGTGACGAGCGCATCCACAAACTCGTTGGCGGCATCCGGGAGAATGAACAACAGCCGGTAGACCCGCCGTCGCGCAAGGTTGGCGGCGGCGGTATCGCGCACATAGCCAAGCTCGGCGATTGCCTTGTTCACCTTGTCAATCGTCGCGCGCCGCACGCCGGGACGGGCGTTCAACACCCTGTCCACGGTGGCCAGCGATACGCCAGCCACACGCGCAAGGTCGTTGATCGTCGGTTTCCCGGTTGATGTGAGGTCGCCTTCGGGCACCGGCTGCCTATCCCTCCATATGGCCGGCGAGGCCTTCAAACAGGATCGCTACGGCCTCGGCACCCGGATCGTTATGCCCCTTGAGGTTCTCGGAGGGCACGTAGGCCGCCCGTCCGGCCTTGGCCGTATGGATCGACGCCGTTGCATCTGCGCCCGCGCGCGCCGCCGCAGCGGCGGCACTGAGCCCGTTTGGCAAGGCCTCAAGCGCGGGCGAAAGCGCGTCGATCATGGTGCGGTCTCCGACCCTTGCACCGCCCACATCGCTCACCCGCTGCAGGCCGACGGCCAGCGCCTGGTCAATGGTAGCGCCATTGGCGCAGGCGTCGCCGGTGGCATTGAAGTAAATCGCGAGGATCACGCCCGACGAGCCACCCATGGTCTGGCTGAGCGCATTGCCGAGGGCGGGAAACAGCTGTGTCAGATCAGCCAGCGGCATGTCGTCAATCCCGTCCCGCAGCGCCCGCGCCGCCGTGGCCAAAGTGCTGCCGGTGTCGCCGTCCCCGGATTTCGCATCCAGCGCGTTCAGCGTATCTTCGGCGCCGATCAGAAGCTCTGCCACATGCAGCACCGTGGTGCGGGTCTTGTCATTGGCGGACGGGATCGGCGCAATGGGTGTCAGACCATCGGGGAGGGGTGTCACCACAACCTCTGCAAGGGGGTGCAAGCCCGGCCAGGCGGACATGGGCACGGGGGCCGCCAGCGCGGCGAGATCCTGATCGTCTACCGGAAGGACCGATATCGAGAATCCGTGCATATCCAGCGACGTCATCATCGGCGCGGGTCCGATCACGTGACTGACCACGCCTGCCTGCGCCAGCGCATGGGTCAGCACGGACATCTCAAGCGGTGTCGTCGAACCCAGATTGTTGACCAGGGCCACGCAGTGCTTGTCGCCAAAATGCGGTTTCAGCTTGTCCAGCACCACGGCCATGGCCGCGGTCGCGCCGTCAAAATCCACCTGCTCCACACCGGGTTCGCCATGGATGCCAAGCCCAAGCTCCGCTTTGCCCGCAGGGATGCGATCCTCCTTGGGCGAGCCGGGCACGGTGCAGGTGTCGAGGCTTTTGCCAATGGAGGCGACGTCCGCGATGACGCGCCGCGCTGCATTGGCGACATCTTCGAGCGCGCCGCCTGCATCCGCCAGTGCCCCTGCGATCTTGTGGACAAAGAGCGTTCCCGCAACGCCGCGCGGTTGCGGCAGGTGCGGCAGCGCGATGTCGTCGTCGACCACGACCATTTCCACCTTGCGCCCAAGGGCGCGGGCGCGTTCGGCCGCCAGCCCGAAATTCAGCCTGTCGCCGGTGTAGTTCTTGACGATCAGCAGGCAGCCAGCCTCGCCCGTGACGGCAAGTATGCCCGCCAGAACAGCCTCGACCGAGGGCGAGGCAAAGACCTCTCCGCAGACCGCAGCGGTGAGCATGCCGGGCCCGACAAAGCCTGCATGGGCGGGTTCGTGACCCGACCCGCCGCCCGAGATCAGCGCAACCTTGGACCGGTCCCAATCGGTACGGTAGACCACCTTGATATGCGGATACCCGTCAAGCCGCGCGAGCGCGCCACCCGAGGCGGCGAGGACCCCGTCGATGGCCTCTTTGACCAAATCGTCCTTTGCATTCACGAATTGTACCATGGCTCGGTGTCCTTGTGCTGGTCAGGCGATGCGCGCCCCGTTTGCGTCGAAAAACAATGGGTTGCGGGGTGCGATATGGATGGTTTCGCCTGCATTGAGAGGGGTGTGCGGATCGGTCAGGGTGATCACGTCATGATCCTTGAATTTCAGGTGCAGACGGGTCTGATCCCCCAGACGCTCGACCCGCGCCACCTGCGCGGGCGCGCCGCCATCCACGGCAATGTGCTCGGGCCGAAGCCCGATTTGCGCGGCACCCTGCGGGGCCTCCTCGCCAAAGAGCCCGGTGGGCAGCAGATTGATCCGGGGTTGGCCGAGGCGGGCCGCTACATAGGCGGAGGCCGGGTCTTCGTAGATTTCGCGCGGCGTGCCGAATTGGACCAGCCGCCCTTCATCCAGCACACCGACATGGGTCGCCATTGTCATCGCTTCGATCTGGTCATGGGTGACATAGAGCAGGGTGGCCGCAAGCTCTGCGTGGATGCGTTTGAGTTCGATGCGCAGATCGGCGCGCAGCTTGGCATCAAGCGAACTCAGCGGTTCGTCCATCAGGTAGATCGCCGGGTCGCGCACCAGTGCGCGGCCGATGGAGACCCGCTGCATCTCGCCGCCCGACAACTCGGTCGCCTTGTTGTCAAGCTTGTGCGGGATGTGCAGAACGTCGGCGACCTCCTGCACCTTGCGCGCGATTTCGTCCTCGGGCGTGTTCAGGATGGGGGACCTGAGCGGAAAGGCCAGATTGTCCCGCACGGACATGTGCGGGTAGAGCGAATATTGCTGAAACACCATCGCCACATCGCGTTGCGCCGGGGTTTCAAGGCTCACGTCACGACCGCCAATCTGGATGGTGCCGGTGTCCGCCTTTTCGAGACCGGCGATGAGGCGAAGTGTCGTGGTCTTGCCCGCGCCGGTGGGCCCAAGCAGGACGACGAAGGCCCCGTCCGGCACGGTCAGGTCCATGTCCACGACGGCCTGCGTCTTGCGGAACGCTTTGGAAACGCCGGATAAAATGACCTCAGCCATGGGCAAGTACTCCTTCGTTCGAGGCGGAGCGGAGGGCGTGGCCGGTGCCGCGGTCAAAGAGGGTAATCGTATCGGCGTTGAAGGTGAGGCCGACGGTTTCGCCGGGGGTGGCGGGCTGGTCGGAGGCGATGCGCGCCTTGACCTCGCCATTGGGCGTTTCGAGCGTCACGATCTGGGTTGTGCCGAGGTATTCGGTGGCCAGAACCTTGCCACGATACGGTGCCGTATCGTTCAAGATGATGTGTTCGGGGCGCACGCCAAAGACCAGATCTCCGGACGCCCCGTCACGCGTTTCGGGCACACTGAGCTCGGCCTCCCCGAGTGTCACGCTTTGCGCCCCTGCCGCAACTTTTCCCTGAAAATTCAGGAAGTTCATCGACGGCGAGCCGATGAAGTCGGCGACGAACATCGTGGCGGGCCAATCGTAGATGTCCTGCGGCGTGCCGAATTGTTCGACCACGGCGTTGTTCATCACGACGATCTTGTCGCCCATCTGCATGGCTTCGAGTTGGTCATGCGTCACGTAGACCGTGGTGGCGCCCATCCGGTCGTGCAGCGCGCGCAGTTCCTCGGCCATGTGCTCGCGAAACTCTGCATCCAGCGCGCCCAGCGGTTCGTCCATCATGAACGCCTTGGGTTCACGAACGATGGCCCGACCGAGCGCAACCCGTTGCCTGTCGCCACCCGACAGGCCGCCGACGGGCTTTTTCAGGATGTCCGTGATGCCGAGGATGGTCGCAACCTCGTCAATCTTGGCGCGGACCTGCGCGCGTGGCATGCCCTGGCTCACGAGCGGGTAAGAGAGATTGCGATAGACGTTCATATGCGGGTAGAGCGCGAACATCTGGAAGACAAAGGCGATGTCACGCTCGGACGGCGGGCGTTGCCCGATCTCTTCGCCGTCGAGGTAAATCTCGCCCGAAGTGGGCAGTTCGAGACCCGCAATCATGCGCAGGGTCGTGGTCTTGCCACAGCCCGACGGGCCAAGGAGCATGAAGAACTCGCCATCCTCGATGGTGAAGGAGCTTTCCTTGACCGCGACAAAGTCGCCAAATTCCTTGCGGACATTTTTGATAACAATCTCAGCCATTTGGAATGTTCTCTCCGATCCTGAGAAGGTTGCCGTCGGGGTCCCAGAGCGTTGCCTCGCGCATGCCCCAGGGTTTGTCTTCGGCGGGTTGAAACCGGGGAAAGCCCGCGTCGTGCGGCAAGCCCAGTCCCGAGAGCAACGCCGAAACCGCATCGACATTCGAAGGCCGGATATAGGCGCCGTGGTCGCAGCGTTCCGGCTGATGCGTCGGGTGGTGAAAGAAATGCAGTTCCACCTTGTCCCGATTGATCAGCAAGTAGTTGCCGTCGTCATACCACGACTGAAACCCCCAGCTTTCGTAGAAGGACTTGGTCGCCGCAAAGTCGCGCGAGGGCAGGATGGGGCAGGCTTGCTCCAGCATCAGTCGCCCTCCGGGAAATGGCTGACGATAATGAACATGACCGTCCCGACAAGCGTGGTGATGAAGGAATAGGTGTAGGCCCACATCACGAATGGCTGCATCAGCATGAAGACCCCGACGGCGATGATGATGGTGGCCAGCATCTCCCACGGGCCGCGGTGCAGGCGCATGAGGCCGGAGAAAAAGGACATCATGAGGGCACCTCATTGGCGGAAAAACCGGGGGGCACATCCCGTACACAAGCCGTGCACACCCTGTACACCGCTGCGGTGCACCAAGATGTTGTGGTGGGACATAGGCGGGTCATTTGCGCACCGCCCCGAATGTGATCCCGCGCAGCAGGTGTTTGCGCAGCAGGATCGTGAAGATCATCACCGGCAGCAGGAAGATCGTGGCACCGGCGGCGACAGCGGGCCAGTCGAGGCCGCCCACGCCGATGATCGTCGGGATGAAGGGCGGGGCGGTCTGCGCCGTGGCGGAGGTCAGGAGCACGGCAAAGGCGTATTCGTTCCAGGCAAAGATCAGGCAGAAGATCGCGGTGGAGGCGATGCCTGTCGCGGCTTGCGGCAGGACGACTTTGTAGAACGCCTGAAAGCGGGTGTAGCCGTCGATCAGCGCCGCCTCTTCGTATTCGCGGGGGATTTCGTCGATGAACCCTTTGAGCAGCCAGACGGCGAGCGAGATGTTCACGGCCGTGTAGAGCAGGATCATGCCCAGATGCGTGTCCGACAGCCCGAGGTTGCGGTACATCAGAAAGATCGGGATCGCGACGGCGATCGGCGGCATCATCCTCGTGGAGAGGATGAAGAACAGAAGATCATCGGCGAGGGGTATCTTGAACCTAGAGAACGCGTAGGCCGCCAGCGTGCCGAGGAAGACGCTGAGGAAGGTCGAGCCGAAGCCGATGATCACGGAGTTGAGGAAGCGTTCGCCGAATTTCGAGGGGCCAACGATGACCATGTCGTATTGGCGCACAATCTCGTCCGCCCAGTTTTCGGGCGGGTTGGCGTTCAGGAACTCATCGGTTTGCCGCGTGCGGGTTGTGAACAGGTTCACGTAGCCTTCGAGCGTGGGTTCGAACACGATCTTGGGCGGGTAGCTGATGGCGTCGGCGGGGGACTTGAACCCGGTCAACATGATCCATGCCAGCGGGATCATCGTGACCAGCGCGTAGACGATGACCAGCGTGCCGGCGACCCATTTGGAGCGGCCGGAGGGTTCTATGACGGAGTAGGCGCTCATGTTTGTGCCTCGTGCTGAGGGGAAGCCGGGCCGCGCCCGACCTCGGGTGGGCGCGGATGGGTTTGATCCGTGACGTGGCCGAAGAAATATGCAGACGGGTGGTTCGGGGTGTCATCCTTGGCGTGCGCCCTCCTGTGGGGGAGGTCGGGCGCGGCCTGGCTTTGCCGTGCCAACTGTGCCCGGATTGCTGCCTTGGGTTTTGAACCTGTCCGGTTGAGGGGGGCTGTCTGCCCCCCGCGCTGACGCGCCCCCCCGAGAGTTTGTCCGGCAAGATGAAGACAGGATCGGGTCATCGTTCTTTCACCTTGTTGAGGGCTTTGACGTAGATGCTGGCGAGGCCGAACACGGTGACAAACAGGATGATCGCGTAGGCGCTTGCGTAGCCGGTGCGCCATTTCTCGAACGCTTCGCGCTTGAGGTTGATCGACGTGAGTTCCGTGGTGGAGCCGGGGCCGCCGCCGGTCAGTTGGACGACAAGGTCGAACATCTTGAAGTTCTCGATGCCGCGAAACAGGACGGCGAGCATCAGGAAGGGCAGGACCATCGGCACGGTGATGGTAAAGAACTGGCGGAGCTTGGAGGCGCGGTCGATCTCGGCGGCCTCGTAGATGTAATCGGGGATGGACCGCAGCCCGGCAAGGCAGATGAGCATCACGAAGGGCGTCCACATCCACGTGTCGACGATCACGATGGACCATGGGGCGAGTTGGACGGATCCGAGCATCTCGAACTTGGAGGGATCGCCGCCGGTGAAGAAGGTGACGATGTAGTTGAAGAGGCCAATCTGCGGCTGGTAGAGGAACTTCCAGAAGTTGCCGACCACGGCGGGGGACAGCATCATCGGGAGCACGATCACGGTGGTCCAGAAGTTCGATCCCTTGAAGTTGCGGTGGATCAGCCAGGCGAGGGCAAAGCCGATCAGCACCTGCAGGGTGATCGTCCAGAACAGGAAATGCGCGGTGGCCTGCATGTTCAGCCAGATGTCGCTGTCCGTCAGGATGCGTTCATAGTTGCGCAGGCCAATGAATTCAGGCTCGCGGGTCAGCCGGTTGGCGCGGAAGTTGGTGAAGCTGAGCTGGATGGTCCAGATCAGCGGAAAGATGTTGATCGCCAGCAGCAGAAAAATCGTGGGTGCCACGAAGATCCAGGCGATGGCGCGGTCGCTGAGGCCTCTGATCTGCCGGGCGACGCGGTGCGGCGTGGCCCTGGCGGCGCGATTGGCGATGGGTTCGGTCATCTGGCACAGCCTCTTCGTGCGGTGGGCAAATGGCCACCTTGCGCATCCGTCGGGTTGAGGGGGTGGGATGGGCAGGGTTGCCCATCCCCAGGTGGATCAGAGTTTGCCTTCGTCTTCGAAGGTTTCGGTCCAGTCTTCGATCAGCTTGTCGAGCGCTTCCTGCGCTGTGCCCTGATCGGCAACCACGTAGTCGTGGATGCGTTTTTGCATGGCGAGGAGCAGTTCGGCATAGGCCGGCTCCTGCCAGAAGTCCTGCACGTCGTTCATGGCCTCGAGGAAGTCACCGGCAAAGGGCGCGCTGTCCTTGAACCCCGGATCGTTCAGCACGGAGTTGTGCGCCGAGTAGCCGCCCAGTTCCCACCATTTGGCCTGAACCTCGGGGTTGGCGAACCACTTGATGTATTCAAGGGCGGCGTCCTGCTTGTCGCTGTAGGCGACGACGCTGATGCCCTGACCCCCGAGGGTCGAACCGGCCTGGTTTTGCGGCGGGTTCACGAAGAAGTCGATCTTGTCCCCACCGGTGGTCGGGTCGGCGTAGAGGCCGGGGAAGAACGCAAACCAGTTCATCGCCATGGCGACCTGGCCCGATTTGAACGCGTCGAGGCTTTCGCCCATGTAGCTGTTGGTGTAGCCGGGCGGTGTCGCGGTTTCGTAGAATTCCTTATAGAATTCAAGTGCTTCCACTGCTTCGGCGGAGTTCACGGCGCCTTCCATGTCATAGGAACCCGGCGTGTTTTCGTATTTGAAACCCCAGGGGTAGAGCGCCGATGTCACGCCCATTGTGATCCCTTCGGACCCGCGCTCGGTAAAGATCGAGGCGCCATAGACGGTCTTGCCGTCAATCTCGCGGCCCTGGAAGAATTGCGCGATTTCGAGCAGTTCCTTCTGGCTTTGCGGCTCACCCAATTCGCGGCCCGTGGCCTCTTTGAACGCGGCCTTGATCTCGGGGTCGGCGAACCAGTCGGCGCGGTAGAACCAGCCGTTGGCGTCACCCATCGCGGGCAGCGCGTAGTAGTTGGGCGTGCCTTTGGGCCATGTCGAGTAGGCGTAGACGGTCGCGGGGGCGAAGTCGTCCATCGAGATGCCTTCGGCGTCAAAGAAATCATTCAGTTTGACGTAGTGGCCGTTCTCGGCGCCGCCGCCGATCCACTGGCTGTCGCCGATCAGGAGGTCACAGAGCTTGCCGCCTGAATTGAGTTCGTTCAGCATCCGATCGGCGAAGTTGGGCCACGGAATGAACTCGAAATTCATGGTGTTGCCGGATTGGGCTTCGAACTCTTTCGACAGTTCGACCAGCGCGTTCGCGGGGTCCCAGGCGGCCCAGCAGAGCGTCAATTCTTCGGCAGAGGCGAGCGTCGGGACGCTCACGGAATAGGTCAAGGCCGCGCCGATGGCGGCCGCGTTAAATCTTTTCATGAATTCCTCCCTGATGGGCAATTGATACGAGTTTGCCCGTGGCACCAGTAAGAATGAGGGGCGTACCTCACGTCAACGAATTTCTGAGGTGCGCACCTCAGAAACGCGATGCCTTTGGTCCAAGACGCTGATTTTGAATGTAAGATTTTTTGGAATCCGGTGTCGAATTTTTGACTGGCAGCGGCGCTGCGTTGTGCAAAAGATAGGCAACCGGTCTCTTCATACCGAATCCATTGCGACCTGCACGGGACCCAGCACATGCGCCATCCGACGACGCCAAGGCACAGCACCTACGACGTGGTTGTCGTGGGCGGTGCGATCATGGGATCGTCCACGGCGTGGTTCCTGACGGAGAATGCCGACTTTGACGGGCGGGTCCTCGTTGTCGAGCGGGACATGACATACGCGGCCTGTTCGACCGCGCACACCAACAGCTGCATGCGTCAGCAGTTTTCAACCGAGCTCAATGTGCGGATCAGCCAGTTCGCCGCCGATTTTGTGAAGAACCTGCCGGAGCGGATGGGCGGTGATCCGCGTGTGCCGGACCTGCGCATTCACAATTTCGGTTACATGTACCTTGCCGACACTGAGGCGTTTGCGGATGTGCTGCGCGAGAACATTGCAGTTCAGCACGCGGCGGGTGCCGCGACGCGGTTGATGAGCGCCGATGAGATCAAGGCCGCGTACCCGTTCTACAACGTCGATGACATCGTCCTGGGGTCGATCAATACGGTCGACGAAGGGTATTGGGACGGCAGCACGGTCTTTGAGTGGTGGCGGCGCAAGGCCATCGAACGGGGCGTCGAATATGTGCAGAACGAGGTGGTCGACATCACCCGCACAGGTGAAAGGGTCGACAGCGTGACGCTCGCCAGCGGCGAGGTGGTGGCCTGCGGTCAGATCGTGAACGCGTCCGGGCCGCGCGCGGCGCGCACGGCTGCGATGGCGGGGATCGAGATACCGGTCGAGCCGCGCAAGCGGTTCACCTGGATGTTCCGGGCCGAGCGTCCGCTGGACCGTGACCTGCCGCTCACGATTGACCCGTCGGGCGTGCATGTCCGCGAGGTGGGCGGCGGCACCTATCAGGCGGGCGGGCATGCGGCGGTGGACCCGGCGGTCGCATTTGACGACTACGACATGGATCACGGCTTGTGGCAGGATCACATCTGGCCCGCACTTGCGACGCGTATCCCGCAATTCGAGGCGATCAAGGTCACGTCCGAATGGGCCGGGCACTATGCGATGAACACGCTGGACCACAACGCGATCCTCGGGCCGCACCCGGAGGTTGCGAATTTCATCTTTCTGAACGGGTTTTCGGGGCATGGCTTGCAACAGTCGCCCGCAATGGGGCGGGGCACGGCGGAGTGGCTGACCTATGGCGCCTACCGGAGCCTTGACCTGACCCCCTTCCACTTTGATCGCATTCCGGCGCAAATGCCGATTGTGGAAAAGGCCGTCATCTAAGGAGCGCATGATGCTGAAGAAACTGGTTTTGACGGGGGCGGCGGGCAAGCTGGGCTCTTATCTGCGCGCGCCGTTGGCCGCCATGTGTGAGGAGCTTGTGAGCACGGATATTGCGGGTTCCGTGCCGAACGTGTTGCCGAACGAGACCTATGTCCAGGCGGACCTGTCCGAACTGGCGCCGTTCGAGGAGATGCTGCAAGGTGCTGATATGGTTGTGCATTTCGGCGCGTTTGTGGATGAAGGCCCGTTTGAAAAACTGCTCGGCCCGAATTTCATCGGGGCGTACAACATCTGGGAAGCAGCATGGCGCAACGGCTGCCGCCGGGTGGTCTATGCCTCATCCATCCACGCGGTCGGCATGTATCCGAAATCCCAGGCCATCGGCATTGATGTGCCACACCGCCCTGACACGTTTTATGGGCTGGCCAAGTGCTTTGCCGAGGATCTGGGGCGGATGTACTGGGAAAAGCGTGGGCTGGAGGCGGTGTGTTTGCGCATTCTGTCCTGTGCACAGGTCACGAACCCGCGGGCTGTGGGCACATGGCTCAGCTACGACGACTGCATTCGGCTGGTTCAGCGGGCCATTGATACGCCCGTGACGGAGTTTTCCATCATTTACGGCGTGTCCGACAATGATCGCGCGCCCGTGGACAATTCCGGCGCGCGGCATCTGGGCTACAAACCACAGGACAACGCCGAGCAATACGCCGCGGACATCTTTGCCGAATACGGGCCGCTTGATCCGCAGGATTTGAACAATGCGCGCCATGGCGGGCCATTTGCCGGGATCGAACTGGGCAAGTCGGCGATGATGGGGCTGAACCTCAACAAGGACGACACGGGCAAGAGCTGATGCGGATCGACAACCTGCAGTATTGCAACTGGTCCGAAAAGATCTTTCGCCAGATGCGCGAGGGCCGCCTCGATGCGGTACATGTGACCATCGCCTACCACGAGATGTTTCGCGAAACGGTGCTGAACATCGAACAGTGGAACCGCTGGTTTGAGGCGCATGGGGACCTGATCCTCAAGGGGCGGACCGTGGCGGATATCGACCGCGCGCGCGCCTCGGGACGGACGGCCGTCTTTTTCGGCTTTCAGAACCCGTCGCCCATCGAGGACGATATCGGGCTGGTCGAAGTGCTGCACGACCTTGGCGCGCGGTTCATGCAACTGACCTACAATAACCAGTCGCTGCTGGCGACGGGGTGCTACGAGGACGAAGACGCCGGCATCACCCGCATGGGCCGCGAGGTGATTGCCGAGATGAACCGGGTTGGATTGGTCGTGGACATGAGCCATTCCGCTGACCGTTCGACGATTGAGGCCGCCGAAATCAGCGCGCGCCCCATCGCGATCACCCATGCGAACCCGTATGTCTGGCATCCCGCGCTGCGGAACAAGCGCGACGACGTCATTCGGGCGGTGGTGGAGGGCGGTGGCATGCTGGGCTTTTCGCTTTATCCGCATCATCTTGCGGGTGGGACCGACTGCACGTTGGAGAGCTTTTGCGAGATGATTGCCCGCACCGCCGAACGGTTCGGGGCGGCGCATCTGGGGATTGGATCGGACCTCTGTCAGGACCAACCGGATTCTGTTGTTGAGTGGATGCGGACCGGGCGCTGGACCAAGGGTGTCGACTTTGGCGAGGGGTCGGCAAGCGCGCCGGGCTTCCCGCCGCAACCCGACTGGTTCCGGGACAATCGGGACTTTGACACCATCGAGGCCGGGCTCAAGGCGGTTGGATTTGACGCGGCGGAGGTCGCGGGGATCATGGGCGGGAACTGGTACCGGTTTTACGCCGAAAACTTCGGTCCGGCCCAGTGATGTCGCAAACAGAGCGGACGTGAGCGCCGCGCCGCGCTCCGTTGCTCAAAACAGGGGGAGGTGCGCAATGAAAATCGGTTTCATCGGGTTGGGGAATGTCGGCGGCAAGCTGTCGGGCAGTCTGCTGCGCAATGGGCATGACGTGGCCGTGCACGATCTGGACGAGACGCTCGTGGCGGACAAGGTCGCGGCGGGCGCGCGCGATGGTGGCGACCCGGCCGCGCTGATGCAAACCTGCGACGCGGTGATCACCTGCCTGCCCAGCCCGGCTGCATCCGCTGCCGTGATGGACGAGATGTTGCCGCATGTGGGGCCGGGCAAGATCTGGATGGAGATGTCCACGACCGACGAGGCGGAGGTCAAGCGGTTGGGCGGCGATGTGATTGCCCGGGGGGGCGCTGCGGTGGATTGCCCGGTGTCGGGCGGGTGCCACCGCGCCGATACGGGCAATATCAGCATCTTTGCAGGCTGTGATCGCGCCACGTTCGAGCGCATCCTGCCCTTGCTCACGACGATGGGACGGCGCGTTTTGCACACGGGCGATCTGGGGTCTGCATCGGTCCTCAAGGTGCTCACCAACTACCTTGCGACGGCCAATCTCGTGAGTTGCGCCGAAGCGCTGACCGTGGCCAAGGGTGCAGGCATGGACCTGGGCGTGGCCTATGAGGCGATGGCGATCAGTTCGGGCACGTCCTTTGTGCACGAAACGGAAAGTCAGGTCATTCTGAATGGCTCGCGCGACATCTCGTTCACCATGGACCTCGTGGCCAAGGATATTGGCCTCTTTCAGGATGTGGCGGACCGGGCCGGCGTGCCGCTGGAGCTGAATCCGCTGCTGATCGAAATTTTCAGGGACGGGATCGCGCGGTTTGGTCCGCGCGAGCTGAGCCCCAACGTGATCAAGCGGCTGGAAGAGGCGACGGGCCTCGACGTCACGGCGCCCGGTTTTCCGGCCGAGATGGTCGATGACGAACCCGAAGCGCAGGGCGCCGAGGTGGTCGTGCGTCGCTGACCCTTGTGAGCGCGCGGCCTGCGCGGTAGGAGGCCGCCATGAACAAAGCTGCAAATCAAGACGAGGTGCTGGCTGTTGTGCACGCCTCGGGCGGGCGACGCATTCTCGGTGTCGGCTCAATCTGGATACTGGCGCTGCTGGTGATCTATGTGGCGATCGTCAATCCGCCTGCGCCGGGATGGCAAGTGTTCCTGTTTGTCGTGGGGGGTGGCGCGATCTGGATGGCGGAGCGGATGCGGCGCGCCACGGCGCGCGTGATCGAACTGACCCGCGCCGAATTGCGCGACACAAGCGGCACAGTCCTGACCCCGGTGGACCAGATTGTCAGCGTGGATCGGGGCATGTTTGCCTTCAAGCCGTCCAATGGTTTTCTGCTGAAGCTGTCGGGCAAGGCGCCACGCGTCTGGCAGCCCGGCATGTGGTGGCGCATGGGCGCGCGGATTGGCGTGGGCGGCATGACGCCCGGTCACCAGGCAAAGTTCATGGCCGAGATGATCTCGGCCATGATTGCTGAGCGAGACGGCGGTTAGGGTCCAGACCCTAGACGCCTTCACATTCGTCAAAGCAGACGCGCGGTGCGTAGCGCGGACGGGTAAACACGAAATTGTGGATCTCGTGATCGCTCAGGCCCATGTTGAAGGGCGGGTCGTAGCGTTCGAAGGTTTCAACCACGACGACGCGTTCGCCATCCGGCATGACGGGCAGGCTGTTGCGCAGGTCTTCGACCGCTGAATCGTCCAGTGGCGGCATCCAGCCCTTGGTCTTGGACCAGTCGCGGCGATATTCGTCTGCGTCGGCATCGTATTTCACGCTCGTGATCCGCAGCGCAAAGTTTTCGGGCTGGGTCCAGGACATGTAGGACGCCATTTCGTGCATACCGTTCAGATAGGCGCTGTCCAGCGGTGTGGTTTCGCGCGAAATCACGTCGCCGATGGCATAGGCCGTCTTGATGTTCAGCGAATGCGTCCGGTAGGCGTGAAAGAACGAATACATGGACAGGTAGGCCCAGAACAGCATCGGCAGGACAAGCACACATTCCAGGGCGATGCTGCCGCGTTCGTTGTCGCGGAACCGGCGCAGGAAACGGGACATATTCATCATGAGTTCGGCTCCTGAACAAAGACCGACACGGCAACGAGCGGATAGTATCGATTGCCATCTTTCGTCATGGCTTTGCCCATGCCAATGTTGGGGAAGACCGGGTCATAGAGATAGCACGCCCGCATGATCATCATCTGGTGCTCTGCACCGTTGACAAAGGATCGCGACGGCAACAGCGGCTGCGAGACGTCCACACAATCGGCGCTGCCGGCAAAGGCAACAAAGCCGCGCGGGTCAACCGGGCTCATCTCCAGTTTGAGGAATTCCTCGCAATTCTGCAGGAAGCCGGAATTGTCGCAGATCATCTGCTTGACCTGGCTGTGCGTGTAGTTCGCGCCGGTGTTCAGGCGGATGTCGCGCACTGCAAGGTCAAGTCCGCGGTCCAGCCAGTTCTGGCGGAAGGCGTAGATGCTGAGTTCGAAGGATGACAGCAGGACAAACATCAGCAGCGGGAACATGATCACGAATTCGATCACCGGGGCTGCGCCGTCCTCGTCGCGCCGGAACCGGCGGAGAAATGTGCCTAACTTGCGGGTCATTGTGTGAGCCTCAGCTGGTTGATCTGTTTGGCGATGGCCTCAAAGGCTTCGGTGATTTCGATCCCTTCCACCCGGAAGAAGTGGGACGGGGACGACGCACAGTTCTGCATGACGCCGGCGGAGTAGTTGGTCACCTCAAATCCGATGGACCAGACCACGATGCCCTTTTGCTTGGCCGCCGAGCAGATGTCGTCAAGGAAACCGTCCGCCTGACTGGAGGTGTATTTGGTGTAACGCCAGTTGTTCCAGCTGCCGCCAACGTAGTTGTTGAGGTACCAGTGCAGCGGATATTTGGTCCAGTGCACACGGGCGTTGTGCCAGCTGTAGTAGTAGTCGTCGATGCGGGTCGTGTTCACGTTCTGACCGTCGGTCATCAGCAACACGGTCTTGAGTGTTTCTGTGTCCGAATAGTCTGCCGGACGGCTCGTGAACACGTCGTCGATCTGGTTGTTCAGGCCCAGTTCCTGCACCACGGGGCGGAATGTCGGGTCGAGCATCGCCACACCCCATTTCATGCCGATGTGGATCGACGTGTTGGCGCGGGCGCGGAACGCGGCAATCCGGTTCTTCAGGACGGCAGCGTTTTGGCTGAAGCCGATGATCTGCTCATAGCCGCGCTGTTTTTGTTCCCAGTCGCCGGCGCTCGTCGCGTCATCACGGCCAGGGCAACCCGGGTTGGCCACAGGGTTCGAATAACTCCAGCCCTCGTCAAAGAACTGCATGTGTTCGTATGTGCCGTCCATGCGCACGGTGGTCGTGGCAAAGTCCTCCGGTTCGAAGTCCACGCACCAGCCGGGGTTGCCCGACCAGCGTGGAATGTTCATCGCGTTGAAGATGTCCTCACCCGCACTCACCTGCGCGGTGTAGGGGATCACCGAGATCGAGATCAGGTCTTCGGTCTCTTCCTTGAGCACGGTGTCGACAAACACCTGCGCCGCGTCGGAGAGGTTTTCCATCTTGTCGTTCGACCCCATGGAGCCGGAGATGTCGAGCACCATCGAGATTTCGACCTTGGACACTTTTTCCTCGGCGGTGCCGCCTGCGTTCACCGGCAGTTCCGGCACGCCCATCAGGCGCATGAATTGCGTGCGGGTGGTGCCGGGCGCGGCGTTGGCCGTCACGGTCCGGTAGTTCAGGCCCTCGTCCACGATCACTGTCGGATTGAACTGGCCGAGGCCGGACTTGTTGAAATAGTCCTGCACAACGGCGTCGGCTTCGAGTGTCTGGTCAAGGTCGGCTGCGGCGAGCACGGCGCGGTCAAGCGTGTTCTGGACACGCGTCCGCACCATTTCGTTTTCCATCAGGTCAACCGAGATGCCGCCGACCAGCAGCATCATCATCAGCATGAAGATCGCAAAGTAGGTGACGCTCCCGCGCTCGTCCCGCTTGAACTGGGCAACGGTACTGCGCAACTCAGCGAGTGTCGTCTGCGTTCTGTTCCATTTCCGAGGCATTTTGCACCTTCAATTCCAACAGTTGAGCCCATTGCGGGCCTAGTTTTCCAATCCTCGGTGTGACCGGGGAATGTGGCTGAAATCGGGCGAAAGCGGGAAGTATCCGGGGTGTTTTTCCACACATTGGAACCAATACGGCGCCGAACGGTCTATTGTGGGCCGGATTGTGCATTAACCCGGATCAGTTGCCGTAAATTGTCAGGAAACCAAGGAGGAAAAGAGAATCTAGCCGTGGCCAAGCGTTTCGGCATAGCCTGTGGTTGCAGACTCACCATGCGGATGGGTCACACCGGACAAAGGAGACCCCGGATGAGCACACCGACAGAGCCGAGCTTTCGCGAGAGCGTTGACATCATGTTCAACCGCGCCGTGGCGCTGATGGACCTGCCGCCCGGGCTTGAGGAGAAGATCAGGGTGTGCAACGCGACCTATACCGTACGGTTCGGTGTGCGGCTGCGCGGGCAGATCCAGACCTTCACCGGGTACCGGTCCGTGCATTCCGAACATATGGAGCCCGTGAAAGGCGGCATTCGCTTTGCCATGGGCGTGAACCAGGACGAGGTCGAGGCGCTCGCGGCGCTGATGACCTACAAGTGCGCGCTGGTCGAAGCGCCGTTTGGCGGCTCGAAGGGCGGATTGCACATTGACCCGCGCGAATATGATGATCACGAGATGGAGCTGATCACGCGCCGCTTTGCTTATGAACTGATCAAGCGCGACATGATCAACCCGGCGCAGAACGTGCCTGCGCCCGACATGGGCACGGGTGAGCGCGAGATGGCGTGGATTGCGGATCAGTACAAGCGCATGAACACGACCGATATCAACGGTGTGGCCTGTGTGACAGGCAAACCCACGAACGCAGGCGGCATTCAGGGCCGGACCGAGGCGACGGGGCGCGGTGTGCAATATGCGTTGCGGGAGTTCTTCCGCGACAGCGACGGGGTGAAGAAGGCCGGGATGTCGGGCACACTGGATGGCAAAACCGTTGTGGTTCAGGGCCTGGGCAATGTGGGCTATCACGCGGCCAAATTCCTCGCCGAGGAGGACGGGTGCAAAATCGTCGGTATCATCGAACGCGACGGTGCGCTGACCGACGCGCGTGGACTGGACGTGGATGCGATCCGCAACTGGATCGCGAACCATGGCGGCGTCGCAGGCTATCCCGACGGCACCTTTGTCGAGACCGGGGCCAGCGTTCTGGAAGAGGATTGCGATATCCTCATTCCGGCGGCGCTGGAAGGTGTCATCAACCTCGGGAACGCCGACCGTATCAAGGCGCCGCTGATCATCGAGGCGGCGAACGGGCCGGTGACGGCCGGTGCCGACAGCGTGCTGCGCGACAAGGGCACAGTGATCATCCCCGATATGTACGCCAATGCGGGTGGCGTGACCGTGTCCTATTTCGAATGGGTCAAGAACCTCAGCCACATCCGCTTTGGCCGGATGCAGCGCCGCCAGGAAGAGGCACGGCATCAGTTGGTGGTGGACGAGCTGGAACGGCTCAGCCGGCATCTGGGCGATGCATGGAGCATGACGCCGGACTTCAAGCAGAAGTACCTGCGTGGCGCTGGTGAACTGGAGTTGGTCCGGTCCGGCCTCGATGACACGATGCGCGCGGCCTATCAGTCCATGGCGTCGGTCTGGCATGACCGCGACGATGTCGATGACCTGCGCACGGCGGCCTATCTGGTGGCGATCGACAAGGTTGCGGCCAGCTATCAGGCCAAAGGGCTTTAGCCCGGCGCAAGCCCGCTCACCTAAAACTGACATTTTTTTGAACCGGGGCCGAATAACAATTCGGCCCCGCGTGTATTTCTAATGAAGCGAGCGCGGAACGCGCCACACCTTCGCACATATTGGAACACCGACTTCCGGGGGCCTCCCGAACGCATGCGTTTGGGATGACGGGAAAGTTGTGAAGAGAGGATAGTGTCATGTCATTGTTTTTCTGGAGAAAGAAAAAGACAACAAACCGGGCGCGGCGGCGTGTGCCAGTGGATCGGCAAGCAGCTTTGGCCGCGTGGCGGCGGCTGCCGGAATTTCGGCGGCTGCAACAGGCGATTGGCGCGCATGCTGACGGCATGATCCGGATGTGTGACGAATACGTCCAGCGTGCCGTTCAATGGCAGGACTGGGAGGGCGAGGAAGACGAGCTCTTCATTCCCATGGTGTCTGGGTATTTCGAATATGATCTGCGCATGATCCGCGACATCCAGGGTCAGATCCTGGAGCTGTGGGGCCGGTGCGACAATTGCGAACTGCGCGATCTGCTGGATCGGAACAACCTGGATCCGAACCAATGGCGCATCCCGACCAACCCGATTGAAGACGACCTCTGGAAAGGGGTGAACTGGGTCAACAGCCACGATCCTTCGATGGAAAAGCGTCGCAGGACGCTTCGATTGATGATGATCCTGCAACGCGACTATGACCCCCGCACCAAGAGGGCCTTTGACCTTGCCAATGTCGAACTGATCGGCCTCGACGGCGCTTTGCAGGATCGCATGACAAACCGGGGTGGCCCATATCCAAGCTCGGTGGGCGCGCAGGCCCTTGCGGACGGGATCGAGGGGCTTGCCACCACCCTGAACCTCGTGCCCGGCAGCGGGGACCGGAAATGGGACGACCTGGCCTGCTTTCTGTATGGCGCCTATATCCGCGCGCAATCGGCGCCCGACGGCAACAAACGGACATCGCGGGCGATTTTCGTTGCAACCCTGCGCAAGGGCGGCAGACCCGTTCGCGTTCCGAACCGTGCCCTCGAAGCGCAGTTGCTGGGCGCGAATTTCGTCCGGTGACAGGAGCGGCGCAGCGACATCTGATGCCGCTTTCGTCGCTGAGAGGCCACCTTCGGTCGAAATGGGGCGGATGTGTCCTCCGCCCCTTGCTACTCCGGTAGGGAATTGATCGAATTCGATCAGACAAGTGCGCGGAGGGCATATGCGGTTTTCAGGGCTCAGGATCCTGACCGAGGGGTTGACGGGGAACAAAGGCTGGGGGCCGCATTGGCGCAGCCCCGAACCCAAACCTGAATATGACATTGTTCTGATCGGCGGTGGCGGGCATGGGCTCGCCACGGCGCATTACCTCGCGTCGGTGCACGGGATCACCAATGTGGCGGTGCTGGAACGTGGCTATCTGGGGGGCGGTAATGTGGGGCGCAACACGACCATCGTGCGTGCCAATTACATGCTGCCGGGCAATTCCGAGTTTTACTCGCATTCGCTGAAGCTGTGGGAAGGTCTGGAAGAAGACCTGAATTTCAACGTGATGCACTCGCAGCGGGGTATCATCAATCTTGTGCATTCCGACGGGCAGCGCGACGCCTTTGTGCGGCGCGGCAACATGATGCGCGGGCAGGGTGACGATGCCGAGATGCTGACGCCGTCGGAGGTGCGCAAGCTGCTGCCGATGATCGACTTTGACCAGACGCGTTTCCCGATCTTTGGCGGGCTGTATCACAAGCGCGGTGGCACGGCGCGGCATGATGCCGTGGCCTGGGGCTTTGCGCGGTCGGCCAGCAACCGGGGCGTGGACCTCATCCAGCAATGCGAGGTCACGGGCATCGACGTCGAAGCCGGTGTCGTGAAGGGTGTGCAGACCACGCGCGGCCCGATCCGTGCCAAAAAGGTGGGCATGGTGGCTGCGGGTCGTTCCTCACAGGTGGCGGCCATGGCGGGGCTGCGCCTGCCGATCGAAAGCCACGTGTTGCAGGCCTTTGTGACCGAAGGGCTGAAGCCGTGCCTTGATCATGTGGTGACCTATGGCATGGGGCATTTCTATATCAGTCAGTCGGACAAGGGTGGCCTCGTCTTTGGCGGCGATCTCGACATGTATGCGAGTTATGCCAGCCGCGGAAACCTGCCGCTGGTCGAGCATGTGGCAGAGGCTGCGATGACGCTGATGCCGGTGCTGGGCAAGGCCAGGATGCTGCGCAGTTGGGGCGGTGTGATGGACATGTCGCCGGACGGGTCCTTTATCATCGACAAGACGGATATCGAGGGTCTCTATGTCAATTGCGGCTGGTGTTACGGCGGGTTCAAGGCCACCCCGGCCTCGGGGCACACATTTGCGCATTTGCTGGCGACGGGGCAGCCGCACGAGACCACCGTGCGGCACCGTCTGGATCGGTTCCGGACGGGACGGGGCATCATGGATGAAGAGGCCACCGGGTCTCAGCACAACCTGCACTGAGGAGCGTGTGGTGATGACGGGAGCCTCCGGCGGGAGTTTACTTGGCAAGATGAAGCAGGGGATCCGTTCCCGGAAAGGCGTCTGATGCGCATTTCATGTCCGATTTGCGGGGAACGTGATCGCCGCGAGTTTTATTATCAGGGTTCGGCCGTGATGCTGGACCGGCCTGCGCCTGATGCGGGTGAGGCTGCGTGGGATGCCTATCTGCACCTGCGCGAAAACCCGGCCGGTGATCTCGAGGAATTGTGGAGCCATGATGCGGGTTGCGGCGCCTGGTTGAAAGTGACGCGGAACGTGACGCGCCACGAGATTGGCGCTGTTCATCTGGTGGGAGACGCGGGATGAGGATCGACGGCAAGGGGCTGATCGACCGGTCGCACCGAATTGCGTTTCAGTTTGATGGCAATACCTATCGCGGGTTTGCGGGCGACACATTGGCCTCGGCCCTGCTGGCGAATGACGTGCGCCATGTCGGGCGGTCGTTCAAATACCATCGTCCGCGCGGCGTGCTGACGGCCGGGTCGGAAGAGCCCAATGCGCTTGTGACAATTGGCGCAGGCCCGGATACGGACCCCAACGTGCGGGCCACGGTGCAGGAGATCCACAGCGGTCTGGTCGCGCGATCACAGAATGCCTGGCCGTCGCTGGGGTTCGATCTGCTCAGCGTGAATGATCTGGCCGCGCCGTTTCTGGGGGCCGGGTTTTACTACAAGACGTTCATGTGGCCCCGGGCGTTCTGGGAAAAGGTCTATGAGCCCTTTATTCGCAGGGCGGCCGGTCTTGGTGCGCTTGCCGATGTGAAAGACGGTGATCACTATGAAAAGGCTTATGCGTTCTGTGACGTGCTGGTGATCGGGGCAGGGCCGACAGGGTTGATGGCGGCGCAGACGGCGGCGCGCTCGGGCGCGCGGGTGATCCTGGCGGACGAGGATGCGCTGATGGGCGGGCGGCTCAATGCCGAGACGCTCGAGGTAGACGGCAGGCCGGGGCATGTCTGGGCCGCCGATATCGTGGCGGAACTTGCCGGGATGGACAATGTGCGCCTGATGTCGCGCACGACCGTTACGGGGGCTTATGACGGCGGTACCTATGGCGCGCTCGAACGGGTGGCGCACCATGGCGCGCGGCTTGCGGGCGGCGTGAAGGAAACGTTCTGGCGCATCGTTGCGGGACGTACCGTGCTGGCCGCTGGCGCGCTTGAGCGGCACATCGCGTTTCGGAACAACGACCGCCCCGGTGTGATGATGGCAGGTGCGGTGCGCGCTTATCTCAACCGCTGGGGCGTTGCGCCGGGCAAGGCGGTCACCGTTTTTGCCAACAATGACGACGCGCACCGCACGGCGCGTGACATGATCGAGGCTGGGGTGCATGTGGCGGCTGTCGTGGACAGCCGGGCGGACGCGGTGGCGCAGGGCGATTACCGTCTGATTGCGGGCGCGCATGTGACAGGCGCGTCGGGGCGCAAGGGGCTGGAGGCCATTTCCGTTTCGGGGCCGGGCGTCGATGAGAAAATCGTCACGGATTGCTTGGCCGTTTCGGGGGGGTGGAACCCCACGGTACACCTGACCTGCCACATGAACGGGCGCCCGCAATGGCAGAGCGACATTGCGTCTTTTGTTCCGACACCGGACGCGGTTCCGGGGCTGGTCGCTGCCGGGGCCTGCAACGGTTCCTTTTCGACGGCGGCGTGCCTCGCTGCCGGGCAGGCTGCTGCGGCGGCGTGCCTCGACGCGCTTGGGATCGCCGTCGCTGACGTGCCGGTGCCCGCCGCCGAGGACGCAGCCTATCACGTGGACCCCCTCTGGGCCGTGCCGGGCAAGGGGCGGGCCTGGCTTGATTTCCAGAACGACGTCACGGTCAAGGATGTGAAACAGGCGGCAGCCGAAAACTACGCCTCCGTCGAGCACATGAAGCGGTACACCACGCAAGGGATGGCCACCGATCAGGGCAAGAACTCGAATGTCGCGGCCCTCGCCATTCTGGCGGATGCAACCGGGCGGGGCATTCCGGAAACGGGCACGACAACCTTCCGCCCGCCCTACTCGCCGGTTGCGCTGGCGGCGCTTGGGGCCGGGGCACAGGGCATGGGCTTTGCGCCCGAGCGCAAGACCACCAGCCATGCCGCGTCGCTGGCGATGAAGGCGCCGATGATTGCGGCGGGGCTGTGGTATCGCCCATCGTATTTTCCGCAGGGCGGCGAGACGACTTGGCGGCAGTCCTGTGACCGCGAAGTGGGATATGTACGCAATAGCGTTGGCATCTGCGACGTCTCGACTTTGGGCAAGATCGACATTCAGGGGCCGGATGCGGGTCAACTGCTTGATTTCGTCTACACCAACATGTTTTCGACGCTCAAAGAGGGGCGGGTGCGCTATGGCCTGATGCTGCGCGAGGATGGCTGCGTCATGGATGACGGCACCACCGCACGGCTGGGGCCGCAGCATTTTGTGACGACGACGACCACGGCTGCGGCCGGGCAGGTCATGCGGCATCTGGAATTTGTCACGCAGGCCTTGCGCCCGGAATGGGATGTCAGGATCATGTCGGTGACCGAGCAATGGGCGCAATTTGCCGTGGCCGGGCCGCAGTCGCGCGACCTGCTCAATGAATTGCTCGATGATCCTGTCGACAATGACAGCTGGCCGTTCATGGCCTGCGGTGCGGTGTCCATCGGGGGCATTCCGGGGCGGCTTTTCCGCATCTCGTTCTCGGGCGAGAACGCCTATGAGGTGGCGGTGCCCGCGCGCTATGGAGCAAGCCTTTTTGCCACCTTGGTCAAGGCCGCCGAAGACCGTGGCGGCGGCGCGTACGGTATGGAAGCGTTGAACGTGCTGCGTATCGAAAAGGGGTTCATCACGCATTCCGAAATCGACGGGCGCGTGACGGCGGGTGACATTGGCATGGGCCGCATGCTGTCGCCCAAGAAGGACTTCATCGGCAAGACGATGGCCGCGCGACCCGGACTGGTCGAAGAGGGGCGGGAGCAACTGGTGGGCTTGAAGCCTGTCGGACCCGTCAGGCAACTCACAGGCGGGGCCAAGATCTATTCCGACGGGGCGGAGCCGGTGCGGGCCCATGATCAGGGATATGTGACCTCGGTCGGGTTCTCGCCAGAGTTTGGGCATTTCCTCGGGCTGGGCTTTGTGCGCGACGGGCAGGCGCGGCATGGCGAGGTGTTGCAAATGGTGGATCACTTGCGTGACATCCGGACCCGGGTCGAGATTTGCGATCCGGTGTTCCTCGACCCGGAAGGAGGGCGCGCACGTGGTTGACCTGATCGCAGCAACGCCGCTGGGCGGCATGACAGACAAGACCATCGGTACGGTGACCGTATCGGAGGTTGACCTTGGCACGCTGACTTCGGTCGCACCTTTCAAGGGCCGGGACATTTCCGCGGCATTCAAGGATGCGCAAGGAATGGCATGGCCCGCACCGGGGCGCGCCACGGGCAAGAACGGCGCGCGGGCGATCTGGTTCGGGCGCGAGATGGTGATGCTGGCGGGCCCCGAACCGGATGCGGCCCTCAATGCCTATGCGGCCCTCACGCTGCAAAGCGATGCGTGGGCCTGCGTCACGGTTTCGGGTGCCGATGCCGAAGATGTTCTGGCGCGGCTTGTCCCGCTCGATCTGTCTGCCGGTGTCTTCAAACGCGGTCACACCGCGCGCACGATGATCCAGCACATGAACGGCTCGGTCACGCGGATCGGCGCGGATACGTTCCTGCTCATGGTGTTCCGGTCGATGGCGGATACATTGCTTCACGATCTGGAAAGGGCCATGGAAAGCGTTGCGGCCCGGCGATAGGATACCGGGAACGATTCCGAAGGAGCCTTGCCCGATATGACCCGTTTCGCCCTGACTTGTGCTGTTGCCCTCCTTGCGATGCCCGCTTTTGCCGATGAAAAGGCGGAATCCTGTGGCTATCAGGCCGACGTCGTTGCCGCTGTGCAGCAGGCGCGGCTGGACCGGGTCAAGGAACGGAACCTGACGGAGCATATCCTCGCCCAAGAGCCCGCATGGCCTGAGAAATTCAACAACGCCATTCCGCTCATCGCGCCTTGGGTCTACGAGCAGAAGCGCCGGGTGATCCGCAACGAAGACCTCGCCGCGGCGTGGAATGAGCTGTGTTTGCGGCAGTAGCCCCTCGACTCTGACGGTCTCACGCCCAATATTCTCTGCATGAGCCTGCCCCCCGGTTTCCTTGATGAATTGCGCACGCGTCTGAGCCTCACGCAGGTGGTCGGGCGCAAGGTCATGTGGGACGCGCGCAAGTCGAACCAGGGCAAGGGTGACATGTGGGCGCCGTGCCCCTTCCACCACGAAAAAACCGCGTCGTTCCACGTCGACGACCGCAAGGGGTATTACTATTGCTTCGGGTGCCACGCCAAAGGGGATGCGATTTCCTTTGTGCGCGAGACCGAGAATGTCGGTTTCATGGAGGCGGTGGAAATTCTCGCAGGTGAGGCGGGCATGCCGATGCCGAAACGCGACCCGCGCGCGCAGGAAAAGGCGGACCGGCGGACGCAGCTTGCCGACGTCATGGAAATGGCCGTTCAGCACTTTCGCCTGCAACTCAAGACCGGAGCCGCCGCGGCGGCGCGGGACTATCTGGAAAACCGTCGCGGCCTCGGGCCTGACGCGCAGGCGCGATGGGAGATCGGCTTTGCCCCGGATGCGTGGCAGGGCCTGTGGGATGCGCTCAAGGCCAAGGGGGTCGAGGATGACCTGATCCTTGGCGCGGGCCTTGCGAAACCGTCGCAGAAAGGCGGCAAGCCCTACGACACGTTTCGTGGCCGGATCATGTTCCCCATTCGTGACGCACGGGGGCGGTGTGTGGCCTTTGGTGGTCGCGCGATGGATCCGAATGACAACGCGAAATACCTGAACTCGCCCGAGACCGACCTCTTTGACAAGGGCCGCACGCTCTACAACCACGGGCCCGCACGCACGGCGGCGGGCAAGGGTCAGCCGCTGATCGTGGCCGAAGGGTACATGGATGTGATCGCCCTGGCCGAGCATGGCTTTGGCGCGGCGGTGGCGCCGCTCGGCACAGCGGTCACCGAACACCAACTGGCCATGCTGTGGCGTATCGCGGATGAGCCTATCATTGCGCTTGATGGCGATACAGCGGGCATCCGTGCGGCGATGCGCCTGATTGATCTGGCCCTGCCGCGACTGGAGGCGGGCAAGTCCCTGCGATTTGCCCTCATGCCGGACGGGCAGGATCCGGACGATCTGCTGAAATCCCAAGGTGCGCCCGCCCTGCAAAAGCTGCTGGAGGCGGCGCAACCCATGGTGCAGCTGCTGTGGCAGCGCGAGACCGAGGGCAAGGATTTTGACAGCCCCGAACGCAAGGCCGCCCTCGACAAGGCGCTGCGCGACAAGATCAAGCTGATCCAGGACCCGTCGATCCGCCAGCATTATGGCCAGGAAATCAAGGACCTGCGCTGGCAGCTCTTCCGTCCCCAGCGAAGAGGGCCGCAAGGCGCGATGAGCCGCCGATGGAATGCACCACCGACGCCGCTGGCCAGCACCAAGTCCTCTGCACTTGCCCACGCCGACGCCGAGGTGACGGATCATCTACGCGAGGCGGTGATCCTTGCCGTTCTAATTCTGATGCCCGACATCGTCGACGGGTTCGAAAGCGGGATCGAGGATCTGGCCTGCCGCGACCATACGCATCGGACGTTGCGCGATCTGATTCTCAGGCATGGCGGCGACGGTTCTGACGTGTTGCGCGAAAAGATAATCGGCGCACTGGGGTCTGATGCCCTTGATAATCTGCTGTCTGCGCGCCATGTGGCCATTGTCCCCTGTGTCCGCACACCCGGCGATGCCGAGATGGCCCGCATGACCGTGGCCGAAGAGCTCGCAAAACTCAGTGCGGCAAGGGGCTTGGACGCCGAGATCGCGGATGCGGTGCAGGACCTCGAAGGGGTGGCCGATGAAGGCGTGACTTGGCGCCTCAGCCAGGCCGCCGCCGCCGCGTCCGAGGCCGTGCGCAGCGGTCAGGAAGACAACGCAGAATACGACACGGGCGACAATGGTGCCCGAATCAGTCGTCATGAACGTGATGCTTTTGCGGCCCTGATGGATCAAATCAGGTTCTCCAAGCCGGGACGGTGATGCGTTTTGGCCGCGAAACCTTAGGAAAATGCAGCTACATGGGTGGCCGAATCACTCAAAGCGCTAAATGATTCTCTGAGCGATTCGCTGGGGTGCGATTCGCCAAGAGCCCCGATCAGAGGAGCCCGGCATGGCCGCGAAAGACACGAACGAAGACGCCAAGACCGAAGACCAGGACAACGCCCACTCGCTCGACATGAGCCAGGCCGCCGTCAAGAAGATGATCGGCGAGGCCCGCGAGAAGGGGTACATCACCTACGATCAGCTGAATACCGTGCTGCCGCCCGATCAGGTGAGTTCCGAACAGATCGAAGACGTGATGTCGATGCTGTCCGAGATGGGCATCAACATCATCGAGGATGAAGAGGCCGAGGAAGAAGAGCAAAAGGGCTCGACCGAGGTCACCACCACCGAAGGCACACGTGATCTGACGCTGGGGGCGACGGGTCAGGAAAAACTGGACCGCACGGACGATCCCGTCCGGATGTACCTGCGCGAAATGGGGTCGGTCGAACTGCTGAGCCGCGAAGGCGAGATTGCCATCGCGAAACGGATCGAGGCCGGACGCAACACGATGATTGCCGGGCTTTGCGAAAGCCCGCTGACCTTCCAGGCGATCACGATCTGGCGCGACGAACTTCTCAGCGAAGAGATCCTGTTGCGCGACGTGATCGACCTTGAGGCGACATTCGGCAACCAGATGGGCGAGGACGGCGAGGTGACCGAACCGGTCGTGCAAACCGCCGGCGCGACCGAGGAAAAGGCCGATGACAGCCCCGAGCTTGACGCGGACGGCAATCCGATTGCCAAGGATGATGACGACGACGAGGACGATCAGGCCAATATGTCATTGGCCGCGATGGAGGCTGCGCTGAAGCCGCAAGTGCTCGAGACGCTCGACATCATCGCCAACGACTATGCGCAACTGAGCGAGATGCAGGACAATCGTATCTCGGCGACGTTGAACGAGGACGGTTCGTTCTCGTCCGGTGACGAGGAAACCTATCAAAAGCTGCGTTCCGAGATTGTGGCGCTGGTCAACGACCTGCACCTGCACAACAACCGGATCGAGGCGCTGATCGACCAGCTTTATGGCATCAACCGCCGGATCATGCAGATCGACAGTTCGATCGTGAAACTGGCCGACCAGGCGCGCATCAACCGCAAGGAATTCGTGGACGCCTATCGCGGGCGCGAGCTGGATCCCGGCTGGCTGGACGAGATGGGCGAAAAGTCGGGCCGCGGCTGGCAGATGTTCATCGAACGCTCCGCCGAAAAGGTTGAAGAGCTGCGCGCCGACATGGCGCAGGTGGGCCAGTATGTGGGCCTCGATATCAGCGAATTCCGCCGCATCGTGCAGCAGGTGCAAAAGGGCGAGAAGGAAGCCCGTCAGGCGAAAAAGGAAATGGTCGAGGC
>CAZRUV010000002.1:53041-100202 GCA_964603315.1 uncultured Rhodobacterales bacterium
CGTGATTTCGATCGCCAAGAAATACACCAACCGCGGCCTGCAATTCCTCGACCTGATCCAGGAGGGGAACATTGGCCTGATGAAGGCGGTCGACAAGTTCGAATATCGCCGGGGTTACAAGTTCTCGACCTATGCCACATGGTGGATCCGTCAGGCGATCACCCGGTCCATTGCGGATCAGGCACGCACGATCCGTATTCCGGTGCACATGATCGAAACGATCAACAAGCTGGTCCGTACGGGCCGCCAGATGCTGCACGAGATCGGTCGCGAACCGACGCCGGAGGAACTGGCAGACAAGCTGCAGATGCCGCTGGAAAAGGTCCGCAAGGTGATGAAGATCGCCAAGGAGCCGATCAGCCTCGAAACCCCCATCGGCGACGAGGAAGACAGCCAGCTTGGCGATTTCATCGAGGACAAGAACGCGGTTCTGCCCCTCGATTCAGCGATCCAGGAAAACCTCAAGGAAACGACGACGCGCGTATTGGCGTCGCTCACCCCGCGTGAGGAACGTGTGCTGCGGATGCGCTTTGGCATCGGCATGAACACCGACCACACGCTTGAAGAGGTGGGCCAGCAGTTCAGCGTGACCCGCGAACGGATCCGCCAGATCGAAGCCAAAGCGCTGCGCAAGCTGAAACACCCCAGCCGCAGCCGCAAACTGCGCTCGTTTCTCGATCAGTGAATTCGTGGGATGACCCTGAGCAAGTCAGTGCCACGCGTTTGGAGCAGCTAGGCTTCGAGCGCGTTGGTACGATTCGTGACAAGACGTTGACGAGACGGTCAAAAGAAATCCGAAGGCCACATTTCTGCCTGAGCAAGACTAAACCTATAAGGGTGCCGTCGACATACTTGTGGGCCATGTCTCCGACGTCGCAAACGCACGATTCATTATGGCGCATCATTTATGTTGGGGCGACCTTATCCGGCTTTGTGTCAAGAGTTGGAAACCACCATCAAGCCTTGGCCGCGCACATCAACAGGGGATGTGTCGAAAAAGGTGCAGGCAAACACGCCTCAAAACTTTTGGAACACGCGCAGGACCCGCAATCGGATCTAGCGATTTTTGAACGACCGTCGGACCACATCATGGTTTATGGCGAAGCTGTGCCAGCCACGTTTACCGAAGAGCAGGCTTTCATTCGGATGCTCAAACCGATCATCAATCGACCAAAAGACTGGCCCGCGCCCGCACCTTGCACGTCCGGGGCCATATGCTTGTTCAGTTGATTGTTTCGGATACGGAGCGCCGAACCGTCTGGCCGAAAGACTGTGAGCAAGATAGCGCCGCGCCACGCGGTGGGGCATAATACCAAAAAAAACTGGAGTGGTGAAATGTCACTTTTGAAACGATTGTTCGGTGGCGGCGCCGCCCCCGAGCCGGCGCAGGCCGAAGAGTACCAGGGCTATCGGATCACGCCCACGCCCATCGCCGAGGGGGCGCAGTACCGCCTGAGCGCGATCATCGAAAAGGATGTGGATGGCGTGACCAAGACCCACAATCTGGTCAGGGCCGACACCGTGGCGGGGCTTGAGGCGGCGCAGACCGCGTCGTTGGAAAAGGCACAGCAGGTCATCGACGCCTTGGGAGACGGCATTTTCAAGTGAAACAGGGCCGCTTTATTGTCCAAACCACGGGTCAGGGGCTCTACGAGTTTAGCCGCGACGTGGCGGGCTGGGTCACAGGAGACGGGCTGTTGACGCTCTTTGTCCAGCACACGTCCTGTTCGCTGCTCATCCAGGAAAACGCGGACCCCGAGGTGCAAACCGATCTGGCTGCGTTTTTCCGGCGTCTCGTGCCACCGACCACCGATCCGTCCATGTCGTATCTGACCCACACCTATGAAGGCCCAGACGATATGCCCGCGCATATCAAGGCCGCCCTGCTGCCGACCAGTTTGCAGATCCCGGTTGCGGACGGGCGCATGGCCCTCGGGACGTGGCAGGGGATTTACCTGTTCGAACACCGCGATGCGCCGAAACAGCGGCATGTGATTGCGCACCTGAGCCCTTAGAAAGCCCGCCGTGTACACCTGCCGCTGGTCATCAATAGGGACTGTGCGGTAACATGCAACAAAACACGGGAGGTGCGTGATGCGACGACTGGCAGTCTTTGCCGTGGCGGCAACGTTGGCCTGGCCCGCCCAAGGCTTTCCGGTACTGCGTCAGACGGTGACCGTGCCGGTTGTTCCGATCTCGGCCACCGAATTCGAGGTTGTGCGCGCCAGCTTCACCAGCCCGGCCAACATATGGTGCGGTGCGGGCACCTATGCCCGCAAGGTGCTGGGGCAACGGGGTGGAAAACTGTGGGTCGCGCAGGGGCTCGCCCCGTCAAAGACAGTGCCCGGCCAGAAAAGCATGATCTTTTCGACCGCACCGGTCACGCCCGACAAGACCACGTATACCTACACCCTCAACGAGGACGGGGTGGTCAAGAGCACGGCGGCGGCGACCGGGGCCTGCAATCTGCAGGGGCCGCTGGTCTTTATCGAGGTGCAAGGCAAGCGCTTTCGCGCGTCCCTGTGATGTACCGCGTATGTTGCGGTCGCATTTCCCCTCTACCCAAAACCTAGGCGACCCCCTATAGTTTCGTGGACAAGGGGAAAACCCCTACTACAGGCGGGACGAACGAAGAGGGGATAGGCCATGCGCTGTCCGTTTTGCGGCAACATTGACACTCAGGTAAAAGACAGCCGACCGGCTGAGGATCACGTTTCGATCCGGCGGCGGCGTTTCTGTCCGGCCTGTGGCGGTCGGTTTACCACTTACGAACGCGTGCAGCTGCGCGATCTGGTGGTGATCAAATCCAACGGCAAGCGCGAAGATTTTGACCGCGACAAGCTGGAGCGCTCGATCCGCATCTCGATGCAGAAACGCCCCATTGATCCCGAACGCATTGATCAGATGATCTCGGGCATCGTGCGGCGGCTGGAGTCGATGGGCGAGACGGACATTCAGTCCAAGCAGATCGGCGAGATCGTGATGGAAGCGCTGAACCGCATCGATACCGTCGCCTATGTGCGGTTTGCCAGCGTTTACAAGAACTTCCAGGCGGCAGACGACTTTGACAAATTCGTGGCCGAGCTGCGGCCCGACACCACCACCGAAGAGTGAGCGCGGCGCGCGACACGCGCTTTATGCGGCTCGCCCTCGCTCTGGGGCGGCGCGGGCAGGGGCGCTGTGCGCCCAACCCGGCTGTCGGCTGTGTGATCGTGCAGGGCGACCGCGTCGTCGGGCGAGGCTGGACGCAGCCCGGGGGGCGTCCCCACGCCGAAACGGAAGCGCTCGCGCAGGCCGGATCGGCGGCAGCGGGTGCGGATGTCTACGTCACCCTTGAGCCCTGTGCGCATCATGGCCAGACCCCCCCCTGCGCCGAGGCGCTGGTTTCTGCAGGTGTGGCCCGCGTCGTGATTGCGGTGCCTGACAGTGATCCACGCGTTGACGGGAAGGGCATTGCGGCCCTGGAAGCGGCGGGGATCACCGTTGACACGGGCGTCTGTGCGGATGCGGCCAGTGCTGATCTGGCAGGGTTTTTTCTGAAGACCGAACAGGGACGGCCAGAGGTCACGCTGAAACTGGCCAGCAGTTTTGACGGACGGATCGCCACGGGTACCGGAGAAAGCCAGTGGATCACCGGGCCGGCGGCGCGCCGCGTTGTGCATGCAATGCGCGCGCGGCACGACGCGGTGATGGTCGGCGGTGGCACGGCACGGCACGATGATCCGTCGCTGACGGTCCGCGGGCTTGGCAGCGATGCGCAGCCGCAAAGGGTTGTTGTGTCCCGCCGGCTGGACCTGCCGCTGATGGGCCACTTGGCCCGCACCGCGCGCGAGGTGCCGGTGATCCTTTGCCATGGCAAGGACGCCGACCCGATGCTGTGCCAGACCTGGCGCGATCTCGGGGCGACGCTGTTGCCCTGTGCGACAGCGGCGGGCCAGCTCGAGGCGCGGGACGTGCTGCAGCAATTGGGCGCACACGGGCTGACGCGGGTCTTTTGCGAGGGCGGCAGTGCGCTCGCGGCGTCCCTGATAGAAGCGGATCTGGTGGACCGTCTGGTCGGCTTTACCGCAGGGTTGGCCATCGGCGCCGAAGGATTGCCCAATATCGGTGCTTTGGGCCTGAGCAAGCTGGACAACGCGCCACGGTTTTCATTGGCTTCGGTGCGGTCCGTGGGTCCCGATATCGTCCATGAATGGGTGCGTTCAACGCCAGAGATGTGACTGGCTGGCCAGCAACCCTTGCAACTTGGACAACGTGCGATTTGCAAGACCGGGGTGCGGCACATGGCCGGTGCTCAGTCGGTCCACGATCACCTCGACAGGGCAGGCGCTGCGCGTGACCGGATCGAAATAGCGCGGGTAGTCGATGAGCGTTGCATGAACGAGGCCCAGCAGCGGCACATCCTCGCGCCGCCTTGGGGGCACATTGCCACGGTCCTCTGTCAGGCCCCACCCGGCATAGAACGGTGCGCCGGTGGTGACCACATGCACGCCGCGCAGCAGCGCCTCGAAACCCGCAAGCGAGGTCATGGTCCAGAGCGTGTCGACCTGATCCAGCAGCGCGGTGATGTCGGCCTGGGTCGCCACGATATCGGCAATCCCTTGGGCGTCGACTGCGCCAATGCGCAACCCGGCTTCGACATCCGGATGTGGTTTGTAGATCAGCGTGGCATCGGGGTTGGCGGCGCGGGCGGCGGCAAGCAAACCCGCGTTGGTGTTGATGTCGTCCGCTCCCAGCCGGATCGAGGCGTCATCCTCAACCTGACCAACCACCAGCACCTTTGGACCTTCTGGCATATCTGGCACGGTGCCGCCGAGGTTGTATTTACTGAGCGCGTTGCTTGTCAGCGCGGTCACCAGCCGTTCCGCGCGCAACGCCTGATCGGGGCGCAGGCTGCGGCGCGTCCGGATCCAGTCTTCGAGGTCGCTGGGCCGGGAGGGGTCGTAGTAGATACCCTTGGCGTCCGTCACCAGCGACAGGGGCGGCACAAGTTCGGCCCCAAGGCCGCGCGACCGCAAGAAGCCATCCTCGACCCGCACGGCATCGCCATGCCCCACATCGGCCTTGCCCGCCCAGACCATCCAGGGCCGCGCCAGCGCCCGGGCCCGTGCGGGATTGTCCTCGAACGCGACGGCCTTCCATTGCCCAAAGGCCTGTTGCAGCGGGCCACGCTTCCACATCCGCATGCCACTGGCCACCCAACCGGCGTGATCGGCGCGCCACGCGCGGGTTTCGGCGGCAAGCGCCTCCATCGCCGTTTCGAGGTCACACAGCCTGTCGCGATGCGGGTCGTACCACGTCGGATAGAGCATCATGGCCGCAGCAAAGAGCTGCGCCCGCGTCAGGCTGCGTTGCCTGCGCTGAACCGGAAATTCATCCTGCGTCAGGCCCCAACCGGCATAGAAGGGCTGGCCAAAGACGCGCGGTTTGTGGCCCGCCAGAATGGCCTCGAACCCGAGCCCGGACGACACGGTGTAAACGCCAATTGCGCCCTCCATCAGTGTCCAGGGGCTGACCGGATCACTGCAAAAGGACACCCGGTCGTTCAGGTCTGCATCGGTGAAGTAACCGGGGCGATGGCCGGCCCGGGTTTCCGGATGCGTCTTGATCACGATGCGGGCGCCCGGGTGTTCGTCTTGCGCGACAAACAACATTTCCAGAAACCGGTTCCTGTCCGCGCCGCAGGCGGTCACGGAGGCGTCTCCGTGGGTTTGATCTATCACCAGCACATAACCCGGCTCCGGAACCGGCTGGCCGGGATCAAAGGCCGTGTATTTGCTCAAATGCGCCTCTTTCATGCGCGCCACTGCGCCGCGCGCACGGTTCAGGAGCGCGCTGTCATCCAGCGGATGCGTGGCCAGCAATTCTTCGAGATCCGAGGGCCGCGCCGGATCAAAGTGGACCCCCTTGTGATCAATGAACAAACCCAGAGGCGGCGATCCGGATCGGCCGGGGAAAAGCGAGCGGAGCAGCGCATCCTCGATGCGCACCACCGGCACAGTGCGGCGCTCTGCGACAGCGAGGCCCCGGTGCGCGGTTGGTGAATTGCCCCACACGCCGATCAGGTCGTCGGATGTCGGTCGGCCGAGGCTGATGCGGTACCCCGCCAATGCCAGAATGCGCCGCACGCGGCGCTGGGTCAGGAAACCGCCGTTGTAAACGTAAAGCCGCCGGGCCTTTTCAGGTCCGGCGGACATGGTGTCATGGGCGGGCATAGACGCGTCAGTTGCTGCTCAGGCTGGACGTCAGCGAATTGACGCCGGCAACCGGAGTGGTCAACGCCGTAATGATGCGCGTGAACTGCGTATAAGGCGCTTCGGTGACATAGACGGTGTCGCCGTTGCGGATGGTAAAGTCGCGTGCCTGGAACAGTCCGTTGGGCTGCGTGAGGTCCAGCACGTAGACCATGCGCTGCGCGCCGATCAGATCGTCGCGGCCCAGCACGGCGTTGGCAATCGCACTGTCCTCGTTCCGCAGGACAAAGACGCCCGTGGGGTCGGCCGTGACGGGCGACAGGCCGCCCACCTGGGCGATGGCCTCGATCGCGCTGAGCGTCGGGGTTTCAAACGGCACGCGGGCCTGTCCGCCGGTTGCACCCAGCACGGTAAAGGCGCGCGTGTCCTCTTCGATCAGGATGCGGTCGCCGGCACGCAAGGCGATATCGAGTTCGGGGTGATCATAGAGGTCCTGCAGGCGGATCTGGCTGCGCGCATCGCCGCGGATCACGGTCACCTGGGCCACTTCGGGTTCGATGGTCACACCGCCAGCGCGGGCCAGCATCGTGGCCAGCGTCCGCGTGGGCCGCTCGATGGCGTAAACACCCTGGGCGCCGATGGCACCGATCAGCGACACCGTGGCGCCGTCACCGGCAACGCGCCGCACCTGCACTTGCGGGTCGGGTGTCTGTTCTTCGAGGCGGTTGGTGATGATGCGGCGGATCGCTTCGGGTGTGTTTCCGGCGGCACGGATGCGGCCCGCATAGGGCACAAAGATAAAGCCGGCCCCGTCCACCTGAACCTCTTCGAGGATGGTCGAGTTTGCGCCTTCACCGGCCAGCAGCCCGTCGTCGACATTTTCCCAGATGGTCAGGCCCAGAACATCGCCGGGGCGGATCGTGTCAGAGCCGACAAGCCCCGCCTTCACGAGGTTTTCGGAAAAACCAAGGGCGGGCGTGACGGCGGTGGCCCGCGTCACCCGGTCGTTCACGGACACGACAAAGGCGTCGCCTTCCTTCTGGACGGAGCCTGCAAAAATCTCGCGCTTGTTGGGGCCGACACGCGGCAGGCCGCAGGATGCAACCAGCGTGAATATCAAAAACAACGCGACCACGCGCGCCCAGCGGAATGTCGGGAAAGTCACTGCTTGGTCTCCTCGACCTGAATTTCTGCCTCGTGATGCGTCTTGCGCGCACCTGATTTTTGTCTTTCGGCCCGATTTTTCGGTGCCTGTTTCGCATCAACCTACCGAATGTGCGATCAAAAATCCAGCCATAGGGGTTGTGCCGTTCATGTGACCAGCCGCAACTGTTGCCTTGGGGCCGCGGTCCCGGAGGCGAGCGCATCGTAGGGATCTTCGGGCGACAGCATCATGTCGACGACCTGCCGCAGCAATTGCCGCCGCCCGCGCGCGGAATAGAACCCGCCGGGCAATTGCGAGGTTTCCAGCAGATAGCGGCGATAGTCCTTGTAGGCGCGGTTGTCCGGGCGGCTGGCACCGGCAAAGAAGTCGGGCAGGGACTGGTCGCTGACGAATTCCGGCTTGGCAAAGACGGCGCGGCCAAAAACCTTGAGCGGAATGCCGCGCCAGAGCACCTGCTGGGCGGCGGTCGAATTGACGGTCACGGCGCTGCGCGCATCGTTCAGCAATTGGGCGAGTTTGCCGCCGCGGACGTAGTGCACGCGGCCCTGGAGCGCCTTGTCGCGTGTCAGGCGACGGATCGTGCGACGGATCGGGGTGCGCCCGTCCTCGAGCGGGTGCGCCTTGATCACCAGATGGTGATGGCCCGGCGCGCCCCTGGCAAAGCCGTCAATCACCAGTTCGAGAAAATCGGTCATCGTGTCGAAGGGCGAGTGTTCCTGAAAGCTCGAGTCATGTTCCAGTTGCAGGAGTGCCAAGTGGTAGGGAAATCCGCCATACCGGATGCGCAAGGTGGCCTGCATCCGATCCAGCGTCTGGAACGGCATCAGCAGCAAGCGCTTGAGGTACAACCGGAATTCCTTGGCGACGGTCAGCGCGCGATGGGGTTTGAAGTTGCGGTAGTCCCCGTTTCGGAACATCACGAACCAATGATAAAGCGCGCCATAAAACACGTGCTGGCGCATGTCGCCCCAATGTCCGGGGGGCAGCGGGGCCTCCATGTCCGACAGGGCAAGCGCGGCCTGCATGTCCGCCACGGACATGTCCATCAGGCGCGAGTTGCCGTTGGTGCCGCCGCGCTCGTAGGTCACCCAATAGGGCCGCATGTAGCCTTCCTCAAAGACATGCACCGTCAGACCGCGCCGCTTGGCTTCGGCAACGGCTTGGGCGTGGATCGGGCGCACATCGCCATATAGCACGATGTCCGTAACGCCCTTGGTGGTCACGAGGTCCCGGAATGTGGCGGGCCAGTCAGGCGCCGTGCCGCGATAGGGGATGTAGCTGGGCCGGTGAAACCAGAAGGCCCGGTCACCCGCATTGAAGCCGACACGCCAGACCGTCGCGCCCGCCCGGCGCAGCATTGCACCCAGACGGTGAAAGAAGGGCCCGTGCGGACCCTGCAAAAAGAGGAACACGCGTGTGTCCGGGGCGATCAAGGTCATCTCGCTTCTGATACGCGGCATTTCGTTAACCCAAGATGAACACGCGACTGGGGCGATTTTATGGCCCATGGCGGTGGTTTTCGCAATCGGCCTGCCTCTTGCTCTCGGGCTGTGGCGCAGCTACCTGCACAGTCAGCTGGGAGATTTGGCATGTTTACGGGCATCATCACGGATATCGGAACCATCACGGATGTGGTCGAAGAGGGCGATCTGCGGGTGCGGATCGGTACCGGTTACGACACGGACAGCATCGACATGGGCGCGTCCATTGCGTCGGACGGTGTGTGCCTGACAGTCGTGGATCTGGGCCCGGGCTGGTACGAGGTGCAAGTGAGCGCGGAAACGGTGTCCAAGACAAACCTGTCCACATGGGTCGCGGGCAAGCGCCTCAACCTCGAACGAGCGCTGCGTGTCGGAGACGAGCTGGGCGGGCACATCGTGTCCGGCCATGTGGATGGCGTGGCGGAGGTTGTGTCCGTGGTGGATGAAGGTGACAGCACGCGCGTGCGGTTGCGCGCCCCCGACGCATTGGCCCGCTTTATCGCGCCCAAGGGGTCGGTTGCGCTGAACGGCACGTCCCTGACCGTGAATGAGGTCGAGGGGTCCGAATTCGGCATCAACTTTATTCCGCACACCAAACAGGTGACGACCTGGGGTGATGTGGCCGTCGCGGACCCGGTGAACCTCGAGATCGACACATTGGCCCGCTACGTCGCGCGGCTGGCCGAAACGGGCTGATCCAAAGGACAGGCTGCGCCTGACGCGATTTCTGGTGCATTGGGCGGGCGTGCTCGCAATCCGGCATGTCAATCGCGGGTTCGGAGTTCGCGTTTTGCAAATGACTTTGGTTCGGCACATGGGATGTGCGCGGTGTGCCACTGGCAACCGCGCATTGGTTCGGCTATGTGGCGGGCATCTGCTGCCATAGGTGCCCCATGAGTTTTGAAACCCCCGGACCCGTCGAGAAGGATCTCGCTGAGGCGATTTCCCCGATTGAGGAGATCATCGAAGAGGCGCGGCAGGGCCGCATGTTCATTCTGGTTGATCACGAGGATCGGGAGAACGAGGGGGATCTGGTGATCCCAGCGGATTTTGCGACGCCGGAGGCGGTGAACTTCATGGCGACGCATGGGCGTGGCCTGATTTGCCTGACCCTGCCGGCCGAGCGTATTGAGGCTTTGGGATTGCCGATGATGGCGATGCACAATTCCTCGCGCCACGAGACGGCGTTTACGGTCTCGATTGAGGCGCGCGAGGGCGTGAGCACCGGTATTTCGGCAGGCGACCGGGCGCGCACGATTGCAACGGCGATCAATCCGCAGGCCACGGGCGCGGACATCGCGACGCCCGGCCATGTCTTTCCCCTGCGCGCGCGCAAGGGGGGCGTGCTGGTGCGCGCCGGGCACACCGAGGCGGGATGCGATGTGGCCCGGCTGGCCGGGCATTATCCATCGAGCGTGATTTGCGAGATCATGAAGGAAGACGGCGAGATGGCCCGTCTGCCGGATCTGGTGGATTATGCCGCCCGACACGACCTCAAGATCGGGACGATTGCAGACCTGATCGCCTATCGTCGGCGGCATGACAATCTGGTTGTCGAAACGGATCGCCGCGTGATCACGTCGCAGCATGGCGGCGACTGGGACATGCGGATTTTCACCGACCAGACCCATGGGATTGAGCATGTGACGCTGTCCAAAGGGGACCTGAGCACGGACGAGCCGGTGCTGATCCGGACCCACGCTCTTAACGAGGTGACGGACATTCTGGGCCTGAGCCCCAAGCCCGTTGGCGAATTGCCCCGTGCGATGATGGCGATTGCAGAAGAGGGGCGCGGTGTCGTGTGCCTCTTTCGCGAACCGCGCAAGTCGCTCTTTTCGGAGGAAGAGGACGGGCCCCGCGTCGTCAAGAATATCGGCCTTGGTGCGCAGATGCTGTCCAATATGGGGCTGACCCGGCTGATCCTGCTGACCAACAGCCCGCGCACCACCTATGTGGGCCTTAGCGCCTATGACCTAGAGATCGTGGGCACACGCCCCATTCCCGGAGACACCTGAATGGCATCCATCGAACATCACGTGCTGGGCCGCCCCAGCTTTGACGCGCCGACGAAACTCCTGATTGTCGTGTCGCCGTACTACAAGGCGATTGCAGACAATCTGGTTGCGGGTGCGAAGGCCGAGATCGAAGCGGCCGGTGCGACGTGGGACCTGATTGAAATGCCGGGTGCCTTGGAAATTCCCACGGCCATTGGGATTTCCGAAAGGATGTCTAACTTTGACGGCTACGTCGCGTTGGGCTGCGTGATCCGCGGTGAGACGACCCATTACGAGACGGTGTGCAACGACTCGAGCCGGGCCATCCAGTTGCTCGGGTTGCAGGGGCTGTGCATTGGCAACGGCATCCTGACGGTCGAAAACGTGGGACAGGCCGAGGTCCGCGCCGACCCGGAGGGGCAAAACAAAGGCGGCGGCGCTGCGGCTGCGGCCTTGCACCTGATCGCGCTCAGCCGTAAGTGGGGCCGCCAGAGCAAAGGTGTCGGTTTCAAACCGACCGGAGAGGACACGATCCTCGCAGGTGACACGAGGCCCAACACGGCATGACCCTTTCGGGAAACCAGAAACGCAAGATGCGGTCCGCCGCGCGGCTCTATGCCGTTCAGGCGTTGTTTCAGATGGAGCAATCGGGCCAGACGGTTGACGCGATCCGGGCCGAGTTCATGGATCACCGGTTTGGCGCTGTCTATGACGGTGATGAACTGGCGGACGGCGATCCCGATCACTTTGGCCGGGTCATGGAAGACGCAGTGAACTATCAGGCGCCTATCGACCAGGCGACGGACCGTGCACTGGTGGCCAAATGGCCCATTGCGCGGATTGATCCGACATTGCGGGCCTTGTTCCGGGCCGCCGGGGCGGAACTGCGGGACAAGGGCACACCGCCGCGCGTGGTGATCACCGAGTATGTGGACGTGGCGCGGGCCTTCTTTCCGGACGGGCAGGAGCCCAAATTCGTGAATGCCGTACTGGACCACATGGCGCGCGAGGCGCAGCCCGAGGCATTTTGAACGCTGCGTGGACATTGTCCGCGCGCAGCCTACCCTTGAGCGATGTCACAAAATGCTCTGCCCCGCCTGTTTCTGAACGCTGTTGCCATAGGGCTGTCCGTGTCTGCTGCGCTGATTTTTGCGCTGTGGCAGTTCAATATCAACGGGTTCCACGACACATTTGCAGGCGCGTCGGACGCGCTGCTGGCGCTTGTTGTCATCTGGGTGTCAAATGGCCTGCTTTTCGCCGCTGTGCAGGTGGGGTATGCCGTGCACCGGATCGGGGACAGCGACAAGGCCCCATAGTTTAAGAGGGGTCGATATGCGTGCGATGCAAGTGGTGGAACTGGGCCAGCCCCTCGCCTTGCGAGACGTCGCAGAACCGACGCCCGGCGCGGGCGAAGTGCTTGTCCGGGTGGCGGCTTGCGGGCTGAATTTTGGCGATCTTCTGATTGTCAAAGGCACCTATCAGGAAAAGCCGCACCTGCCCGCGACCCTGGGCATGGAGATGGCCGGAACCATCGAAGCGGTTGGCGACGGCGTCACACACATGTCTGTCGGTCAGCGTGTGGCGGCCTATGCCGGCTTTGGCGGGTTGGCCGAATATGCCGCTCTGCCGGCCGAAATCTGTGTGCCCGTTCCGGACGAGATGACCTTTGTCGATGCGGCGGCTTTTCTGGTCGCGTATGGCACCAGTCATGTGGCGCTGGACTACAAGGCGCGGCTGCAACCCGGCGAACGGCTGTTGGTGCTGGGTGCGTCGGGCGGCGTCGGTCTGACGGCCGTCGAGTTGGGCAAGCTGATGGGGGCCGAGGTCATCGCCTGCGCGCGCGGTGCCGCCAAGCTGGAGGTCGCGCGACAAGCGGGTGCGGATCATCTGCTGGACAGTGAGACCTGCGATCTGAAGGCGGATGTCAAGGCGCTCGGCGGCGCGGATGTCGTCTATGACCCAGTGGGCGGCGAACTGTTCGACGCCGCCCTGCGGGCCTGTAATCCGGAGGCACGCCTGTTGCCACTGGGCTTTGCCAGCGGAACCGTGCCGCAAATTCCTGCGAACTACCTGCTGGTCAAGAACCTGTCTGTGCTCGGGTTTTACTGGGGGGGATATATGCGCGTGAACCCGTCGGTTCTGACGGACAGTTTCGCGGTGTTGTTTGACTGGTACGCGCAAGGGCGTTTGAAACCGCATGTGAGCCACGTGCTGCCTTTGGCACAAGCGAATGACGGTTTGGCGCTGCTGCGGACAAGGACCGCGACCGGCAAGGTGGTGATTGACGTCACCGCTTGAGCGATGCGTTTTCCGATACGGAAAACGGGCCGGAAAATGTGTCATTTTCCGCGCGCTCATTACCGAGTCCAAGTCTTGCCACCGGCCAGGACTTGCGCTCCTGACAGCTCGCGTAGGATCAGACCTACGCCAAGGCAGCCTACAACCACAGTCCCAGGGCTACGCGTTCCCATGCTGTCCCTCAGAATGGGGTTCTGCAACGGCGAGTTGAAGAGCGTCGCGTCAAGGAATGGTGCTGTCGCGTCGGCAATTGGTCGCACGGGAAGCACGAGAAGGCATGTCATGTTGTTGAAGGCGACCGGCGGCCTGTGTGGTAACTGCGCAGGATGCCCAAGGCCGCTCTATCGCGCCGCGTTCCGCTCATGTGCGGCCCATATCGCATTTGGCGGCCAAGTCGTGCGCATTCGCATGTGGCGGCGCGTTCCACCCTGCGCTATTGCTTGGGCGAAGGTTTGAGGGAGCCAACGCCATGAAGATGTCTGACACCCGCGAAATCGCGGCCCCACCCGCTGATGTTTACGCGGCTTTGCTGGACGCGGAAACGCTCAAGGCCTGCGTGCCAGGGGCCACCGAGGTGAGCGGATCACCCGCCGAGGGATTTGAAGCCACGGTCGTGCAGAAGGTCGGACCGGTCAAGGCGACGTTCAAGGGCCAGGTGGTGCTGTCGGACATGGTGGAAAACCAGAGCCTGACAATCTCGGGCGAGGGCAAGGGGGGGGCTGCAGGATTTGCCAAGGGCGGCGCCGAAGTGACACTGGCCCCGTCCGACGCCGGCACCACGCTCAGCTACGATGTGGAAGCCAAGGTGGGCGGCAAGCTGGCGCAACTCGGCAGCCGGATCATCGATGGATTTGCCAAGAAGATGGCGGACCAGTTCTTTTCCAACCTGCAGGAACAGCTTGAAGGGCCGGCGGAAGCGGCCGTCGAAGACGGGTCGGACGCAGAGGGCAAGAAAGGCTGGCTCGGGCGCATCACCGGCAAGAGCTAGGCCGCGCGCACATCGCGTTGTGCACAGGCGCGCTGGCCAGTGATTGCCGTGTCGGTTACCTGTCCCCTTCGTGAGCCTGCGGAGTACACATGGCACCCATTCTCAGCATCAACAACGTGCGCAAGGCCTATGACGGCGGATTTGAGGCGCTCAAGGGTGTATCGCTCGACATTGAAGAGGGCGAAATCCTTGCGCTTCTGGGCCCCAACGGAGCGGGCAAGACCACGCTGATCTCGACCATTTGCGGTATCACCTTGCCGACATCCGGTACGGTCACGGTGGCCGGGCATGACATCCGGCGCGACTATCGCGCGGCCCGCAGTCTGATCGGGCTGGTGCCGCAGGAAATCGCATTGGAACCCTTCGAAAAGGTGATCAACACGGTCCGTTTTTCCCGCGGCCTGTTCGGCAAAGGGCGCAAGGATGCGGCGGTCGAGGACATTCTCAAACGCCTGTCGCTCTGGGACAAGCGCGACAACCAGATCCGGGCATTGTCCGGTGGCATGAAACGTCGGGTGCTGATCGCCAAGGCGCTGGCCCACGAACCACGTGTCCTGTTCCTTGATGAACCCACCGCCGGTGTCGACGTCGAATTGCGCAAGGACATGTGGGATATCGTCGGGCAGTTGCGCGCCGATGGCGTGACGACGATCCTCACAACGCACTATATCGAAGAGGCCGAGGCCATCGCCGACCGCGTCGCTGTCATCAACAACGGGGAAATCCTGCTGGTCGAGGACAAGGACAGCCTGATGGCCCGCATGGGGCAAAAGCAGCTGGTGGTGCAACTGGCCACGGCCCTGGACGCCGTGCCGCAGGCGTTGTCGGGCTATGATCTTGCACTTGGCGACGATGGGCAAAGCCTGATCTACAGCTATGACACAAAATCCGAACGCACGGGCATTACGCGCCTCTTGCGCGACGTGGCCGAGGCGGGGCTGCACCTGAGTGACGTGGAAACCCGACAGTCGAGCCTCGAGGACATCTTTGTCTCGCTGGTGCACAAGGGGGAGGATGCGGCATGAACTGGTCCGCCATTCGCGCCATCTACGTCTTTGAGATGGCAAGGTTTTTCCGCACAATCGCGCAGTCTCTCATTTCACCTGTCCTGTCCACGTCGCTATACTTCGTCGTGTTCGGTGCGGCCATCGGCAGCCGCATCCAGGAGGTCGAGGGCGTTAGCTATGGCGCGTTTATCGTGCCCGGGCTGGTGATGCTGACGGTGATGACCCAAGGCATCTCGAACGCGTCCTTTGGCATCTATTTTCCGAAATTCATCGGCACCATCTACGAATTGCTGTCGGCGCCGGTGAACTTCCTCGAGATCGTCATGGGGTATGTAGGGGCCGCGGCGACCAAGGCGATGTTCATCGGGATCGTGATCCTGATCACGTCGTTCTTCTTTGTCGACATCACGATCCAGCACCCGCTGGCCATGATCGCCTTCCTCGTGCTCACTTGCGTCAGCTTCGCGCTCTTTGGTTTTATCATCGGTATCTGGGCCGGCAGTTTCGAGCAACTGCAGCTGGTGCCACTGCTTATCGTCACGCCGCTCGTCTTTCTGGGCGGGTCATTCTACTCGATCACGATGTTGCCACCCGTTTGGCAGACGATTTCGATGTTCAATCCTGTGGTCTACCTGATTTCGGGCTTTCGCTGGTCCTTCTTTGGCCTCGCGGATGTGCCGATCGTCACGTCGCTGCTGGCCATTGCAGCATTTACGGGCCTGTGCCTTGCCGCGATCTGGTGGATTTTCAAGACCGGCTGGCGCATCCGGCAATGACGTTGGGTGCAATCCGGTCACGACCCGACGCCTGCGTGCAGGCGCGCCCTTGTTTGCCAGCACTGTGCAATCTACATGGGCTTGAATGAAACGCTGGATTCCCTTCCTGAAATCTGACCCGACCGTGGCCGTGATCCGCCTGCAGGGTGTTATTGCCGGTGGCGGGCGCGGGGCGCTGAACGATCAGGCGCTGGCCCCGGTCATCGAAAAGGCGTTTGCGCGCGGCAAACCTGTTGCCATCGCGCTCGAGATCAATTCACCCGGCGGCAGCCCGGTGCAGTCCTCGCTCATCGGGTCGCGCATTCGTCGGCTGGCCGAGGAAAAGGACATCCCCGTCATCGCCTTCGTCGAGGATGTGGCCGCTTCGGGTGGCTACTGGCTGGCGGCGGCAGCGGATGAGATTTACGCCGACCCCAGTTCGGTTGTGGGCTCCATCGGCGTCATCTCGGCCGGGTTCGGCGTACATGAATTCATGGCCCGTCAGGGGGTCGAACGGCGCGTCTACACGGCGGGCAAATCCAAATCCATGCTCGACCCGTTCCGCCCTGAAAAGCCCGAGGATATCGAACGGCTCAAGGGCATCCTGAACGACATCCACACCAACTTCATCGCGCACGTGGAGGCCCGCCGGGCCGGCAAGCTCGACACCGACACGGAGCTTTTCACCGGCGAGATATGGCTGGGAGAACGGGCAAAGTCGCTGGGCCTGATCGACGGTATCGGCCACCTGAAGCCCGTGCTCAAGGAGCGTTTTGGCGACAAGGTCCGGTTCCGCCGCTACGGGATGCGCAAGCCCCTGTTTGCCCGTCTCGGGGCGCAGGCGATGGACGACGCGATTGGCGCGATCGAAGAGCGGGCGGCCTACGCCCAGTTTGGACTGTAACGCATGCTCTCCAAGATTGTCCTGCTGTTCCTCGTTTTCATCGCTGTACTGGGGATGTTCGGGAAACTGCACTGGATTGGGGGACCGCGCGTCAAGAACCTGAAATGCGATTGCGGACGCTACCGTATCGGCAGGGGCCCCTGCTCCTGCGGGCGAGGGGCCTGAGCGATGGACGACGTCATGCCCTGGTTGCTCAGCGGGCTGGGCCTCGTGATCCTGCTGCTGGCCGGTGACAGTCTGGTCAAGGGCGCGGTCAACCTGTCGCTGCGCCTTGGGGTGCCCGCGCTGATCGTCAGCCTGACCATCGTGGCCTTTGGTACATCCGCGCCCGAATTGATCATCGCGATACAAGCGGTGCTGGAGGACGCGCCCGGCATCGCCATGGGCAACGTCGTGGGGTCAAACACAGCCAATATCCTGCTGGTGCTGGGGATACCGGCGCTTCTCGCCACCATGCACACCTCCGAATGCGAAACGCGCAAGACATTCAACTTCATGATCGCGGCGTCGGTGTTGTTCATCGCGCTGGCGTTCCGGGGTGTCTTTGACTGGATCGCAGCACTTGTCCTGCTGGGCACGCTTGCGCTTGTCCTCTTTGATGCCGCGATGGAGGCCAAGGGCCACCGCGCCGCTTGCGCGGATGCCACGGAAGACGCCGAAGAGATCGAGGGCGTCGACCCGGACCTGCCGTGGTGGCGCATCGCTGTCTTTGTCGTTCTGGGTCTGATCGGCCTCCCCCTTGGCGCCGACCTGCTGGTGGATAACGCGACGATCATCGCGCGCACATACGGGGTCAGCGACACGGTCATCGGTCTGACGCTGGTCGCGGTGGGCACGTCGCTGCCCGAGCTTGCCACGACAGTCATGGCGGCCCTGCGCCGTCAGGCGGACGTGGCACTGGGCAATGTCATCGGGTCGAACATGTTCAACCTGCTGGCGATCATCGGCATTGCGAGCCTTGTGGGTCCGATCCCGGTCGATCCGTCGTTCCTGCGTTTCGATTTGTGGGTCATGCTGGGTGCGTCGATCCTGTTGGTGCCGTTTGTCTATATGCGCCGCGACATCACACGCGGATGGGGCGTGATCTTGACCGCGCTTTATGTGGCCTATCTGGCTATCGTACTCAGCTAACCAACAAGAGGAGCGGGCGGCATGACACGAGCGCTGGTGACAGGGGCGGGCCACAGGCTTGGTCAGGCGATGGCGGTCTATCTGGCGGGGCGTGGCTATGACGTGGCTGTGCACTATGCATCCTCCTCGGCGGGGGCAGACGAAACCGTGTCGCAGGTCGAAGCGGCGGGTCAGCGCGGCGTAGCCCTGCAAGCCGACCTGGTGGACGAGGACGCAACGCAGGCCCTGTTCCCCCGCGCTGTAGAGGCGCTTGGCGGGCCGATCACGTGCCTGATCAACAACGCCTCGATCTTTGAATATGACGACATCAATTCCGCGACCCGCGATAGCTGGGACAAGCATCTGGGCAGCAACCTGCGCGCCCCGTTTGTGCTGAGCCAGGCCATGGCAGGTCAGGGCCTTGCGCCGCTGACCGATGCCCGCGGCGAACCGACGGCGTCGGGGCTGATCGTCAACATGGTCGATCAGCGCGTGCGCAAGCTCACGCCCGAATTCATGACCTACACGATTGCCAAGATGGGACTGTGGGCGCTGACCCAGACCAGCGCCCGCGCCTTGACGCCCGCGATCCGCGTGAATGCCATCGGCCCCGGTCCGACTTTGCAGGGCGGTCGGCAAAGCGCCGAGCACTTTGCCAAGCAGCGCGCAGCGACCATTCTGGAGCGTGGTTCCAATCCCGAGGATATCGTCGGCGCGCTCGGCTATTTCCTCGATTCGCCAGCCGTGACAGGGCAACTTCTGTGCGTGGACGGTGGACAGCATCTGGCATGGGAAACCCCCGATGTGGTGGGGGTCGAATAGGTGACGCTAGGTGAGTTTTGCACCGCGTTAATCTGTGTTACAAATCTGTTACCGAAATGCCTTTAATTTCAGTAACTTGTTCGCCTGGCAAAAAATTACACTGCAAAATCAAAGGTTTGAAAAACCGCCTAAATATTAGGCAATCGTGTGAAGGCCCCAAAAAACAAAGGAAAAATCCTGAGGTCCAGAAGTTGTCTCCAAGGTTATCCACAGGAACCGTGGATGTCTCCTGTCTTGCAAGGGACGCTGTGCTGAGGCAGCCAGTTTGGGAATCAAGGTAGAATCGTATGGCGAAGTTGACACCTCCCGAACATCCTGAGGTTGCGCCCGACGGACCGCTGGGTCACGAGGTGATCCAAAGCTACCTCAAAACGCTCGACAGCTCGCCCGGCGTCTACCGGATGCTGGATCGGGAAAGCCGCGTTCTGTATGTCGGCAAGGCGCGCAATCTGCGGGCGCGGGTGTCGAATTATGCGCGGCCTTCCGGGCACAGCGGGCGGATCGCGCGCATGATCTCGATGACGGCGTCGATGATGTTTCTCACGACCCGGACCGAGACCGAGGCGCTGCTGCTCGAACAGAACCTGATCAAGCAGCTCAAGCCCAAGTTCAACGTGCTCCTGCGCGACGACAAGAGCTTTCCCAACATCCTCGTGACCGGTGATCACCCCTTTGCCCAGATCAAGAAACACCGGGGCGCCAAGAAACAGAAGGGCGCGTATTACGGGCCCTTCGCCAGTGCGGGCGCTGTGAACCGGACGCTGAACCAGTTGCAAAAGGTGTTCCTGCTGCGCAACTGCACCGACGCGATGTTTCAAAGCCGGACGCGGCCCTGTCTGCTCTATCAGATCAAGCGCTGCTCGGGTCCGTGTGTCGGCCTGATCTCCGAAGCCGACTATGCCCAGTCGGTCAAGGACGCCGAACGCTTCCTCACCGGCAAGTCCACCGACATTCAAGCCAAGCTGGCCCGTGACATGGCGGAGGCCTCGGAGGCCATGGAATTCGAGCGCGCCGCCGCCTTGCGCGACCGGATCCGGGCCATGACCTCCGTGCAGTCGGCGCAGGGTATCAACCCGCGCGGCGTGACCGAAGCCGACATCGTGGCGTTGCACATGGAAAGCGGGCAAGCGTGTGTGCAGGTCTTTTTCATCCGCGCGGGCCAGAACTGGGGCAACCGGGATTTCTACCCGCGCGTGGGCGCGGATGTGGACGCCGCCGAGGTGCTGGAGGCGTTCCTCGGCCAGTTCTACGACACCAGGGAACCGCCACGGCAGTTGATCCTGTCCAACGAAATCGAAAACCCCGACCTGATGGCCGAAGCGCTCAGCGGCAAGCTGGGGCGCAAGGTCGAATTGCTGGTGCCCCAACGCGGGGAAAAGGCCGAACTGGTCGACAGCGCCCTGCGCAACGCGCGCGAGAGCCTTGCCCGCAAGATGGCCGAAAGCGCCACGCAGGCCAAATTGCTGCGCGGGTTGGCCGATGCGTTCGAATTGCCCGAACCGCCCGAGCGGATCGAGGTCTATGACAACAGCCACATACAGGGCACCAACGCGGTGGGCGCGATGATCGTTGCGGGCCCCGACGGATTCATGAAAAACAGCTACCGCAAGTTCAACATCAAGGGCGATGATCTGACGCCGGGGGATGACTTCGGCATGATGAAAGAGGTGCTGCACCGCCGCTTCAAGCGCCTGCTCAGCGAAGACCCGGATCGGGACAAGGGCATGTGGCCGGACCTGCTGCTGATCGACGGCGGGGCGGGGCAGGTGTCTGCGGTGGCCGAGATCATGGCCGAACATGGGGTCGAGGATATCCCGATGGTCGGTGTGGCCAAGGGCGTGGACCGTGATGCGGGCAAGGAAGAGTTTCACCGCGTCGGCCAACGCCCCTTTGCGCTGCGCCACAACGATCCGGTGCTCTACTTTGTGCAGCGGATGCGCGACGAGGCGCACCGCTTTGCCATCGGTACCCACCGCGCCAGGCGCGCCAAGGCCAACATGAAGAACCCGCTGGATGACATTCCGGGCGTCGGGGCGTCGCGCAAGCGCGCGTTGCTGGCGCATTTCGGGTCGGCCAAGGCGGTGAGCCGGGCCAATCTCGCGGATCTCAAGGCGGTGGATGGTGTGTCGGAAGGATTGGCGCAGAAGGTCTATGACTATTTTCACGAACAGTGATCCAGGCATCCTGCGCGCGGGCGCGATCTCATGTCATGGAACAAGGTTTGGCTGGTCCCTCTTCCAGCCCCCCGCACTTCGCGCTAGACGTGGCTCATGACGTGGAACATCCCGAATATCCTCACGACGCTGCGCCTGATCGCGGCGCCGCTTGTGGCGGTCATGTTCCTGTATTTCACGCGACCCTATGCCGACATATTGGCCGTTGTGCTCTTTATCGGGGCGGCCATCACGGACTGGTTCGATGGCTACCTCGCCCGGGCCTGGGGGCAGCAGACCAAGTTCGGCACGATGCTCGACCCCATCGCGGACAAGGCGATGGTCGTGATCGCGCTGATGGTGATCATCGGCTTTTCCAGTTGGTCGCCATGGCTGGTGCTGCCCGCCACCATGATCCTCTTTCGCGAAGTGTTCGTCTCGGGCCTGCGCGAGTTTCTGGGCGACACGGCGGGCACGCTCAAGGTCACGCAACTGGCCAAATGGAAGACGACCCTGCAGATGGTCGCCATTGCGGTGCTCTTTTCGCAGGGTGTGTTCGAACACTATTTCGGCATGTCCGTCTGGGGCATGGATGATGAACTCGTGTCGGCCATCCTGCGCGGTGAACAACCCGACCTGCAGGGCCTTGGCTGGAAGCTCGCCGGGGCCGAATGGTCGGGCCGCATCGGCCTGTGGCTCTTGTGGATTGCCGCGGCCCTGACGCTGGTCACGGGCTATGATTATTTCCGCAAGGCAACCCCGTATCTGAAAGGGTAGACAGATGGATGTTCTCTATTTCGCGTGGGTGCGCGAGCGGATCGGCATTCCGAAGGAACAGGTGACAAGCGAGGCGGCGACGGTCATGGACCTTGTTGCGGAATTGCGCGGTCGCGAGGATCGATATGCTGCCGCCTTCGAGGATTTGAGCGCCCTGCGCGTGGCGCTGGATCAGGAACTGTCCGACTTCGACGCGCCTTTGGACGGTGTGCGCGAGGTCGCGTTTTTTCCGCCCATGACCGGCGGATAGCGCATGCGGGTCGTCGTGCAATCAGACCCGTTTGACCCGGGCGCGGAAACCAACGCCTTTACCGCCGCGCAATCGGCGTCGGGGGCTGTGGTGACCTTTTCCGGGATCGTGCGCGACGTCACCGGCGGGCTCGACGCGATGGAGATCGAGCATTACCCCGGCATGACCGAACGCGCGCTGACCGACATCGCGCATAAGGCGGTGCAGCGTTGGTCGCTGGAGGATGCGCTGGTCATCCACCGGCACGGAACGCTCAAGGTGGGCGAGCAGATCATGATGGTGGCGACCGCTGCGCGGCACCGCAAGGATGCATTCGAGGCCGCCGAGTTTCTGATGGATTACCTCAAGTCCCGCGCCCCGTTCTGGAAACGCGAAGTGACAGGTGAGGGCGAGACGTGGGTCGCCGCGCGTGACGAAGACGAGGACGCGCTGAAGCGCTGGTAGCGGCTTAGCCGGTGCGCTGCCGGTCAATCCATGCGCGCAGCTCTTCGGCCTCGTGGCGCGCATCGCGCAGCCCGTCCATCGCGGCGCGCAGCTCTGCCTCGGTCTGCTGCAACTGATTGGTCAGTTCGGCCTCGCGCTGTTGCAGGTAGGTGATCGCCTGATCGCGGGTTTCTTCGGCCTCATGCAGTTCCTGGCTCATCCGGTCCAGTTCGGCCACGTCCCCGGCGGCGACGCGGGTAAAGCGGTGGATCAGCCAGTTGGCGAACCAGCCGAGGCAAAACGCCACGAACAGAATGATGGCCGTCGCAATGACAAACTCAGTTCTGCTCATCGCTGGGGGCCTCCTCTTCCGCGACGGTTTCTTCGGCTTCGTCTGTATTGCCCGAACCGGCGAGGGTTTCCAGCGTTGTTTCCTGTTCCGGGGCCGAAGGCGTGGGTCGGATCAGGCGAAACTCGATCCGACGGTTGGCTTCGCGCCCCTCTTCGGTGTCGTTTTCCGCGATGGGGTCGGTTTCGCCGTAACCCTTGGCGGAGAAGGTCGAGGTGAGGACGCGCCGCGCGCGCAGTTCATTAAGCACCGACTGGGCGCGGGCCTGACTGAGGTTCAGGTTCATCTCTTCGCGGCCCTGGCTGTCCGTGTGTCCCTGGATTTCCAGCCGCAGATCACCGCACTGACGCAGGATTTCCGCGATATCGTCCATCGTGCCCAGGGCGCTGGCGTCGATCGTGGCGCTGCCCGGTTCGAACGTGATCTTGGACGAGGCGACAATGGCGGCGATCTCGGCCTCGCATTGCTCGGGCGTGGGCAAGGCGGCGACGGGATCCAGCTTTTCCTGATAGGTGACGCTGATGTCGAAATCCTGCGCCTCCCCGAGCCGCGCGGCAAGGAGCGACGCGATGGTCGTGCTGGCCTTCGGGTTGCCGGTGTTGCCCGAGATCAGAACAGTTTCCGGCGTCACCGTCACAGCCCCGTTGGACAACTCCGCCAACGCCCCAAGCCCGGCCAGAACCCGCACCGACCAGTCAGCGGGCAAGTCTTCAACCACGCGCGCTCCGGTATAGACATTGTCCGATCCAAACGCCGCCTTGGCATAGCTTTCGGCGACGGTGCGCAGATTCTCGCTCGACACGCGGCCCCGCAACTGGACCAGCCCCTCGGGGCTGAGCGTGGCCACAAATTCCGGCGGACCCTGGCTCGGGTCCACCGTTTCGGGCAACTTTGCATAAAGCGCAAAAACGTCCGGCAACGTGTTTTCCAGATCACCGACGACGCGGTCGAACATGGCCTGTTCGGTGCCTTCGGGTGCAATCAAGGTGATGTCGGCATCCGAAAAGGTGACCGATCCGCCCTCGAGCATGTTCACGGCGGCGATGGCCTGTGAGACGGCGGTGGACCAGTTCGGGCTGGGCACGCCCATGCCAATCGTGCAGGTCCCCGGACCGGTGAGACCGGCGGAGAAGGCGGCCCCCATGATCTGCGTGCGGGATCGTTCGGATTCTGCGGAACAGGCATCAAACCGGGTGCCCGCCTCATCCTTGACGAAGCGCAATGTGAAGGGCGTGATAACGGGCCGCGGCGCCGCGATGTCCAGCGCCACCCGCAAGCCCGGTGGTGCGGCGCGGTTCAGTTGCGCCTCAAGGCGGGCCTTTTCCTCGGCGCTGTCGGTGATGGCGGTGATCGACACGCGCCCCGCCTGCACCGAGACCTTGGCGCGCGGCAGACGCTCCATGGCCGTCAGCGCAAACCCCAGGGCATCTTCCCAGCCTGATGGTGTCGGATAGTCCGCAATCTCGATCAGATCGGTGACCGGTTTGTCGCCACTGATGGCGGAAATGCGGTCCACGATCTCTTCGCGGTCGGACGCGGCGGGGATCAGACCAATCACCGACAGGCCCGCGTCGTTGCGCAGGATTTCTGCGGAAAAGCGGGGCGGTGCGATGGCCGCTGCTGCCTCCACCTGCATCTCGTCGATCACCCGCGCCGCATCCACGACCGTTCCGGCAGTGGACAACGCGGCAAAGCGGACCGCTTCGGTCGGCGCGAGACCGGCGAGCGTCACCTGCAACCCGTCCGCTTCCACTTCGGCCCATGTCATGCCCTCGTCGTCGAGGGCCTCACGCACGCCGATCTCCGAATTCTCTTCGATCAACTGCACCGAGAGGTTCGCAGCAACCAGCGACAAAGCCGCGGCACAGACGAAAATCCCGGCGATGATGAACAGTGAAGACAGGCGCATTGCGTTGCTTCCGGTTGCGGTCAACTCAGACCATTTGTCTAAGCATGGAGACCCCGAGTTTCAATCATGCGAGCAGGGCCACGACAAAAAAGATAAGCGGGATAAAGCCTGTGTCCCGGTTCGCGCGAAACAGGATCATGCATTTTTCGGGGCTTTCGACGTCGAGACCCCGCAGCTGCCAGGCCATGTGCCAGCCCATGGCCCAGGGGCCGGCCAGCGCGCCCACCATTGCCAGAACCGATGCCTCCGGCAGCGCGGAAAAGATCACGGCCAGGCCCATCAGCCCGACCGTTGCCGCCAGAAAGCGGCGCAGCCATTGCGGCGTGTTCGACCCAAAGAGGCGGGCGGTGGATTTGACCCCGATCAGGGCGTCATCCTCGATGTCCTGATGCGCGTAGATGGTGTCGTAATACAGTGTCCAGGCGATGCCGGCGGCATAGAGAAGCACCGCAGGCGCGTCGAGCTGTCCGCGATGCGCGGTCCACGCCAGCAGCGCGCCCCAGTTGAACGCGAGGCCCAGAAACACCTGCGGCCACCACGTGAACCGCTTGGCAAAGGGGTAGATCGCCACCGGCAAAAGCGCCAGCACACCCAGCAGGATCGCCGCCGGGGCAAAGGTCAGCAGGATCCCAAAGGCCAGGAGCGATTGCGCGCACATCCACAACACGGCGCCCCGGACGCTCACCTGCCCTGACGGGATGGGCCGCGACCGCGTCCGCGCGACCTGTGCGTCAATGTCGCGGTCGGTGATGTCGTTCCACGTGCAGCCCGCACCGCGCATCAGCCAGGCGCCCATGGCGCAGCCGACGGCGATCCACGCGTCTTCCCAACGCGGGCTCTGATCATAGAGGATGGCCAGCGCCAGCCCCCACCAGCAGGGCAACAGCAGCAGCCACGTCCCGATGGGCCGGTCCGCGCGGCTTAGCCGCAGATAGGGCCGGGTGAATGCGGGGGCCAGCGTGTCGACCCAGTTGCCCTTCACGGCATCGGCCACTTGCGTCTCTGGTGCGGGCGGGGTGTTGGTCATATGTAGGGGCTCATGAGTGACGCCAAGATACGCCTGTATGTAGATCACCCCTTGGGGCAGGGGCAATCGGTCCCGCTGTCGCGGGAGCACGCGCACTATCTCTTTGGCGTGATGCGGCAAGGGGTGGGCGCGCCTGTGTCCCTGTTCAACGGGCGCGACGGCGAGTGGCGTGCCCATGTGACCGAAGCGGGCAAGCGTGGCGGCACTTTGCAATGCGAGGCCCGGACGCGCCCCTTGCAGATGCCCCCGGACCTGTGGCTGCTGTTTGCGCCGATCAAGAAGGCGCGCACCGATTTCATCGTGGAAAAGGCCGCCGAGATGGGGGCCCGCCGGATCGTGCCGGTGCAGACCGAGTTCACCAATGCCGGACGGATCCAGCGGGACCGCCTTCAGGCGCACGCGGTTGAGGCTGCCGAGCAATGCGGCGGCACCTTCGTGCCCGAGGTGGCCGAGATGCAGCGGCTTGACCGTGCGCTGTCCGAACTGGGCAATCGCCGCGTGATGTTCTGCGACGAGGCGTTGGCAGGAGCGCCGCCAGCGCTCTCCGGTGACGCGGGACCGTGGGCCGTGCTCATCGGTCCGGAAGGCGGCTTTTCAGATCGTGAACGCCAGCGCCTATCCGCCCTCGAAACGGCGCATCCGGTCTCCCTTGGCCCGCGCATCCTGCGCGCGGATACAGCGGCCGTGGCGGCGCTGACCGTCTGGCAGTTGCGTTTCGGGGACTGGCAATGAGTTTTGTCCGGCCAGCAGCGCGCGCCGCCCTGTGGCGCTGGCGCGAAGTGCTGATCGGCATCGCTGTGGCGGTGCTGGGCCTGTGGTGGCTGGCGCAGTCGACCGGGCTCTTGCGCCTCATCGCGCCCGCGGTTCTGGTGGGTGCCGGGGCGCTGATCATGGTGGGTCTGCAGCGCGGTCGCTTTCGGGGGCCCGGCGGCGGTGTGGGAACAGTGCAGATTGTCGAAGGCCAGATCACCTATTTCGGCCCCTTGAGCGGTGGGGCGGTGGCCTTGCGCGAGATGACGCGCCTGACGCTCGACGGTACGCAGCACCCGGCGCATTGGCGGCTGGCGCAGCGCGGGCTGCCGGATGTGCACATTCCCGTGAACGCCGACGGCGCGGACGCGCTTTTCGATGCCTTTGCGAGCCTGCCGGGATTGCGCACCGAACGGATGCTCAACCAGTTGCAGGTGCAGCCCCATATGGCTGTGGTGATCTGGGAGCGGCGTGCGCCTGATCTGGCGCAGCTTGCGCCTCGGGGTCGTGCCTGAGCGCACAGTCGGCTGCATTGACACCCCGGGCAAATCGCACCATCCCTGTAGACCGGAACCCGCCTGCAACATGATCGGAGCGCGCCCATGTCCATCCCCCAATCCGGCGGCGGCCCGATTGAACACCACGACCAGTTGGCCGCGTATCTTGCAAGCGGTTGCAAACCGAAATCCGACTGGCGCATCGGTACCGAACACGAGAAATTCGGCTATTGCGTCGATACGCTGAAGCCGCTGCCCTACGAGGGCGAACGGTCGATCCACGCCGTTCTGAGCGCGTTGCGCGACCGCCATGGCTGGGCCCCCATCGAAGAGGGCGGCAAGCTGATCGGGCTGGAAAAGGATGGCGCGAACGTCTCGCTCGAACCCGGCGGGGCGCTGGAGCTGTCGGGCGCACCGCTGGAGACGATCCACGAGACCTGCGACGAGGTGAACGCGCATCTCAAAGAGGTCATGGATATCTCGCGCGAGATCGGCGTGGGCTTCATTGGCCTTGGGGCTGCGCCGACATGGCGGCATGACGAGATGCCGCTGATGCCCAAGGGCCGCTACAAGCTGATGGACGCCTATATGGGCAAGGTCGGCACGATGGGGCGGGTGATGATGCGGCGGACCTGCACGGTGCAGGTCAACCTCGATTACGCATCCGAGGCCGACATGGTGCAGAAACTGCGGGTGGCCATCGCCTTGCAACCGGTTGCAGCCGCACTTTTTGCCAATTCCCCGTTTTTCGAAGGCAAGCCCAACGGCCACAAAAGCTGGCGCAGCCGGGTCTGGCGCGACACAGACAATGCGCGGGCGGGCATGATCCCGTTCATTTTCGAGGACGGCTTCGGCTTTGAGCGCTGGATGGACTATGCCCTCGATGTGCCGATGTACTTTGTCTACCGCGACGGGCAGTATATCGACGCGCTCGGCCAATCCTTCCGCGATTTCCTCGAAGGGAAACTGCCTGCGCTGCCGGGCGAGACGCCGCAACTCAGCGACTGGGCGGATCATCTGACGACGGCCTTTCCGGAGGCCCGGATCAAGAAATACATCGAGATGCGCGGCGCGGATGGCGGCCCATGGCGGCGGCTCTGCGCGCTGCCCGCCTTCTGGGTCGGGCTGACTTATGATCAGACCGCGCTCGATGCCGCGTGGGATCTCTGCAAGGACTGGACCGCGGAGCAACGCGAGGCGCTGCGCGTGGCAGCCTCGGTCGATGGATTGCAGGCGCGGGTCGATGGGTTGGACATGCACGAGGTTGCCCGCCAGGCGGTTGCGATCAGTCACGCCGGTCTCAAGGCGCGCGCCCGGCCCGGCGCTGGTGGTTTGATCCCGGACGAAACCCATTTTCTGAACGCGCTTCAGGAAAGCGTGGAGAGCGGCCAGACCCCGGCAGATGAACTCCTTGGCCGTTACCACGGGGACTGGAACGGCGATCTGAGCCGCGTGTTCGCCGATTATTCCTATTGATCCGGCGGCGCCTCCTGCGCCGATGCCGCACACGTCTTGCGTCAACGGATGGATCACGCGCGGCGGGACGGACAGGGTGTGCCCGTCCCGCCGCGCGGACCTTTCCTTTTTGCTTTTGTCACCTTTGATTGAGTTGTGAACGCACGGCCTGCACGCGTTTTCGCGTGGCGCGGTAGGGACGCCCGTTTTCCGAGTGGATGAAGCGGCGTTTCCTGAGGCGGGCAAAGACATCCAGTGTGCAATCCGCAAGGATGTGACCCTGCCGCGTGTAACAGGTAATTGCGCGAATTTTGCCGTTCTCACCCCGTTCGTGGTGAATGGATCCACCAAGGGCGAGTTCATGCAAAACACGCTGTTCGTGTTTTGAGATGTTCAAGATGTGTCTCGATTGTCGGAAAGTGCAAAGAGCAGGTCACTCAGCGTCGCGCGTGAGTGTCCTGTGGTGACCAGTGTTCCTCGACGACGTGGTCAGGAACGGGCGTATGCCCGGGGCTCTTGCATAAATTCTCCGTTGCAGGAGGCGTCCGCCTCTCGCTTGGGCTGCGTGTACGATCCGCGGTGGCCGCAAACAAGGTGCGACTTGCCAGCGCAATGAGATGTGTTGCTTGTCTTCGACAGGGGCGAAGACAGTTCCCAGCCCGGGGAAGATCGAGATCCGGGCCGCGCCGATGCCCGGGTGCTGCCTGCCTTAACCGCCCAAGGCCGGGCGGATACCATTTGGTGTCCGAGAGATCATCCGTGCTGCGGCCCTGTCCCGGCCTAGCCCATCTGCTCGTGATCGAGACGCTGTCGGGCAACGTCTTCGTTGCGTTCCGCCTTGTGCTGATCGCGCAAGGAGCGTTCGACATAGTCGAGATGTGTGTGCACCGCAGCGCTGGCAGCCTGCGGGTCGCGGGATTGCAAGGCCGCGTTGATCTCGCGGTGCTGGTCCAGCAGGGCCTGACGCGTGATGCGCTGCTTGAACATGACCTGACGGTTGTAGAACACGCCGTCCCGCAGCAACTGGTACATGGAGCGCATCATGTGCAGCATGATGACATTGTGGCTCGCCTCTATGATGGCCATGTGGAATTGCGCATCAAGCTGCGCCTCCTCGCTGGCATCTCGCTTGGGGTGGGCCGCTTCCATCTTTTTGAAAACGGTGTCGACAACGGCCAGGTCCGTGTCCGAGCCCAGCCGCGCGGCCCGCATGGCGGCCAGCCCCTCCATGTCGCGGCGAAAGCTGAGATAGTCGAACACGGCCTCGTCATGGCGGGCAAAAAGCTGTGTGAGCGCGGGCGCAAAGGCCGAGCCCAGCACATCGGCGACAAAGACGCCTGCGCCGGGGCGCGCGCTCAGCAGGCCGGTGTCCTGCAACTGGCCGATCGCTTCGCGCAGGGACGGGCGCGAAACCCCCAGACGGTCGGCCAGTTCGCGTTCGGCAGGCAGGCGCTCGCCGGGGCGCAGGATGCCACGCAGGATCAACTGTTCGATCTGGTGGACCACGGCAGCCGAGAGCTTTTCGGGTTGAACGGGGCGAAAGGGCATGGGTTCCTCGGGTGAATTGGTCAAATGATATGACCAGTTCCGGAAAGGCGCAATGGACGCGTTAAGCCTGCGTTAACGATGACGGGCGAAAGTGCTTGGCATGCGATATGTCTGGATGTTCTGCGTGCTGGCGGCCTGCAACACAGCGGGGCCGCATTTTCGTGGCTTGCCCGCCACGACGGTCACCATTGACGGGTCAACATTCGATGTGCGTGTGAACGGACGGCTGGCGGAAGCGATCCGGACCAATGTGCAATACGCGCCCCGCTTTGGCCCGATCCGGGACCGGGCCGGTCAGGCAATGCAGCTGGTCAGCGGCTGCAGGGTCAAGGAAGTGCGCGGCGATCAGGCGCAAGCGACAGGCATTCTGGATTGCGGCAAGGGCGGGCCGCGGATTGATCGGTTGAAACCGCAAGGGGAATACGAATGCGACGCAATCGACAGCTATGTCAGCCCGGCGACTGATGAACTGGTTCTGGACCTCGATTGCACACTGATCTGAAGGGGGTGCGCAATATCTTGTGGATAAATCGCCCGGATACGCTGTTTCTGGTGGTCGCGCGTTGACATGACCGCCCTGCTGCCGGACCATGACGCGTCAGAGAGACTCAAGAGCCGGACCACGCATTGCGCTTTTCCAAGATCAGATTGACGGGGTTCAAATCCTTTGTCGATCCCACCGACCTCATAATCGCGGATGGGTTGACGGGGGTGGTCGGGCCCAATGGCTGTGGCAAGTCGAACCTGCTGGAAGCGCTGCGTTGGGTGATGGGCGAAAACCGCCCGACCGCGATGCGCGGCGGCGGCATGGAGGACGTGATCTTTGCCGGGGCGGCGACGCGGCCCGCGCGCAACTTTGCCGAAGTGTCGCTGCATCTGGACAACTCCGAGCGGTTGGCGCCTGCGGGGTTCAACGATCAGGACACGCTCGAGATCGTGCGACGTATCACGCGGGATGTGGGCAGTGCCTACAAGACCAATGGCAAGGACGTGCGGGCGCGGGATGTGCAGATGCTCTTTGCCGACGCCTCCACCGGCGCGCATTCACCGGCGCTGGTGCGGCAGGGCCAGATCAGCGAGCTGATCAACGCCAAGCCCAAGAACCGCCGCCGCATTCTCGAAGAGGCGGCCGGGATTTCCGGCCTTTACCAGCGGCGGCACGAAGCTGAACTGAAGCTGAAAGGCGCGGAACAGAACCTCGCCCGCGTTGACGACGTGATCGAACAGTTGGCGGGGCAACTGGCGCAATTGGCCCGGCAGGCCCGACAGGCGGCGCGCTACCGCGAAATCGGCGAGAGCCTGCGCAGGGCCGAGGGGCAGTTGCTGTACCGGCGCTGGCGCGAGGCGGATGAGGCGCGGGCGCGGGCCGAAGAAACTTTGCGCGACCGCACGACATCAGCGGCGCAGGCGGAGGCGGCGGTTCAGGTGGCCCTGAAGGCGCGTGCGGCCGCCGAGGAGGCATTGCCCCCCCTGCGCGAGGAAGAGGCGATTGCGGCGGCGGTCCTGCAACGGCTGACCGTGCAGCGCGACACGCTGGATGAACAGGACCGGCAGGCGCACAAGACGATCGAGACGCTCAGCCAGCGCATCGTGCAACTGACCCATGACATCGAGCGCGAAGGCGGGCTGAACCGCGACGCAGGTGATACGATCCAGCGGCTCGAATGGGAGGCGGGCGAACTCGCCAAGGCGAGCGAGGGCCACGAGGCGCTCTTGGACGAGGCTGCGTCCGGCGCGCGTGAGGCGGCACAGGTCTTGCAGGCCCGCGAGGAGGATCAAGCGGAACAGACCGAGGACGTGGCGCGACTGGCGGCACGGCACGGGTCGGCGCAGCGGCTGCTCGAGGACAACCGCAAGGTCGAGGCCCGCGCACAGGCCGAGGCGGAAAAGGCCCGCGCCGCGGTGACCAGCAGCGCGGATGCGCTGCGCCAGGCCGAAGCGGATGTGACAGCGGCTCAGGCGGCCTCGGTCGAGGCCGAAGCAACGGCGCAGCGGGCGGACGAGACCCTTCTCGCCGCCGAAGAAGCGCGCGCAGATGTGCAGGGGCGGGAAGCGGATGCCCGCGCCGAACGGTCTGAGGCCGAAGGCGAGTTGAACGCCCTGCGCGCCGAGGCGGGCGCGCTCGCCAAACTGGTCGAGCGGGACACCGCAGAGGGTGGTCAGATCGTCGACCGGTTGCAGGTCGAAGCCGGGTTCGAAAAGGCCCTGGGGGCCGCGCTGGCGGACGATCTGCGCGCGCCCGAGGTGGATGCGGATGGCCCATCCGGTTGGGCCACGCTGCCGGATTACGAACGAGTGCAGCCTTTGCCGCCGGGCGTCACACCGCTGTCGCTGCACGTCTCGGTGCCGGCGTCGCTTGCGCGGCGGATGAGCCAGATTGGCCTCGCGGATGCGGATGATGCGGTGCGATTGCAGGATCAGCTCAAGCCCGGTCAGCGACTGGTCTCTCGTGAGGGGGACTTGTGGCGGTGGGACGGGTTCCGCGCCTGGGCGGAAGATGCGCCAAGCGCGGCAGCGCTTCGGTTGCAACAACTCAACCGCCTTGAGGCGTTGAAACAGGCGCAGGAGCGGGCAACCGCCCGTGCCGACGGGGCACGGCAGGCGCATGAGGCGCTGACGGCGCGGATGGCAGAGTTGACCGATGCGGACAAGCGGGCGCGCGAGGCGCGTCGCACGGCGGACCGCATGATGGCGGATGCGGCACGCGCGCTCAGCCGGGCGGAGGCGGATCGCGACTTGGCGCAGAGCCGTCTGGAGTCTCTTGGTCTGGCCGTCACCCGGCACGAGGAAGAGGCGATGGGCGCGCGCACCCGGTTGGCCGAGGCAGAGGCCGCACTTGCGGACCTGCCGGACCTCGACGCGGCGCGTGCGCAGGTCGAGGATATCCGCATGACGGTCGAGGCGGCGCGTATCACGATGATGTCGCGCAGGTCGGCCCATGACGATTTGCGCCGCACCGGTGAGGCGCGGGTGAAGCGCGCGCAGGAGATCATCAAGGAGATCAGCGGCTGGAAGCACCGTCTAGAGACAGCGGAACGCCGCAGTGCCGAACTGGTGGCGCGCAAGGAGACGACCGAAGACGAGCTTGCCGTGGCCGAAAAGCTGCCCGCCGAACTGGCGGAAACCCGCGCGAGCCTCGCCGAGGAAATCACGCGGGCCGAGGCGCGCAAGGTCCATGCCGCAGATGCGCTGAGCGCCGGTGAGGCGGCCTTGCGCAATGCCGCGCAGGCCGAACGCGAGGTTGAACGCGCTGCATCCGAAGCGCGCGAAGATCGCGCGCGGGCCGAGGCGCTGAACGACGCGGCACGCGAAACCGTGCAGGCTGCGGCCGAGCGCATCGCGGACGAACATCAACAAACGCCGAACCAGTTGCTGACGGCGCTGGACGTGTTGCCCGACGCGATGCCGGGCGCAGAGGCCTTGGAGACGGACGTGGCACGGCTCAAGCGCCAGCGCGATGCGTTGGGCGCGGTGAACCTGCGCGCCGAGGAAGATGCCAAAGAGGTGCAGGAAGAGCATGACACGCTCTTGTCTGAAAAGAGCGATCTCGAAGAGGCGATCAAGACGCTGCGCAGCGGGATTGCCAGCCTGAACCGCGAGGGGCGCGAGCGCCTGCTGACGGCCTTTGAACAGGTGAACTCGAACTTTTCCATGTTGTTCAAGCACCTGTTTGGCGGCGGCGAAGCGAACCTGGTGATGGTGGAAAGTGACGATCCGCTTGAGGCGGGGCTTGAGATCATGTGCCAGCCGCCGGGCAAGAAACTGTCGACGCTCAGCCTGCTGTCAGGTGGGGAACAGACGCTTACCGCCCTCGCGCTGATCTTTGCGGTATTCCTGGCCAACCCCGCGCCGATCTGTGTGCTGGACGAGGTGGATGCGCCGCTGGATGACGCGAACGTCACGCGGTTTTGCGACCTGCTGGACGAGATGTGCCGCCGCACCGATACACGGTTCCTGATCATCACGCACCATGCGGTAACGATGGCGCGGATGGACCGTCTGTTTGGTGTGACCATGGCAGAACAGGGTGTGAGCCAACTGGTGTCAGTCGACCTCAAGAAGGCGGAAACCCTGGTCGCCTGAGACGCTTTTGCCTTTGGCCCTTCCGCGCGCCGCGCTTCGGTCTTTGCCGTTTTCTCCTCAAAAAACCGTGCGGAGCCTTTTCGCAGTGGCGCAAAGGCACTTTGGGCTATCGATGGGGCTGCGCGCCCTTGGCCAACATCAGGTGGTGCTCCTGGTGATGCGCACCGATGGACATCATGCCAAAGAACCCGAGCCCCTGAATCTGCTGCGGGTCACCATCGACGATCAGCGCCAGGCCGTCCTCCAGTCCCTGTGTGCTGACCTCCCAACCGGTTTCGGCGACGACAAACGGCGCATGCGCGGGCACCATGGCACGAACCGCTTCGAGGCTGCGTTCTGAGCCGCGTATCTCAAAGCGGGCGCCCCCGGGGCGCGGGATGGTGTCCACCGCGACCTCCGTGGTCAGCAAGTCCATGTCGACAAGGTGGCGACGGAGCGCTGCAATGTTGACCGTGCTCCAGTCGGTGTTGGGATCGCCTCTCAGGATTGTCACGATTTCCGCGATCGCGGCAAATGCGGATTGGCCACTCTCGTCGGGTTGAGTGCCCGTCGCATGGTTGTGTTGTGCAAATGCGGGGCTGGAGAGGAACAGAAACAGAAGGAGCATTGGAATACGCATGGTTTGATCCTTGGTCAGAGCGTGTCGATGTGTCCTAGCAATGGCGGGCGCGCTGCAATATGATCTCGATCATATGTTGCCAGATCCCTATAACCGACTTCCACATTCCGCACGGCACCAGCTGGTCGCCGATGCCGGCGACACCCTGTTTCGGCAAGGGGCCGTGACCAACGGCTTGTATATCGTGCTGAGCGGGCGGGTTCACCTCGAACGTGTGGGGCCGAACGGGGAGCGTTTCGTGATCCATCGCGCGACGCCCGGCACCAGCTTTGCCGATGCGTCCGTCTTCTCGGAGCAGTATCATTGCGACGCCGTTGTGATCGACGCGGGTGTGTTCATCCGGATCGAAAAACAGGCCGTTCTGGCGGCTTTCGTGGATGTCGCATTCGCGCGGGACTACGGACGTGAAGCCGTCCGCCAGATACAGGCGCAGCGCATGCTTCTTGAAATCGTCGGTATTCGGAATGCGGAAGAACGCGTGAAGGCAGGGCTTGCCGCCGGGCTGCTGGATGGCAGGGTCATGGACTTTGCCGCACTCCTGCACCTGACCCGCGAATCGACATATCGCGCGCTTCGGTCGCTGGTTGCCGCGGGGCGGGTCGTTCAACCGTCCCGCGGCGTGTATCACCTGCCGTCGAAGGGCTAGCTGTGGCTGGCAAAGACGGAAATCGATCCGTCCGTGCCGACAAGCAGGGTGTCGTAGGTATCGCCGGCGCCGGGTCCGGCCATGCCCGGCGCACTCATCGGCATTCCGGGAACGGTCAGGCCGCGTGCCGCGGGTTGCTCGGCGAGCAGCCGTTGGATATCCGCAGCCGGTACGTGACCTTCGACGAAATAGTCTCCGATTACGGCGGTGTGGCAACCGGCCAGTTCCGACGGGATCTGAAGGCTGTCCTTGAATGCGTAGAGGGCGTCCTGATCGACGTCCTGCACGTCGACGGGCAGCCCGGCTTGCCGGACGTGCTCCACCCAACCCGTGCAGCAGCCGCAGGTCGGGGTTTTCTGCACTTTCAGCACGGGGTTTTCATTGGCGAGCAGGGGGTGTGCGAGGACTGTTGCTGCTCCGGACATGAGAAAGGTACGGCGTTTCAATGGTGTCTCCTCTTTGTTTTGTAACTGACATAAGCCGTCTGCAGATCAGAGTCGAGCGTGGCGCGGTGCGTCACAATCACTGCAGGACTTCACCCGTGGCAAAAGCCGGGTGAAGGCATCGGACACAATGGCGCAGGACCGGGCGCCAGAGACTGGCCGCCTGTTGTCACCGGGGTGGAGGCCCGCAAGCCGGGCGGAATTCATTAGTGCCTTGCCGGAGACGGGGTTTTGCAGGGCATGCGTATCGGCCACCCTGTCAGCCCTCCTTTGACGTGTTTTGACGTTCGCGCCAGATGGCAAAGACCAGAGACAGAGCGGTAAAGCCGCCAAGCGCTGCGGCCGTCCATGCGGCGGTGCGCGCATCTCCGTTCATCGCCTGGCTTCCGAGATGCGCCAGAAGAAAACTCGCGGGGATGATCCCGGCGAGGGTGGCAACGGCAAAACGCCAGACATGCAGTTTGCTGAGGCCCGCCGCATAGCTGATCATGTCGAAGGACAGGAACGGCAGCAGGCGGCTGCCAAAGACGAGCAGGGTGAGTGTGTTCTGTGATCCCAGAAGCCCTGCGCCCAGCCTGTGCCCGAGATGCCGTTCGACGTAAGGGCGACCCAGGCGGCGGGCCAGCAGGAAGGCCGCAATGGCGCCGAGTTCCGCGCCGAGGACAACGAGAGCAGTGCCCAGGATGTGCCCGTAGGCCGCCCCGGCGGCAAGCGCTATGGGCGCTGACGGTATGGGGCTGGCCACAATTGCCAGCGCCATGAAGAGGACCACCACGACGGGTCCGAACAGCCCTGCGCCTTCGATCCACCGTTGGAAATCCGCGCGCTCGGGAAGCTCGAGACCTGCTGCAAGGGTGTCTCGGCTACCCCACAGCTCAAGAAAGAGCACCAGCAGAATGATGACGAACAACCAGAGCGCTTTGCGGCCCGCAAACGCAGCATAGGTGCGGCGCGATCCGATGCCGGACATTCGGTATCCCGATGCGGGGTTGATATATGGCGCGCGTGACATGCGGCGAACATGCCCCTTCCAGTGGCTGGAAGGTCAAGGGGCCAAAAGGCAACAGTTACATATTGCGACAAACAAGCGTTAGGTTTCGATCAAAACGCCCTTTTAGATGATGACGATTGGCGATTTCACAGGTGATACTTATGAGGTTTTTTGGGCGGAATGGGGCAGGGCGCGATCGATCCGGGGACGACGTGCCAGTGACGCGGCGTTCGGTTGTGGCTGGGGCCTGCGTGTTTGCTGCGGCGCCGCAGGTGGTTCTGGCGCACCAGCCCCAACTTCCTGACCGGTTCCTGCCGCAACTGGTCAACACAGGTCGCAAGGACTGGACGCAGGGTTCGATCCACGTCGTTCCGGATGACTTCTTTCTGTATCTCATGCTGCAGGACGGACTGGCGATCCGCTACGGTGTCGGCGTCGGACGAAAGGGCCTGTATGAACCCGGGACATTCACCGTCGCGCGCAAGGCCAAATGGCCATGGTGGCGTCCGACCAATGCGATGATCCGCCGGGAGCCGGAAAAATATGCGCGTTTCAAGGACGGTCTGAAAGGCGGGCCGGACAATCCTCTGGGGGCAAGGGCGCTCTATCTTTACGATGACGCAGGCCGCGACACATATCTCCGCATCCATGGTACCAACGCGCCGCAGACGATCGGGTCGGCTGTTTCAAATGGCTGCGCGAGGTTGACGAACGCGCATGTCAAAGACCTTTATGAGCGCGTGGACATCGGCGCACGGACTCACCTCTATCCCAAGGGGTCCACAGTCTAGGCGGAGCGGGAAAACATGCGGCATCGTTTTGCGGGTTGGGGGTTCGGGGCCGTTGCCACGCTGCTTGCAGGTGTTGCAACGGCCGAGCCTGCGGTGTTCGAGGACCTTGTCGCCATCGAAAGCCCGATCAAGGGGGTCGCACAGGAGCCCTACATCGCCGCGGCCGGTGACGCGCTGGTGATGTCCTGGATGGCCCCGAAAGGGTCGGACACGCACGTACAGTTCGCACGGCTGGAGAGCGCGGGCTGGTCCGATCCTGTTACGGTGGTGCGGGGGGACGACCTGTTTGTGAACTGGGCGGATTTTCCCTCTGTCATGCCGTTTGGCGATGCGGGCATCGCGGTGCATTGGCTGCGCAAGGCCGGGCGCAGCGGTTACGATTACAACGTAGAACTTGCGATTTCGCGCGATCAAGGCGCGACGTGGTCCGCCCCGATGGTCCCGCACAGCGACCGGTCGGAGGCACAGCACGGTTTTGTCACAATGAACGGCGCGCCGGACGGGTCACTTGACCTGCTGTGGCTGGACGGGCGGGCGTATGGAAAGGTTGGCCTGCAGGACAGCCCCGACGCGATGCAGCTGAGGGCGACCCGGTTTGATCCTGGCGGAGGCCTCATGCCGGATCGGGCCGTCGACATACAGACATGCTCTTGTTGCCAGACATCCTCGGCCCGGCTGGGCGATGGATCGCTGGTTGTCGCGTATCGCGACAGGACGGACGCGGAGATCCGCGATATCTCGGTCGTGCGGTTGAACAATGACACGTGGAGCGGTCCGGTCTCGGTCCACGAGGACGGTTGGGAGATTTCGGGATGCCCTGTCAACGGACCTGCGATTGCGGCGCAGGACACGCGTGTGGCCGTTGCGTGGTACACAGGGGCCGATGACGTTGCCGCCGTCAAAGTCGCGTTTTCAGATGACGGCGGCGCGCATTTTGGAGCGCCTGCACGCATTGACCTCGGCGAACCGCTGGGCCGGGTCGATGCGCTTTTCCTCGAGGATGGCTCTGTTCTGGTGACGTGGCTGGAATGGCAGGGGGATGACGAAGTGCTGATGGTGTGCCGGGCCGTGGCAGGTCAGGGCTGTGTCACGCGGCAGGAACTGGCGCGCAACGCTGCCGCGGGCTCGATGAATTTCCCGCGCATGGCCCGGTCGGGCGGGGACGTGTATCTTGCCTGGACCGAGCCTGTGGACGCCTACCAGAGCACTGTCAGGATCATGCGCGGCACGCCGCCGGCGTTTGAGTAGGGCGGAATTTCAGTTACATTCTGCGACAAATCCGGGGCAGCGCCTCTCAATCCGCTCGTGTATCTGCGTCATATGGAATCGAGACCGAACATTCTTGTCGTTGATGACCATACAGAAATCCGCAACTCGGTGGCGCGCTATCTCGCGCGAAACGGTCTGGATGTGCAGACCGCCGAGAATGCGGCCGACATGGATCAGAAAATCGCGGCCCGAAAGCCGGACCTGATCGTTCTGGACGTCATGATGCCCGGCGAAGACGGGCTGTCGGCCTGCGCGCGCCTGCGCGCCGAGACTGACCTGCCGGTGCTGTTGTTGACGGCGCTGGACAGCGATGCAGATCTGCTCAAAGGGTTCGAGACAGGCGCAGACGACTACATGTCCAAGCCCTTCAACCCGCCCGAACTGCTGGCGCGCATCAAGGCGATCCTCCGGCGGGCAAACCCTTCGGCGAACAAGGACGATCTTGCGGGTCACAAGATTGGCTTCGGCGGTGTCATATACGATGTCGACGCACGGGTGATCGAACGTGCGGATGGCCGGATGGAGGTTCTGACGTCAGGCGAGGCGCGTCTGCTGTCTGTTCTGATCGGGAACGCCCGAAACACGGTCAGCCGCGAGGACTTGCTGCTGAAATCAACGGGCCGCCTGCCGGGTCCGTTTGACCGGACCATCGACAATCAGGTCAGTCGGCTGCGCAAGAAGATCGAACCCGATGTGCTCAGGCCGCGCCTCATCGCGACGGTGCGAAATGGCGGCTACATGCTGGCCTGTGATGTCGAGGTCGTGTCGTGACGGGCCGCAACCTGTCGCTGCGCACGCAACTTGTGCTCCTCGTCGGAGCCGCATTTTTGGTCGGGCAGTTGCTGAGCCTCGTTTTTTTCGCCGATGAGCGATCCTCGGCCGTTGAGGCCGCCCTGGGGGCGGAAGCGGCGGGGCGCGCGGCCAATGTGGCGGTTTTGATCGAAAGCGCTCCTGCGGAGCTTCACCAGCAAATTGTCATGGCGGCCAGTTCACCACTGGTCAGTTTCGAGATTGGCCCGGACCCGCAAGTGACCGAGGGCGAGCACCATGAAGATGCGGCTGTCGCCGCCCGCATTCGCGCGCTCATGGGCGACAGTTTCAGCCGCGCGATCCGGGTTGAAGTCCATGAAATCGACGGCAGTGTCCTGCCGGTTCCGAACCTGACGCCGGAACTGGCCGCATTGCATGCCGACATGATGCGCGGGACCCTTGCCGCCGTGGAACTGGAGATATCCATTGCCTTGTCGGGGGGGGACTGGCTTAACGTGGGAACACGGTTCGAGCGGCCACCGTGGCAGGTGTCTTCGGCATCTCTGATGTCGGTTCTGTTTTCCGCGGGCCTTGGTGCGCTCGCAATCTTCTGGTTTGTGATCGCTCGCCTGACCCGGCCGCTGACAGCGCTCAAGTCGGCGACCGAAGCGTTGGGGCGGGGCGATCAGGTGCCTCCGCTTGCGCCTGCCGGACCGCCCGAGGTCAAGGCGCTCACGCAGGCCTTCAACGTCATGCAGGACCGGTTGCGCCGCTTTGTGAGTGACCGGACCATGATGCTGGCCGCTTTGGCGCATGACTTGCGTTCGCCATTGACCGCGATGCGGGTGCAATCGGCGATGGTTGATGATGCCGAAACGCAGGCAAGCCTTGGCCGCTCTGTGGAAGAGATGTCCGGCATGGTCGAGGCCACCTTGGCCTACGCGCGCGGTGTCGGTACCGAAGAACCGGTCGAACCCGCCGCCCTGTCCGGCCTATTGGACCGGGTGGGCGTCCAGCCGCAAGTCCCCGCCGACGGGGTGATCGTGGCCATGCGTGTGAACGCCATGACCCGCGCGCTGCGCAATCTTGTTGAAAATGCAAAACGTTACGGTGGTGCGGCAGAGGTGACGTGGGCGGTGAAGGAAGATGATCTCGAGATCCGCGTGGAGGACGGCGGCCCAGGCATTCCCGAAGACCAGATCGGCCAGGTTTTCGAACCCTATGTCCGGCTGGAGCACAGCCGCTCGCGCGACACCGGTGGGACCGGACTGGGCCTGTCCATCGCAAGGAGCATTGTCCTTGCGCATGGCGGAACGCTGTCCCTTTCGAACCGATCAACCGGCGGCCTGTGCGCCACGCTCATTTTGCCCGGTGCGGTCGTCGCCAGAGAGACTGGCAAACCTTCGCCATCATTACAAAATGATACACCACATCCTGAAGCGCAAATGGTAACTCCATCCTGATAAAAAACCGGAGGCAGACAATGACAATTGACCCGAAAAAACTATCGCGACGGCGTTTGATTGCCGCGGCAGCGTCGACCCTCGCTGCGCCGTCCGTTCTGATGGCACAGACAGGCGGGACTCAGGGCTCCGGTCGCAACATGTCGTCCTTTGCGTTGCATGACTGGCGCGACCACTTTGAGCGCCTCGGCAGCGGCATCATCATCTCCGACACCGTCAACAGGTTCCTGCAGCACTGGACCGCGGATGGTGAGATGCGTCTTTATCCGACCTCTGTCCCCATGTCTGACGAGTTGACCAAACGGGGATACACGAAAGTCATCGAAAAGCGGAAAAACCCAACATGGCGGCCAACGCCGTCGATGCTGGAACGCAACCCGGACTGGCCGCGCGTCGTGCAGGGTGGCGATCCGATCAACCCGCTTGGGACACGCGCCCTGTACCTGTCGTGGACGTATTACCGCATCCACGGAACGCAGGACACGCGCAAGATCGGACGCGCGTCGTCGAACGGGTGCATTGGTCTCTACAAAGAGCAGATCGAGGAAGTCTACGAACGGACGCCGGTTGGAACGCAGGTGAAGCTGATCTGATGAACAAGGCAGTTTTGTTTGTAGGAGCCGCGCTGGTGGGCGGCTTGGGTGTGTTCGGATATCAGTTGGTGAACCCGCCTAAACCGGGGGTCATTCGATGACGCCGCCCGATCTGAGTGACGTTGAAGCAGGCGCGCCGATTGCGCAGATTGCGATCCCGGCCAGTTTTTCCGACAACGCGCAGCTTGGGCAGCGCATTTATGAGGCAAGGTGTTCTGCCTGCCACGGTGAGAATGCCGCTGGTCAAAACGGTGTTGCGCCACCGCTGGTGCACAAGACCTATCAGCCGTCCCATCTTCTGATATGGCGTTTATCATGGCTGCGAAGAACGGTGTGCGCGCGCATCACTGGAATTTCGGGAACATGCCGCCGGTCGAGGGCATTTCGGATGGTGAGGTCAGACTTGTGACGGCGTATAATCGGGAACTCCAACGCGAGAACGGGATATACTAGGCGTGTGGGTTGGTGCGTCATACCTTCGGTTGGTGGTCTACACACTCATTGTTGCCGTCGGTGTGTTTGTTTTGCCAACAAGCGCTGATGCGCATGCGTCGCTTAGCCCGGTGCCGGTTGCCGATAAACACGTCGACAAGGATGACGGCGAGGCGCATTGTCACGGCGCGATTGAATGCGTCGTGACGTTCAATTTGCAGAAGCCGATTGAGCACATGCCCGGTGATACGGCCGCGACCAAGCACGTCACGGTGGTCGGCAAAAGCCTTGTCGGCGTCACCCTGGGAAACGATCCGCCCATTCCGATCTGATTTCGATAACGGAACAAACCTGAATATCGAAAACGGAGAACATTGATGAAATCGACAAAGATAGCGCTGGTCGTCATTGCCAGCATGACAGCTGGCCTGGCTCTTGCGCATGGTGGTGCGACCGGAATTGTGCTGGAGCGAATGAACGGTATGGCCGCGTTGCAGAAGGCGGTCAAGGAAGTCACGCCTATCATGCGCGGGCAAGTCGCCTATGACGCCGACGCGGTGCGCAGTTTTGCAGCTTCAGTGGAAACGCATTCGGGCGAGGCCATGACCAAGCTGTTCCCGGAAGGCAGTGGCGGCAAACCGTCCGAAGCCAAGGACGAGGTCTGGTCCGACTGGGAGGGTTTCGAGGCGTTGGCGATGGACCTCGAAGTGCTGGGCAAGGCACTTGCGGTCGCTGCGGACAATGGCCTTGCCACGCGCAATACCGGAGGCGCGACAGCGTCGATGACCGGTACGGGCGGCATGATGGGTACGGACGGCATGATGGGCGGTCAGACAGCAATGGGCGGGCTGATGGGGCAATCCGAAGGCGACATGATGGATTTCGACATGCTGGCGGCGATGCCTTCCGATGCGGTATTTACCCAGATCAGCCAGACCTGTTCGGCCTGTCATACCAAGTACCGGGCGGAGTCCAATTGACATGCGCCGCTTACTCTTTGGTTCGGGCGCAGCGGTCGTCCTGGCGGCAATTGGCTTTGTCGGGCTGACCGTCTGGCCGATTGGCGCCGCCCCATCACCTGAGCTTGCAAACCTGACCGGAGATGTGAACCGGGGCGCGTATCTGGCGCGCGCCTCGGGCTGCATCGCCTGTCACACCAATCCCGAAGGCGGCGCGCCGCTGGCGGGTGGTGTTGCGCTGGATACACCTTTTGGCACGCTCTACTCACCAAACCTCACGACCGATGAAGAGCACGGTATCGGCGATTGGACCATAGACCAGTTCGCTGTTGCCGTCCGTCAGGGCATCTCGCCCGATGGGGAGCCGTATTATCCGGCTTTCACCTATCCGTTCTACCAGAACTTCACGGATCAGGAGATTGCGGATTTGTGGGCGGCCTTTCAGACCGTGCCACCGGTGGCGGAAGCGTCGCGCGAGCCCGACATGCCGTTCCCCTTCAATCAACGCGCCTCGCTCAAGATCTGGCGCGCGCTGTTCCTGGAACCACCGCGAACGGACCCGGTGCCAGAGAATGGTGATGTGTGGAACCGCGGTCGCTTGCTGGTCGAGGGCGCAACCCACTGTGCAGCATGTCACACGGGCCGCAATCTCCTTGGTGCCCGGAATGTCGATACCGAGCATTTCAAGGGCAGCGACATGCTTCCCGGTGGCGGGAAGGCTCCGGCGATCGACTATGAGACACTCAAGATGCGCGGTTGGGACGTCGACAATCTGGCCTATGCGCTGCAGACCGGTATCACACCTTCGGGAGATGCATTTGGCAACGCAATGGGTGAGGTCGTACTATATGGTACGCAGTTCTTGACGGATGATGACCGCAAGGCCATCGCGACATATCTTCTGGACGATCATGGCTAGAAAAACCTGCTGATAGGGGCTTATCAATTGAAACTCACTCGCAGACAAATACTGCTAGGTGGAGCGGCCCTCGCGGCCGCTCCTTCCGGGCTGCTTGCACAGTCGAACCTGGAAACGTTGCCCGCGCGCGTTTCCGACGTGCAGCTTCTGCCCGATGATTACGCGCGCACAACGATCTGGGGCTATGGCGGCACGATGCCCGGCCCCGAAATCCGCGTCGCCCAGGGCGCGCGCGTGCAGCGCAGGCTGGTCAATGACCTGCCGCAGGCGACGTCTGTCCACTGGCACGGCATCCGGATCGACAACGCGATGGATGGCGTCAGTGGCCTCACCCAACCGGCGGTCGCGCAGGGCGCCGGGTTTGACTACGACTTTGTCGCGCCAGACGCTGGCACCTATTGGTATCACGCGCACAACCGGTCGCTTGAGCAGGTGGCGCGGGGTCTCTACGGCGCGTTGATCGTCGAAGAGCCAACGCCGCCGGATGTGGACGCGGAAGATGTGCTCCTCCTCGATGACTGGTTGCTTGATCCCGCAACGGGTCAGATCGACAGCAATTTTGGCGCCGCGCGTGATCTCAGCCACGGCGGTCGCTCCGGCAATTTCATTGCGACCAACGGGACATACGAACTGACCAAGTCGGCGCGGCAGAATGAACGCAGGCGCCTGCGGATCATCAACGCGGCGAATGCCCGGGTTTTCGAATTGCGGTTGAGCGGGTTTGACGGCTGGATCATGGCGCTGGACGGAATGCCGCTTGCGGTACCTGAAAAGGTGGAAGGTTCGTTCTTTCTGGGGCCGGCGCAACGCGCGGATGTCTTTGTCGATGTCACCGCCGCGCCCGGTGAAACCGCTGATCTGGTGACGATGGTCAACCGCGAAGGGTTCTCGCAAGTCCAGTTTGATGTCACCGGAACAGCCGGCACCGTGCCACGCGACGCGCCGGAGCCGTTGCAGGGCAATGCGCATGAAATGGTGGCGCTTGAGGGGGCAAAGCCGCTGGCGCTTGTCATGGAAGGCGGCGCCATGGGCGGTCTCAGGGCCGCAACGCTGGGCGGCAATCGGATGAGTGCGGGGCAACTGGCGCGGGAGGGTCAGTTCTGGGCGTTCAACGGTGCGATCGGCCGGATGGAAGATGCGCCGCTCGCGCAACTCAGCCGGGGCGAACATGTGCGCCTGACGATCCGCAATGAAACGGTGTTTCCGCACGCGATGCATTTGCACGGCGTGCACTTCCACGAGGTGACGGATGACGGGCGCCTCGGTCCGTTGCGCGACACCACGCTGCTGTTTGGAAACCAAAGCAGGGACATTGCCTTTGTCGCGGACAATCCCGGCAATTGGCTGCTGCACTGCCACATGCTGTCGCACGCCGCATCCGGCATGATGACGCGCATCGAGGTGGCGTGATGCGGTTTGTCCTCGCTGTCGTGATCATGACGGTTGCAGGGGGAATGATCTGGAACCTCTTTGGTTCCGGCGAATCCGTGGCCCGCACCGTGGACATTGCGACAGCAGATATCGTGGCAGGTGAGCGGATCTATTCTGAATATTGCGCGGCCTGTCATGGTGCAAACCTCGAAGGACAAGGCGACTGGCGCAGCCCGGGCCCGGATGGCAGGCTGCCCGCGCCGCCGCATGATGAAACCGGGCACACATGGCACCATGGCGACCAACTGCTTTTCGACTACACGAAACTGGGTGGAACCGCTTTGATGGCGCAGCGCGGCGTCGAATTTGACAGTGGCATGCCCGGGTTCGAAGACCAGTTGACGGATGCCGAAATTTACGACGTTCTGGCGTTTATCAAGTCGACGTGGTCCGACCGCATACAGACCGTGCAAGCCGAACGCACTCAGGCCGAACAACAACAGGATTGATGATGAACCTTATGAAACTGGCCCCGTTTGCCCTCATCGCAGCCATGCTGTCGCCCGCCGCGCTTTCCGCGGACGAGCTGTCCGAGGATCGGATCAAGGAATTGGTCTACGAGGCCATTCTTGAAAACCCGCAGATCATCATGGATGCCGTCCGCCTTCTGGAAGAGCGTCAGCAGCAGGATCAGGCCGCGGCAGCGGCCGCTGTTCTGAACACGGAGCGGGACCGGTTGGAACAGGATCCCAATGCGATCATCCTCGGCAATCCCGAAGGCGATGTCACCGTGGTCGAGTTCTTTGACTACAATTGCCCGTATTGCCGCCGGGTCATGCCGGAGGTCGATGCGCTGGTCGCGCAGGACCCGAATGTGCGCCTTGTCTATCGGGAATGGCCCATCCTGGGTGAGGGCAGTGTTTTTGCCGCCCGTGCCGCACTCGCGGCGCGGCAGCAAGACAAATACGAGGAATTCCACGTGGCCATGATGGGCATGCAAGGCCGCGCCGAGGAAGCCAGCGTGCTGCGGATCGCGCGGTCGGTCGGATTGGACATTGACCAGTTGCGCCGCGATATGGACGCGCCCGAAGTCAGCGAGCACATCCAGACCTCGATGGAATTGACGCGCGCCCTGGGCTTCAGCGGAACACCCTCCTTTGTGATCGGCGACGCGCTTATCCCGGGATATGTCGAGGCGCAGGTCCTGATAGACCAGGTCGAAGCGGTTCGTGACGCCAAGAACTGATCCATGAACTGGACCCGACGGCGCGTTCTGGGCGCGGGCCTCGCGACCCTTGCGGCGGCAGGCGGGCCCGCCTATGCGCAGGCAAAGCGCAATGTTCTGCGTGCAGAGCCGGTTGCGGCGCGGGTGGGCGGTGTGCACCAGGACCTGTTGGGGTTCAACGGATCGTGGCCCGGCCCCGAGATGCGTGTGGGCCAGGATCAGGACTTGCGTGTGCGCGTCGAAAATGGCCTGCAGGATGGTGTGCTCGTGCACTGGCACGGGATGCGATTGCCCAACCGCATGGATGGCGTGAACGTCCTGACGCAGGACGTGATCCCCCCGGAGATGAGCCACGACTACAGGTTTCGCGTGCCGGATGCCGGCACGTTCTGGTACCATTCCCACTACCTTTCCTATGATCAGGTCAGCCGCGGTTTGTTCGGCCCGCTCATCGTAGACGACCGGCGGCCGCCCGATGTGGATCAGGACATCACCGTTCAACTGTTCGACATGCTGGTCAACGACAGCGGGCTCTACGACGAAGACACCGGGGTCGAGCAGTTTACCGCCGCCGGTCGGATCGGGAACGTGGCGGAGGCGCTGATTTCGTCAAAGACGGTCCGCGCGGGCGACCGGCTCCGGTTGCGAATGATCAATCCCTCTATCGACCGCGTTTATGAGATGAGGGTCAGGGGCATCGAGGGCCGCATCGTTGCACTGGATGGCATGCCGTTGGTCACACCGCGCGCCG
>CAZRUV010000002.1:100302-121815 GCA_964603315.1 uncultured Rhodobacterales bacterium
AGGAGGCCGCTGGTGGATGTCCCGCGCGGCACAACGGCCCGAATCACCATGCGCAACGAGACCGCGTTTGACCACGTCATGCACCTGCACGGGCACCATTTCTGGGAGGTCACCGCAACCGGAGCGTTGGGGGACTATCGCGATGGGACGATGGTGCGCGCAGGCGAGACCCGCGATATCCTCTGTGTGCTCGACAATCCGGGGCAGTGGATGCTGCACTGTCATATGCTCAGCCATCAGGCTGATGGCATGGCTACGTGGCTGATGGTTGGCTGACGCGCTGCTACAGCAGATCCGCTGGCAAGGCATCGAGGGCCGCCTCGGCAGACACGATCGGAAGCCCTGACGCGATCCAGCCCGGCCCACGTGCCGAGCCCAACATGCCCTCGGACACATCGACAAAGCCTGCATAGCCCGCGTCCCGCAGGCTTTTGTACACATACCCCGATCGCCCGCCCGTGGCGCAGATCAGCGCAAGCGGACGCCCATCCGCCGCGATCTTGGCAGCAAGCAGGCGCTCCGAGAACCGGTCCTCGTGCAGGCTGATCGGCCATGCGTCACGTGCAACGCCGGTCTCGGCCCATTCCGCGCGCGAGCGGACGTCGATCATGCGGATCAGGTCGCCGGCAAGCGCGTCCTGCGCGTCGCGGGCCGACCAGATGTCGGCCTGTTGTGCGCTCGCAAGCTGCGGCGACGCGACCAAAGCAGATGTCGCGCCTGCCAGAAACGCGCGGCGACCAAACCCTGCGGGCGGGTCAGTTTCCTTCACCATTATTTGTTTCGTCATCCATCATCCCTTCCTGCGCCATTCCGCCATTCATCATGCCGCCGCCCATCATGCCGCCGCCCATCATGCCGCCGTTCATCATTCCACCCGCACGTGCAGCTTCATGCGCTGCGGCGAGTTCTTCGGCAGAAATGGCGTCGACGCCGTCGGCATCCAGTTCCTGAAACCGGTCTACCATCTGTTCACGGTGCACTTCGGCATCCCATGTAGCAAACTCGGACAGGTCAATAGCCCCATCGCTGTTTGCGTCGAAACGCGCCATGATATCCTCGGGCGCGGCATCATCCGAAAACAGGCTGGCCAGTTGACCTGCGCCACCGCCATGCATCTGGCGCATCATCGACATGTGCATGTTCATCATCATGGGCATCATTTGGCCCCCCATGCCTGACATGTTGCCCATGCCTGACATGTTGCCCATGCCTGACATGTTGCCCATTCCCGACTGGCCAGTGAAAGGCGAGCCTTCGGCCTGCGCCCCGGTTGTTCCGCCATGATGTGCGGGGTTGGCCGAAGCAACGGGTGCGATCAGACTGATCGCGATGGCTGACAGCAGCGCTGTTTTGATGGAACTGGACATAGCTCGCTCCTTGTACGAGAGTGGTGTTCATATACCCGACATCTAGGTATGCGGTCTGTGTATTGCGCGTCGAAATCGGTAATGATTTGTACCCATCGCCCGTTACAAAACTGTACAATTTCAACATCATATCCTATATTCGGTTCTGATACATCCTAACGTCAAATGATGCTGCCGGAGGCGCGTAATGATACCTGAAATCGGCCATTTTTCCCTCGTGCTGGCCTTGTCTCTGGCCCTTGTTCAGTCGGTCTTGCCGATCTGGGGTGCCGCAAGGAACGACGTCATCTGGATGCGGAGCGCACTTTGGTCGTCGCTGGGGCAGGTGGTGTTCACGGGCATTGCCTTTGTCGCGCTGATGATCAGCTTTATCCGCAGTGATTTCACGGTGGTGAACGTTGTCGAAAACTCGAACTCGCTCAAACCGATGCTGTTCAAGGTTGCCGGGACGTGGGGCAGTCACGAAGGGTCACTGCTGCTGTGGGTGCTCATTCTTGCGGTCTTCGGCGCCCTGGTGGCCGTGACGGCCAACAATGTGGCCCTGCACACCAAAGCGCGGACGCTGTCGGTGCAGGCGTGGATCAGCGTAGGGTTCTTCACGTTCATGCTGTTCACATCGAACCCGTTTGACCGGGTCTTTCCCGCGCCGCTGGACGGTCAGGACCTCAATCCGCTGTTGCAGGATGTGGGGCTCGCGATGCACCCTCCGCTTCTCTATCTGGGCTATGTCGGCTTCTCGATCGTGTTCTCCTTTGCCGTGGCCGCGTTGATCGAGGGCCGCGTGGACGCGGCCTGGGCCCGCTGGGTGCGGCCCTGGACGCTCGCCGCCTGGGTGTGCCTGACGGCGGGCATCGCACTGGGATCGTGGTGGGCCTATTACGAATTGGGCTGGGGCGGCTGGTGGTTCTGGGATCCGGTCGAAAACGTGAGCTTCATGCCCTGGCTCATGGGTACGGCGCTGCTGCATTCCGCGATCGTGACCGAAAAGCGCGGCGCATTCAAAAGCTGGACGATCCTGCTGGCGATCCTGACATTCTCCCTGTCGTTGCTGGGCACCTTTATTGTCCGTTCAGGGCTGCTGACCTCGGTCCATGCCTTTGCTGTCGATCCGGAGCGGGGGCTCTACATTCTGGGACTTCTGGCGGTGTCCATTGGCGGATCGTTTGCGCTTTATGCCTGGCGCGCACCTTCGATGGAGGGCGGAGGCCTCTTCAAGCCGGTCAGCCGGGAAGGGGGCCTGCTGGTCAACAACCTGATCCTCGCGGCGGCGACCGGCGTTGTCCTCTTTGGCACCTTGTACCCGCTCTTTTACGAGGCGTTGTCCGGCGGTCAGAAACTCTCGGTTGGCCCGCCCTTCTTCAACGCCGCGTTCATCCCGATGATGCTGCCACTGGTGTTTGTCATGGGGCTGGGTCCGTTCCTGTCGTGGAAGCGGGCCAAGGCGGCGGATGTGGTCGCGCGCGTCAAGATCGCCGGGCTGCTGGCCATCGGATTTGGCCTTGTGGCATGGTACGCCTTTCGGGGTGGACCGGTTCTGGGGTACCTGTCGCTTGCTCTTGCGGCGTGGTTGTTCTTTGCGACAGTGCGGGAATGGGCCCTGCGTATCCGCCTCTTTGATGTTCCCTTCAAGGATGCCATGAGCCGCGCGCGCGGGCTGCCCCGTGCGGCGCATGGCATGACCCTGGCCCATGCCGGGCTGGCCGTTGCGATGTTCGGGTTTATCGGCTCAAGCGTCTGGAAATCGGAACAGATCCTCTTTGTCACCCCTGGGACGGAGATCCAGATCGCCGGTTTCGATGTGACGTTTACCGGGGCGGAAAAAGTCCGTGGGCCAAACTTTATCGCGGATCGCGGAACGCTGGCCGTTGCCCTGAATGGACAGCCTGTTACGACCCTCTACCCCGAACGCCGTTTTTACCCTGTCGCGCAAAGCACGACGACGGAAAGTGCGATCCGGTCGACACTTGCCGGTGACCTTTACGCGTCGCTGGCCGAACCGGCATCGGATCAGGCCGAAGCACAGGGCGCCTGGACGTTGCGCATCCTCTACGAACCGCTGGTGAACTTCATCTGGATCGGATCGGTCATGCTGGTGCTGGGTGGGATCGTGTCCTTGAGCGACCGGAGGCTGCGGGTCGGGGCGCCGAAACGCCGCCAGGCCGCGCCCTCGGCCGTTGCGGCGGAGTAGAGCCATGGTGCGTTTCCTCGCCTTGGCGCCGCTGGTGATCGCCGTCGTTTTCGGGGCATTCTTTCTGTGGGGGCTGGACCCCGACAGGGACCCGAACGCGATCCCTTCTGTCCTCATTTCGCAGCCTGCGCCTGCGTTCGAGCTTGAACCGGTCGCAGGTCTGGATGTGCCGGGATTGTCCCGCGCCGATCTGGTCGGCGGAGATCGTCCGATCATCCTGAATGTCTTTGCTTCGTGGTGCGTGCCGTGCCGTGCGGAGCATTCGGTGCTGACGGCCTTTGCCGAGACAGAAGGCCAGACGCTTTACGGCATCAACTACAAGGACAAGCCCGAAGACGCCGTCCAATGGCTGAATGATCTGGGCAATCCGTATGAACGGATCGGCTCGGACCTGAATGGTCGCGCCGGGCTTGAGTGGGGGCTGTCGGGCGTGCCGGAAACCTTCATTGTCGGGCCGGATGGCGTGGTGCTTTATCGTTATGTCGGACCCATTGTCGGCGACGAGGCGGTTGCAACCTTCCGTGCCGCACTTGAGGCAGCGGGCGCACTGACAAGGGGTGTTGGATCATGAGGCGGGCCATCCTGTATGCGCTGCTCAGCCTGTCACTGGCGCTGCCTGTCTATGCCGTCGAGCCTGATGAAATCCTGCAGGACCCTGTCCTAGAGAGCCGGGCGCGCGACATCTCCAAGGGGTTGCGCTGCGTCGTGTGCCAGAACCAGGACATTGACAGCTCGAATGCCGGTGTGGCGCGTGATCTGCGTCTGCTGGTGCGCGAACGGCTGGTTGCCGGTGACAGCGATGACGAGGTCATCGCCTATGTGCGAGCGCGCTATGGTGACTACGTCCTGATGTCGCCCCCGCTGACGCCGGCCACATACGCGCTATGGTTTGCGCCATTCGCTCTGGCCCTGTTTTCCATGCTTGCCTTTGTCGCGGTCACGCGCCGCAAACAGGGCAGGCGCGGCGCCGATCCTCTGACGCAGGACGAGGAACGGCAGGTGGCACATTATCTCGCGCGCAAAGATCAGGGATCTCCGGAATGATTTGGACCGTTATTGGCGTCCTCGTGTTGGGTGCGGTGGGCGGTCTCGCCCTGTCGCTTCGCGCAAAGGCTGTGGCAGACCAGTCGACTGACAGCACGCCGGCCATCTTCGCCGATCAGTTGGCCGAGTTGGATCGGGATGTTGCGCGCGGTGTCGTCTCCGAAGCGGATGCAGATGCCGCACGGATCGAGATCAAGCGGAACATCCTGCGGCAGGCGCAGGCAGGGCGCAGTGCAACACCGGGTGCGACGCGCGGCAGTCGGATCGGACTGGTGGTGGCCATGCTGACCGTGCCGATGATCGCCATCGGCTACTACTTGCAATTCGGCAATCCGGGCCTGTCACGCCTTGCCGTCGCACAGCAGCAGGAAGCCCGCGAGGAGCGCCAGCGCGTCATCGCCCTGACGGAGCAGTTGAAATCAAGGCTGGAAGCGGACGGCAGTGCCGGGCCAAGCCAGGGCTGGATGCTGCTGGGTCAGACATATATGCGTCTGGGCCGTTACGACGACGCCGCGGCCGCCTACCGGGTCGTGTCCGAACGGGCGGAGGCGGACTCGGCCGTGTTTTCCATGCTCACCGAAGCGCTGGTGGCGCGTGAAAACGGGATCATGACGCCTGCCGCCGAGGCCGCGATCGAAGAGGCAGCGGCGCGCGATGCCTCAAACCCGGCCGTGACCTATTACCGCGCGCTGGCGTTACAGCAATCGGGGCAGTCCGCGGCGGCCTACGACCTTGTTTTGGCGCGGCTCGATGCGGCAGACGGGTTCTATCCCTGGATGGAGACACTAGTCGCGCAGGCCAATCGGATCGGGGAGGGGATCGGACGTGACCCGATCCCGCTGACCCGCTTTGCACCGATGTTGGCGGGCCGCGGTCCAAGCGCGGAGGATGTCGAGGCGGCACAAGACATGAGCGCCGAAGATCGCGCCGCATTCATTCAGTCGATGGTTCAGGGGCTGGCGGCCCGGCTGGAAGAAGAGCCCGACGATCTGGATGGATGGTTGCAACTGGGCCGCGCCTATTCCGTTCTCGGGAATGTCGAGGGCGCGCAGGAGGCCTATCGCAACGCCGTCGCCCTTTCGGCAGAGCTGCCTCAGACCGACCCGCGAAAAGGGGCCGCGCAACAGGGGCTTGATGCCGTGTCGCAGTAGCGGTCAGTTTTCGGAAAGGTTTCGCAACCGCGCGCGCAGATCGTTCGGTCTTGCGGTTTCCAAAGCGTCGAGAATGACCTGGGTGCGCAGGACTTCGGGCAGGATGATCCCCTCGGGCGCGCCCGGCCCGTAGACCGCGTTGAACGGAATGCCAAAGCGGTTGTTCGCCTGCAGAAAGCGGGCGATGGTCTCATCCGGGCGGGTCCAGTCGGCCTGCATGGCGATCACCCCATCGGCCTGCAATGCAGAGGCAATCGGTTCCCGGTCAAGGACAAGCGCCTTGTTTGCCTTGCAGGTCACGCACCAGTCTGCAGTCACATCGACAAATACGACATGCCCGCGCGACACGTGCCGCGCGATGCCTGATCTGTCAAACTCGGCCCAGGCGAACGATACGCCATCTTCGGCAGAAACCGCCGCGTCAGTGGGCTCAATGATCGTCGCGACAAACAGGGTCGCGGCGAAAACAGGCACCGTCATCAGCACGAGGGCGCGCCCGTATCTTGCCGCGCCGGACAGAAGCGCGACAATCAGACCGGCGGCAACCAGGGTTACCAGCGTTGCTTGTGTGCCGGCGACACTGTTCATCACCCAAGCCAGCCACGCCACCGTGCCCAGCAAAAGGACACCCATCGCCGCGCGCACCCAGATCATCCAGCGTCCCGGTTTGGGCAATACGGATGCAAAGCCCGGTCTCAGCGCGAGCAAAATATAGGGCAGGGCCAACCCAAGCCCCAACGCCGTGAAGGTGACGGCAATGTCGACGCTGTTGCCGGTCAGCGCAAAGGCGACCGCGGTCCCCAGAAACGGCGCCGAGCATGGTGTGGCCAGCATCGCGGCGAAAAAGCCGGTAAAGACATCGCCCAGATGCGAGGTTCCGCCCGCGCGGCTCATACGTGTCTGAAGCCCGACGGGCAGCGCGATTTCAAAGAAACCGAACAGGTTGCCGACAAATGCAACAAGAAGGGTGATCAGGACGATCAGAAAGAGCGGGTTCTGGAACTGAACGCCCCAGCCGACGGATATGCCAACCCATTTCAGCGCAATCAGGACCGCAGCAAGCCCCCACATGAAAAGCATGATGCCGAGCGTTGTCGCCAGAAGGCCTGTCCGGATCTGGGCGCGCTCCTGGCCGCCGCTGGACACAAGTGCGGACACCTTGATGGCCAGGACCGGCAAAACGCAGGGCATGACGTTGAGGATCAAACCGCCCAGAACGGCAACCAGTGCAATCCAGACAAGGGCACCAGCTGTGTTGCCCTGGGTCGCCGGGTCAAAGGGGGGCTCAGGCGCTGCCGCGAGGCGCGTGGGCATCACCGTGAACGCGCCATGCTGGCTGTCGGTCGCTGTGAGAGACAGCGGCCCGGTGGTGGGCGCAATGGTGTTGATCGGGAAGCGGGCCCAAAGCGTTGTGCCGTCAGGGTCAAGCCGAATGTCCGGTTTTCCAAATGCCGTGCCGTCGCCGTATTCGGGGAAAAGATCAACCTCCTCGAAAGGTTGTGCCGCTGTCATCGACACGATCAGTGCGGTCTGGTCCGCATCGACATAGGCCCGTGCCGACGTGACCGAACGTGGCAAATCCTCTGCCGGAACCTTTGCCAGCGCGGTGGACACAATTTCGGCCGCGTCCGCGTCGAGGCCCGTTCCTGTGGGCAGGCTATGGTTGAGCAACAGCGTTTCCGGAACGCAAACGTCCGAACACACAAGCAGATCGAGCCGAAGGGCAAAGGTGGCGGGCGCGCCGGGCGTCGCCAGTTTGAATTCCACCGGAAAGGCGACCTGGGTCTCGTATCCGAAATTCTCGATCCCGAATGCGGTGAACCGCTTTGGTGCTGGCCAAAGGTGCCGCGCCTCTTGAAGGTTTTCCGATCCTTCCCAGTCGAACTGGGGCGGTATCCCGACCTCGCCCGGCGAGCGCCAATAGGTCTTCCAGCCGGGTTGAAGTCTGAGCACGACAGCGCCCGACACGGTCTTTGCGCCCTGGGATACACCGTCTTGCGCAAACACAAGCTGCGCCGAGACAGTGGGCGTTTCGACAACGGTGCTTTGCGCGGCCGAGGCCACAATCCCACCGGCCATCAGGCTGACAAAGCCGACGGTCACAAGGTGCAGAACAAAAAACAATCGGGACAGGGCGTTCATGTCAGACTTTCGTAGCGCGACATCCCTTGCACACAGCGCGGCAGGCGCCAACGGCCTGCGCTGAACTTCCGGCAGAGATCTTCATTCGCTGCGGGACACCACCGGGATAGGGACGGCTGAAGGGGGATGTCCTCTTCGGCGGTCTTTTCGGATTTCTTGTCGCCATGGCACGACTTGCCCATGACCGCGAACATCGCCACATGCGCAACGAGGCACAATGCGATCGGTGCAAGAACGCCGAGATTGCTGCCGAGGCTTGCAAGCGTCCCGCCCGCAACAAAAAATCCGATAATGGGAACCATCATGATCCCGCAGCAAAATGCCATGCCCGCGTGCATCAGGCCAAAGCCTTTCTTGCCCGAATTTTCGTCTGGATTCGACATGATAATCTCCGCGGTGATACACCTGTATGCGCGCGGAAGGGGCGGTCAGGTCAAGGATACATTTGAACACATTCGCTTGAATGGGCTTCCCATTCAGCCACATGGCGGCTTAATAGCTATGACTTTGCACGGAGATCAGAGATGACTGACGTAACACGGCGCCATTTTATCATTGGAACTGCAACGCTGTTTTCCGGGCCACTGGCCGGTCCGGCTTTTGCGGTACCCACGTCTCCGCGTGACAAGTGGGACGCGTGGGATCAGCAAATCACGCCTGTTGGGTACGACCCGGCGACATCCAATCCCTGGGGCGTGCATCCCCGGTTTCTGCCGGTGCGGGTAGAGGCCAAGACGGGACTGGTGCCCGGCGACATTCACGTCGACGCGGTTGCACGTTACCTCTATCACATTGAACCCGGCGGTGACACGGCGATGCGATACGGCGTGGCCATCGCGCGCGGATCTCTTTACGAGCCCGGTGTGTATACGATGCGCTTCAAGCGCAAATGGCCCACCTGGACGCCAACGGCCGCCATGATCAAACGCGATCCTGAACTGTTCGCCGAGTTTGCGGACGGGATGGATGCCGGGCCGGACAATCCACTGGGTTCACGCGCGCTGTATCTTTTTGTTGGCAACCGGGACACGTATCTGCGGATACACGGATCACCCTACCCGCGTTCCATCGGCGGTCGCGCAAGTTCGGGATGCGTCCGCATGATCATGGCGCACATCAACGATCTTTATCCGAATGTGGAGCCGGGAAAGACGGCGCACCTGTATCCGCCAGAGGATGCGATCGGCAGCTGACGGGCACGCCCACCGCCGATCGGAATAGCTGAAGTCAGGCCTCTGCGGCCTGACAGATTGGATTGCCTTGCGCGGTTCTCAACGGCAACCACGTCGATTCGACCGGGCCTGTGTGCAGGTACCAGAAGCAGTTGTCGTTTGGATCGAGACGCACCTTGTTCAGGTTTTGATAGGGCGCGGCCAGCGTGACCAAAGACTCCGGCAATTCGATGAACGTACCGTCTTCATCCACGGCCAGTCCTGTGGCACAACCGGCCAGAACGAGCACCGCGGAAAGGATGCCGACGGTTTTGTATTTCAGTTTGATCTTCATGGTCACCCCTATTGTCAGCCCTCTTGCAGACTAGAGGGATAGCCCGCATCCGCAAGGGCCTGTGCAACCGTTTCGGCAGAAGCTGTTGCGCTGATTTCTGCGGTATGCGCCGCCAAATCCGTTTGCACAACAGCATTTGGGTCGACGGACGTGACGGCTTTTTCGATGGCGGCGACGCAATGCCCGCAGCTCATGTCAGGAACGTGAAATTTCATGTGGCGACTCGCTTGATTCTTCTTTGCAACGAAATGCGGGTTCCAGCAGGTGGAAGGTCAAGGAAAAGCTTTGCCGAAGCCATGGGTTTCGTCGCTTTGCGCACCTGAACGTGATGCCCGAGCGCGGGTCAGATCACGATCTGGTTGGTGCGCTGATCAGCGCTGGTTTCGTTTCCACGGCGCTCTACCTCCGGCGCATGGCAAACACACTGGCGCGTAGGTTTGGATAGCTGTGACATGATTTCTGTTCGTCTGAAGCATTTTGCAATCGCGGGGGTGATCGGGCTTTTCTCCGCAGGTTCCGTGACGGCAGAGCGCGTCGGTTTCGACGGCAGCTGGAAAGAGCAGGGGTTCTTGCGGCTCTTTTCCAACGACTACGTGCAACGCGGGCCACAACTGGATGTCATCTCGGATGGCACCGTGTCGCTGCTGTGGCGACCCCTTGGCCCGTCGCAGCGTTTGGCGAGAACGGCGCGTTGGGCGTGGCGCGTGCAAGAGGGGGTGCCGGCAACCGATCTCACCGTCAAAGGCGGAGATGACCGTAATCTGGCGGTCTATTTCGTGTTCGTGGACCCCGAGCGTGCCGACGCATTTTCGGGGCGGAATGTCCGGCGCATCTTGCGAGAAGAGTCCGCCCGGGCCCTGATTTACGTCTGGGGCGGCGCGCACGCACAGGGGGCCAATTTGCCCAGTCCCTATTCACCGCGCTTGCGCACGGTTGTCCTGCGGGGGGCCGGGGCGGGGTCCCATCGTGAAACCGTGGATCTGGCCGCGGATTACCTTGCCGCGTTTGGCGGCGAACCGGGTGCCCTGATCGGGTTGGCCGTGTCCGCCGACAGCGATGACACAGACAGCAAAATCGTGGCATCGGTGTCCGACCTCGCGGTTCGGTAGAGAATTCTTTCGGATTGCCCGGGCGTGAGAGCGGCCAAATGCAGGAACGCCGTCAGGCGGTGCCGCACTGTGCGGCCCACCCCTCTTCCCGCTCCAACGCGATGATCTTGTTGATCGTCGCGTCACTGACCTGCCCCTGAATGATGGTCCTGCCGATCACCAGCGCCGGTGTTCCCACAAACGCAAAGAGCCGCGACAGGGCGGCGCTGTCCTGCAATTCGACTTCGACGTCCGCGCTGGCCATGTCCGAGACCAGCCTCTCTTCGTCCACCCCGATATTTTCCGAAAGCGAGGCCAGGTATTCCGGCGTTGCCACAAACGCGCTGCGCATCAGCTGATCGTGAAATTCGACATAAGCGCCCTGCCGCTTGGCCGCGAGGGCCGCCCGGGCCGCGATGTCCGAGTTTTCGCCCAGCAGGGGCAGCTCGTGCCAGGCCACGGCAATGTCACCTTCCCGCGCCTTGGCGAGTTCTGCCAGCTTCTTGGTCTGCACCCGGCAGAACGGGCAATAGTAGTCCGAAAAGGATGCAATCGGCACCTGATCGGGCCCAAAATCGACGCCCCCGTAAAGCGCTGCGCAGACATCGGCCCTGACACGCGCGTCGGCATTTTTCTTTGCGACACGGACGGCCTCGTCCTCGGCCCCATCCAGCCCCACAAAGGGGTTGCCCGCAGCCGATGAATATTCGCCAGCGACAAACTTTCTGAACCCGGCAGGCTCTGCCACCTCGGTGAAGTTCAGTCTTTGCGGGATCAGGTCCGGGATATTGCGTATCGCAAAGTAGCCCGCGCCCAAACCCGAGAGCAGGAGGAGTGTGTTGCGCTTGCTCTTGTCCACAAAAAACACCGTATGGAAAATCGAATGCCGGAGCCTAATCGCGTTTCGGGATGTCAGGCAATCGTACATACCGTTACATTTCAAACCTTTGCGGGACGTCGCATAGGCCAACACTCCAAAGTGCGCCGTTCAGCCCTGAAGGCGCGTCACCACTTGGGCCAATACGGTCAAAAGGACCGCAGCGATGGCAAAGACGGCGACAGCCAGAACAATCGGGCCCGCGCGAAAGCGTACGCTTGCACGCACCCGCCGCAGCGCGTGAGACCGCCGGAACGCGGACATGTAAAGCGGTATCGCGCTGACAAAGGTCGCGTAGAAATAGACGCCCGAGATGTTTTCGAAAAACGCAGATCGGGCAAGGGTGAGCGCAACGACCGAGACAGCGGTCAGACGGCTCCCACCGAAGGAACCGTACCAGTCGGCAGACAGAACGTAGATCAGCGCGTGCAGGCCAAAGAACAGGGCAACCCGGGCAAGAATGTCGATCAGGGCCAGCAATGCAGGATCGCGCGACGGCCGTGCGTTCTGATGCGACAGCGCATAAAGCAGGAAGCCGACATAGTTGATCACGACGACAACAGGCAGCCCGTTGGTGAGAACCTGCCTCAGGAACCGCTGCAAGCCCGGCCCACCCTGACCAAGCGCCGAGGCGAAACCGGGCGTGATCAGGACATAAAGCGCCAGCACCGGCAGCAACCCGGCGATGCTGAGGAGCACGACGTTTCGGAGAAACCGAAACCCGGGCATGTCCGTTGAGAAAAGCCGTTCCAATTTCATTGCGTCCATTGAGGTGTCCGACGCAGTTTAAGCCCTGTGCCGCGCCCGGCAATCACTCATACCCGACGGGACCTCGCGCGCAAAGGACAGATGCGTTGCCCCAAGGCGCTTGCCCGACCGCTCTACAAACGTCCCAGCAGCGCGGGCGTGGGCCAGGCGTCGGCTGGCAGGCCGAGACGTTTCTGTTCCGCCTGAACGGCAGCACGGGTGCCCGCACCCAGAATGCCGTCGATCCTGCCCACGTCATATCCACGCGCTTGCAGCTTTTGTTGCAGTGATTTCATCTGGTTGGCGTTCAGCCCTGCTTCAGCATTACCCGCGTCATATACCGGCGCACCGGCAAGGCGGGTCGCGAAATAGGCGGCGGTCAGCACATAGGTAAAGGACTGGTTCCACTCGAAATAGACGTCGAAATTGGGGTAGGCGAGAAAGGCCGGACCCTTGTGCCCCTGTGGCAGGATCAGAGATGCGGGCAGGTTGGCGAGGCGACCCGTCCGGGGTTTGACGCCCAGAGACTGCCATTGTGACGCGGGCAGCTTGGTCGACACACCGCTCAGGCTCCAGTCCATCCGGGACGGTACGGTCACCTCCTGCAACCACGGTTCGCCCGCGCGCCAGCCCAGATGCTGCAGCATCTTGCCGCCTGACATCAGCGCGTCCGGGGCGGAGGTTTTCAAACGCACCGCCCCGTCGCCATCCCCGTCCACACCGTTTTCGAGGATGTCACGCGGCAGCATCTGGACCATGCCGATCTCGCCCGCCCACGCGCCCGTGGTGCGTGCGGGATCAAAGCCGCCTTGGGCAAACAGCTCCATCGCGGCAAAGATCTGGGGGCGGAACAAGTCCGGCCGGCGGCAATCATGCGCCAGCGTGACCAGCGCGTTGGCGGTGTTGAAATCCCCCTGGAACGCGCCGTAATCCGTCTCAAACGCCCAGAACGCCAAGAGGACGTGTCGGTCGACACCGTAGGTGCGTTCGATCCGATCAAACGTCCCGGAAAACTGCCGCACCTTTTGCCGCCCTGAATTGATCCGGTTTTGCGAGATGAGCCGCCTCGAAAAGTCGATGAAGGGGCGCTGAAAGACGCCCTGCGCGCGGTCCGCCCTGAGCACGGCCGGATCCTGACGGACACCGGCGAGAAAACGTTCCGCGGTTTCCTTGGCGATACCCCTCGCAGGCGCTTCGGCCACGAGACCGGATTTGAACGCGGCAAAGCTGCCGCCGCATTGGGCAGACACACTCAACGGCAGCAGCAGTGTGCTCGCGGCAAGAGCAATGGATTTCAAATGAGCCACAGGAGACCTCCCAATAGAAACAGCACCGACACGCACGTGCCCCATGTTTTCCAGACCAGCGCACAGCCCGTGTCGATGTCGGATGGTGTCAAACTGCGCTTTCCGCCGCCATTGACCCAGGGGAATTCCTGAAGCGCGCCGTCATAGCTGCGCGGACCGGCGAGGGCAAAGTCGAGGCTGTGTGCCAGTGCCGCCTCTGGCCAGCCTGCGTTGGGCGACCGGTGCAGGCGCGCGTCTGCGCGAATGGAGGGCCAAGCGCTCAGTGCGCCGCCGACCCCGGCCAGGGCCAAGGCAGTGAGGCGGGCAGGGACCCAGTTCAGCAGATCATCGCACCGCGCCGACGCCCAGCCGAAATCGGCATGTCGCGGCGTGCGATAGCCGATCATGCTGTCGGCGGTGTTGACCATCTTGTAGATGAGAATGCCGGGAAGACCGCCGATCAGGAACCAGAACGCGGGCGCCACGACACCGTCGCTGAAATTCTCCGCCAGGCTTTCAAGACTGGCGCGCGCGATGCTGTCTGGCGCTGCGTCGCGCACATCGCGGCTGACGATCATGCCCACGGCACGACGCCCGGCCGCTGGCGACAGGCGCAGCCCGTCCCCTACCGCACGCACGTGATCTATCAGCGACCGGTGCGCCAGCAGGATCGCAGCGGCGCAAAGGGTCGCGATGTCGCCCAGGAGTGTCAGCGCCCAGCCGATTGCACCTGCCAGCGTGATCATGATCGCCAAAGCCACGACCCCGGCCATGCGGGCCAGCGGCGCCCGGTTCAGGTGTCTGTCCAACAGTGCGACACACCGGCCCATCAGCACGGCGGGATGCGGCAAACGGCTCCAGAGCCACTTGGGTTCGCCAAGTGTCGCATCAAGGCACAAGGCCAGTGCCAGTTGCACGACGAACGTCACAGAGCGGCCTCGATCCGGTCCCAGCCGTCAGCATCCGGTAGCCCAAGCCGCAGCCAATGGTCCGAATAGGGAAACGTGCGGCTCCAGATGTGATGACTGGCAAGCCGGGTTTGCCATGCCGCGGCATCGTCCACGTGATAGAGGCGAAAAAGCGGTGTGCCCCCGTCCGTTCGAGCGCCGGCAGTGTGCATGATCCGGTCCAGGCGGTTAGCGTCTGCGCTGAGCCGCGCGCGGGTGGCCTGTGCCCAGGCGCGATCGCTCAGCGCTTGCCGCCCAATGTCGAGTGCGACGCCCGACACGGGCCACGGTCCCAGCCATTCGGCGAGCCGGTCGAGATGCGCAGGGGCTCCAATCACAAACCCCAATCGCAGCCCCGCCAGCCCCCAGAATTTGCCAAAACTTTTCAGGATCAGCGTGTCGGGGCGCGTTGCTTGCGCGACGAGGCTACGATCCGGGGCAATGTCGCAAAAACTCTCGTCGATGATCTGCAGGGGGGCGGTCAGATCTTTGGCGGTCCAGTATCCTCCGGTTGGGTTGTTCGGATGCACCAGAACCTGCGCCTGTCCGTCACTTTCGGCCACGGTCCAACCCTGCGCCCGGAACGCAGCAGCATGTTCGTTATAGGTGGGACCCGGGATCGCGACAGTGGCCGCCCTTGCAAGGCGCGGGATCTGCGCAATGGCGGACGACGCGCCCGGCACCGCCAGGATGTCGGCATCTGCCGGAACATTCCAGAACGCCCGGGCGGCCTCGCACAGCGCCGATTGCGCCCCGCTGTCCGGAAGCGCGGTCCACGCCTCGCGACCGGGCGGTGTAAACGCATACGGCACCGGGTTAATGCCCGTGGACAGGTCGATCCAGCCGCCGCGTGTTCCGCCAAACCGCCGCACGGCGTCATCAAGGCCGCCGCCGTGGTCACGCTTTTGCCCTTCGAGTGTTGCGGTCGCCATGGAGTTGGGCACCTTTTTCGCCAATGCTCCGCACAAAGAGCGAAATTCCGCGCAAAACTCAATGCTGAGACGGGCCGTTAATGTTTGTTTGCAGTCATTAACCGTTCATTAACTTATAGCGGAAACAAGTGGGGCGGGAGCCGAAGTTGGGTCGGCTCGGAGTTGTTATGAACGTATTGATCGTAGAAAGCCGACCAGAGCTTGGGGCTATCTGGTGTCGGCACCTTCAGCGGATGGGGATGCATGTGCATCAGGTCGCGGGACAAACCGAGGCCGTCGCCCATCTCGACGAGCATGCCCCTGACATTATCCTGCTGGATCTCGTGCTGCGCGAGGGCAGCGCCCTCGCCGTTGCCGATTTTGCCAGCTATCGCCACCCGATGGCGCGCGTGATCTTTGTCACCGACACCAGCTTTTTCTCGGATGGATCAATCTTCGCCCATTCCGCCAATGCCTGCGCGTTTCTGCCTGCCGGTACGCGGCCCGAGGACCTTGCCGCGATGGTCGAGCACTATGCCGTGACCTGATCGCGCCCGTGCGGCACATCAAAGTCGATCACGGGGTTGATCGGGATGATGCGGTGCGGGTTTATGCTTTCGTGGCTGTAATGGTAATGCCGCACGATATGCGCCATGTTCACCGTCTCCTTGACGCCGGGCGTCTGATAGAGGTCGCGCGTGTAGGCCCAGAGATTGGGACAATCGATGACGCGCTTGCGGTTGCACTTGAAGTGCAGGTGGTAGACCGCATCGAACCGCGCGAGTGTCGTGAACAGACGCCAATCTGCCTCGGTCACCTGATCGCCCATCAGATAACGCTGCGTGCTCAGCCGGTCCTCAAGCCAATCCATCGTCTCAAAAAGCGGGCCAATGGCTGCATCATATGCCTCTTGCGTGGTGGCAAAGCCGGATTTGTAAACGCCATTGTTGAACGTGTCATAGATGCGGTCATTCACCGGTTCGATCTCGGCCCGCAGGTCTTGCGGCCAATAGTCAGCGGTGTTGCCGGTGATGCCGTCAAACGCCGAGTTGAACATGCGGATGATCTCGGAGCTTTCATTGCTCACGATGGTCTGTTGCACCTTGTCCCACAGAATGGGTACCGTCACGCGCCCGGAAAACTTCGGGTCCGCTTTGGTGTAGATGTCGCGGGCATAGGGCAGGCCATACAGGCTGTCCCCCGTAGCCCCGGCATCATCGGTTTCGAAGGTCCAGCCTTCGGACAGCATGTCAGGGTGCACCACCGAAATGGAGATGTGATCGGTCAACCCCTTGAGCGCACGAAAGATCAGCGTGCGATGCGCCCAGGGGCAGGCGTAGGAGACATAGAGGTGGTAACGCCCTGATTCGGCTGGAAACCTTGCAACACCGCTTGGACCCGCCGTTCCATCAGCGGTGACCCAATTTCGGAACTTTGCCTGACTGCGCTGAAATTTGCCGCCTGTCGACTTCGTATCGTACCAGGTGTCGTGCCAAACACCGTCAACCAAAACACCCATATCGCGTCTCCTTCGCTTCCATGACGTATATGTAGCGGTCTGGAGGACAGGCCCAACGCGCATTCCCCCTGCGCCGGTGCACATGAAACAACGTCACGAGAATATCACAGTGCTGTCGTGCAGGTGACATCGAGAAAATTTTTACTGGACGTCAACGGCTTACGCTTCAAGTTGTGCGGTGGAAAAGGAAATTCGTGATGTCCACATTCGTTCCCAAGGAAGTGCAGGCCGGTCTGGATCAGGCCCGTCGTGACGCGATCCGCAAGGCGTCCCGCCTGCGTGTGATGACGGATGGCACGCCGCATCCGGTGATGCGGATGTGGAAGACCGGTTTCGCCATGGAGGCGGAGACCGCGCCTGTTTTGCGCGGTTTTGTCGACCTCTATGATGGCGCGGTTCATCTGTTCCAGTGCCTCGTCGTCGCCTCCGAAGAGGAAGCGGGCGAGATGCGGTTTGAATTCAAGCGATTGACGGCTGTGTCGGACCGCGCGGCGCTCGACTTCGAAAAGGCTGCGGATGCGCCGGTGGCGCTGATCGAGGGCAAGGTCTAGCACCGCCTCTCGCACACGTGCCCGTGAACAGGACTGGCGGGCGCGTCTGGGTGTGGTACATTCTACCGCGCATATCAACTTGAGGAACCTCTGTGCCATGTTGCGTTTGCTGACTGCCGTCTTTGCCCTTGGTCTTTTGGCTGCATGTGAAGAGGCCGTCGTTTCAACGCCCGCACCCGCCCCGCAAACTCCAGTGCCTGAGCCGGTGGACGAGTTGCGCACGGCCGATCAGGCAGCGCGGGCGTTTGCACAGGTGGTGCGCCGGGTCGAACCGGTGGCGGAACGCGCGTGCCGCGAACGGACCAGAGGCGTCGACTGTGATTTCCGCATTCTGGTTGATGACCGGCCGCGGTTGCCGCCGAACGCATATCAGACGCTGGACAAGAATGGCCGCCCGATCATCGCCTTTACGCTGGCGTTGATCGCCGACGCGCGCAATGCGGACGAGCTGGCCTTTGTGATGAGCCACGAGGCAGCGCACCACATCCGCGGTCACATCGCCCGTCAACAGCAGAACGCCGCGGCCGGTGCCGTGATTTTTGCAGGTCTCGCCACCATCACGGGGGGAGACGCGGGCGCGGTTGAGGCGGCGCAGCGCATCGGGGCCAATGTGGGCGCGCGCACCTATTCCAAGGATTTCGAACTTGAAGCGGATGAATTGGGCACGTTGCTGACGGTGCAGGCCGGATACCAACCGCTGCGCGGCGCTCAATTCTTCAACCGGATTCCCGATCCGGGCGACCGGTTCCTCGGCACGCATCCGCCCAACGCGCAACGCCTTGAAACCGTGCGCCGGACGGCATCGCGGCTGTGATCGTTTCCCTCATTTGATCTTGATCAAGGCGCGCGCGTCCACCGCGATGCAGGCTGCGGACATGTCCCAGCTAGAATTCGGAGCGCCCATGACCTCGAATGACCGACTGAAACGACACGCCGCTCTCGTTGACACCATGGCCGAGGCGCGCGGCATCGACCTGCAAGAGGCATCGCTGCGTGCGGGTCTCACGCCAGATGACCTGACAGACATGGTGCATCAATGCATGGGCTGCACGCAGCCCGACACCTGCGAAAAATGGCTTGAGGCGCGCGCGGGCGCGGTATCTGAAACGCCTGAGTTCTGCCGCAACGCGGACGCGTTCAACGCTCTGGTTGCCAAAATGTCAGGCTGACACGCCAAGGCTGACGGCGGTGAAAAAGCAGGCAGACGCAGCCAGCACAAAACAGTGCCAGATCGCGTTCTGGTATCGCAGGGCCTTCATCGCAAAAAACACCGTGCCGACGGTATACGGCAGCCCGCCAAGGGCGATCAGCACGGTGGCCGGGCCGGGCAGGGTTTGCCACATCGGCCAGATCAGCAGCACGCTGGCCCACCCAAGCGCCAGATACAGCGCCAGAGAGCCACGCGCATCCGTCGCCCAGAAACTGAGTTTTGCAACCGCACCCAGAAGCGCCACGATCCAGACCAGTCCCAGAACGATGTAGGCAAAGCCGGTGCCAACCAACATCACAAGCGGTGTGTAAGTTCCTGCAATCTTGAGGTAAATCGCGGCGTGATCAATGCGGTGGAACAGCGGCCGGGATCGTTCCCAGGGCAGCAGATGATAGGCGGCAGACGCCACGAGCGAAAAGATCAGAAGCCCCGCATAAACCGATGTGGCGGCAATCTGTGACGCCTCCTGCGTGTGCGCCACATAGGCGATCAATGCCGTGCACGCGATAAGACCGGCGGACAGCCCAACCGCATGAACCGATGCGTCGGCCAGTGTTTCCTTTGCTGAATACGGGTACGGCATATGTTGAGGGTCCTGCATCCGAGACCCTCAGTCTAGCCCACAATCCATCACTAAACTGTTGACGTTACGCGAGCTTTCCGGCGCAGATGCCATCGATAGATCACGGGTGCCAGCACGTGGTCATAGGCAAGACACGCAAGCCGGTGCACACCCGGCAGGGCCACCAGTCGCGCCAGCCACCGGTAGCGCGGCATGTCCCGCCAGAGCAGGATAAACGCCGGAATGCCGGAATGCAGCGCGCCGTCCTTCAGCACATAAAGCCGTCGGGCAGCCGTATCGGCATCAAGGTTCCAATCCGCGAGCGCCTCTGAATTGAGATCGTCAAAGCGGATCGGCAGCCCCTTTTTTGCGCTGTAGTCGGCGTAATGCGTGATCTCGAAGTTACAGACCGGGCATTCGGCGTTGTATAGGACACGGGTTTCGTCGCTCATGCACCTCAAATAGGCCGAAACGGCACGGCCGCAGTCCGACAAGGTGCCGCAGGTCAGCGCGGCTTGTTGCTGTCGATCCAGCGGGACATCATCGTGCGGTCCTTGAAGCACATCTGCGGGATGTCGCGCCGTTTCAGCCGGGCGATCCGTTCTGCGAATTGCACTTGCCTGGCACTTGGATAATCTGAAAAGCGCCCCGCAGGCCGTGCCGGTTTCGCCTTGTCGATCCAGGCCGACAGTGCCGCCCGGTCGCGCAAAACCGAACCGGGCAGTGACAGGCCCGTCTTGGCGGCCAGCGCCTTGGCATAGCCAATCTGCTTTTCCGTCGCGGGTTGCGGCGCCGCAATCGGCAGCGCGCCCTGTACGGGGTCAAAAAGTCCGGGTTGGGTCGAATGATAGCTCATGTGACATATCCGTTCTCGCGAGTGAAGAACAAATATAGAACATTTGCTTCTCATTTTCAAGAATGGCGTCAGAGCCGCGTGTGTGAACCGTCACAAAGCGGCGCGTTTTCCGTGGCCTTGCAGCCGCAGAAGAAGACCGCGCCGTCCTTTTCCGCCTCGTATTTCAATGGGTTGAAATCGCTGCCCTTGTGCGAACCGTCGCAAAACGGCTGATTTGCGGACTGTCCGCAGGAACACCAGAAATAGGTCTTTCCGGCCTCGACTTCGACGCGGTAGGGGGCAGTCTGGGCGATTTTGGGGGTGGTCATGGTATGGCTCCTGCGTGGCTTTGCCGCTCACCACCTAACGGAGACATGTCCTGTTTCAAGCAACGGGTCGTCCCCAGAGGTCATAGTCGCTGGCCTCGTCCACTTCGACCGTGAGGATATCGCCAGGTTTGAGGTCCGTGTGACCCTCGTCGATAAAGAGGTTTCCGTCGATCTCGGGCGCGTCGGCCTTGGTCCGGCAGGTGGCCGCGTCGTCGTCCACACTGTCCACGATCACGTCGAGCCTTGTACCAACCTTTGCGGCCAGTTTGGCCTCGGAAATGGCTTGCGCTTTCTCCATGAAGCGCTCCCACCGGTCCTGTTTGACCTCCGCCGCGACATGGTCCGGCAACGCATTGGAGCGGGCGCCGTCGACGTTTTCGTATTGAAAGCAGCCGACGCGGTCCAGTTGCGCCTCGTCCATCCAGTCGAGCAGGGTCTGAAATTCTGCTTCGGTCTCTCCGGGATAGCCGACAATGAAGGTGGAGCGCAGGGTGATGTCGGGACAGATGCTGCGCCATTCCGCGATGCGGTCCAGCGTTCGCTCGGCGGCTGCGGGGCGGGCCATGCGTTTGAGCGTGTCCGGATGCGCATGCTGGAACGGGATGTCGAGATAAGGCAGCACGAGACCCTCCGCCATCAGCGGGATCAATTCGCGCACATGCGGGTAGGGGTAGACGTAGTGCAGCCGCACCCAGGCCCCGAGGCCTCCAAGATCGCGTGCGAGATCCGTGATTGGTTGGCCTCTTCCAGCCGATTGGCTGTCATCGGAGGGCGCACCCCGCACGGTTCGATGCGGTGCCCCACGTTCGGTGCCATAGGCCGAGGTGTCCTGACTGATGACCAGCAGTTCCCGGACGCCGGCCTCGACCAGTTTCTCGGCCTCGCGCAGCACGGCGTGCGCAGGGCGGCTTGCCAGCTTTCCGCGCATGTCAGGGATAATGCAGAACTTGCACTTGTGGTTACAACCTTCGGAAATCTTGAGATAACTGAAGTGGCGTGGGGTCAGGCTGACGCCGCTGGCGGGCAAGAGGTCGACAAAGGGGTCCGGGTCCGGCGGCACGGCGGCGTGCACCGCATCAAGCACCTGTTCGTACTGATGTGGACCCGTCACAGCGAGCACTTTGGGATGCGCGCCGGTGATGTAGTCGGGCTCGGCGCCAAGACAGCCCGTCACGATCACCCGCCCGTTTTCCGTCAACGCTTCGCCGCTGGCGCCCAGGCTTTCGGCCTTGGCGCTGTCGAGAACCCCGCAG
>CAZRUV010000003.1:0-2072 GCA_964603315.1 uncultured Rhodobacterales bacterium
GAGAGTGACACTTCTGATTTGCTCGCGGGTGACATTATCGCTTTGCGCGTACACATGAAAAGCGCGTAATCCACATTATGTGAATTTAATATCGAGGCAAAACCAACAAAATATGGGACAATTGAACATATGCGCCCAAACCGCCTAAAGCGGCTCAACGGTTACCCCAAGGCATAGCCGGCCCCGCGCACGGTGCGAACCGGATCGCCGCCGCCGTGCTGTGTCAGCGCCTTGCGCAATCGACCGATGTGCACGTCGACGGTCCGCGTATCGACATAGATGTCGCGTCCCCACACACGGTCCAGTAGTTGTTCGCGGCTCCAGACGCGACCGGGCTTTTCCATGAAGGTGCTGAGCAGCCGAAATTCGGTAGGTCCCAGTTTCAGCTGATCCGGGCCGCGCGTTACCTTGTGGCTTTCCGCATCCAGAACGATGTCGTCAAACTCGAGCCGTTGGCCCACGGTCGATGGCCGCACGCGGCGCAATTGCGACCGCACGCGCGCCATCAGTTCGATGACGGAGTACGGTTTGACGACGTAATCATCCGCACCGGTCTCAAGCCCCCGCACCTTGTCGACTTCTTCGGAACGTGCCGACAGCATGATGATCGGGATGCCGCGCGTTTCGGGGCGGATCTTCAGGCGGCGGCAGACTTCGATACCGCTCAGGTTCGGCATCATCCAGTCCAGTACAATGATGTCCGGCGTGTCTTCATCCACAAGCAGCAGCGCCTCTTCACCATTTTGCGCGCGGCTGACGGCAAAGCCTTCGGCTTCAAGGTTATAGGCCAGCACTTCACGTTGCGCGGGCTCGTCTTCGACAACCAGAACACGGGGCTGATCGGCGGACATGGCCTTACTCCACAGCGAGATTTTTGACGGAGGTTTCGTCGCCCTTGTTGCGGGCATCGTCGGGGGTCGAGCCGGTCACAAGATAGACAACCTGTTCCGCGATGGATGTCACGTGATCCCCCATCCGTTCAATGTTCTTGGCGATGAAATGCAGGTGCATGCAGGCGGTGATGTTGCGCGGGTCTTCCATCATGAAGGTCAGGAATTCACGGAAGAGCGCATTGTACATCTGGTCCACGTCGTGGTCGCGGTCGATCACGTCCTGCGCCAATTCCGCGTCACGGGCAATGTAGGCATCCAGCGCGTCCTTGAGCATCCGCTCGACCTCTTTCGCCATGCGGCGCAGCGCGCCAGCACTGTCGTTCACGGGCGCCATCTGCGCCAGCACAGAGGTGCGCTTGCCCATGTTTTTTGCATAGTCGCCAATACGTTCGAGATTGGCGCTCACCTTCATGATGGAAAGTACCAGACGCAGGTCGATCGCGGTTGGTGCCCGCAGCGCGATGACGCGCGCCGCCTCTTCGTTGATCGTTTCCTCGAGCGCATCGATCACCTTGTCGGCGCGACGCACCGCTTCGGCGCGTTCCTCGTCGCGGGTCTCGAGGCTGATGGCGGCTTCCATGATCGCGTTTTCGACGAGGCCGCCCATCTTCATGATCTGGGCCTGGATGGCTTCAAGGTCCCGGTCAAACGCCGAGGCAATGTGTTGGTCTTGCATGTGTCTGCCCCCTACCCGATCCGGCCCGTGATGTAGCTTTCGGTGCGCGGGTCCTCGGGATTGGTGAAAATCTTACCCGTCTCGCCATACTCCACGAGGTTGCCGAGGTGAAAGAACGCGGTCTTCTGGCTGACGCGCGCCGCCTGCTGCATGGAGTGTGTGACGATCACGACCGAATAATTCTGTTTCAACTCGTCAATCAACTCTTCGACCTGGGCGGTGGCGATGGGATCCAGCGCCGAACAGGGTTCGTCCATCAACAGCACTTCCGGTTCTGTCGCGACAGCGCGCGCGATGCACAGCCGCTGCTGCTGGCCGCCCGAGAGGCCCGTGCCGGGTGCATCCAGCCGATCCTTGACCTCGTCCCAGATCGCGCCGCGCCGCAGGGCGCGCTCCACGATGTCATCAAGCTCGGCCTTGTTCTTGGCCAGCCCGTGAATTTTGGGGCCATACGCCACGTTGTCATAGATCGACTTCGGAAACGGGTTCGGCTTTTGGAACAC
>CAZRUV010000003.1:2094-88727 GCA_964603315.1 uncultured Rhodobacterales bacterium
ACCGGGTCAATGCGCCGGTCATAGATATCCTCACCGTCAATCAGGATGTCCCCTTCGACACGGCAGACATCAATTGTGTCGTTCATCCTGTTGAGACAACGCAGAAAAGTCGACTTGCCGCAGCCCGACGGACCGATAAAGGCAGTCACCGTCTTGTCGGCGATGTCCACGTCTACATCCTTGATGGCGTGGTTGTCGCCGTAATAGACCTGCACGCCTCGCGCGGCGATCTTGGTTTCGCTGGTCTCCACGTCTCTCTCCACAATTCTCATGTCGTTCATGGGCTTGCCCCCTTACCAGCGGCGTTCAAAGCGGCGCCGCAGGATCACGGCGACGGTATTCATCGTAATCAGGAACAGCAGCAGGATGATGATGCCACCCCACGCTTTTTCGGTAAACACAGCATCCGAGCGCGCGGCCCAGTTGTAGATCTGCGCCGGCACGGCCGAGTTCGGTTCCATGAACCCGTCGATCAGCGCATCCGGGTAGCGGGCGACAAAACCGACCATGCCGATCAGCAGGAGCGGCGCGGTTTCACCCAGAGCCTGCGCCAGACCGATGATTGTGCCCGTCAGGATGCCCGGTGCCGCAAGCGGCAGCACATGGTGGAACACGGCCTGCATTTTCGAGGCTCCTACCCCAAGTGCTGCATCCCGGATCGACGGTGGCACGGCCTTGAGCGACGCGCGGGTCGAGATGATGATGGTCGGCAGCGTCATCAGCGTCAGCACCAGCCCGCCCACCAGCGGCGCCGATTGCGGCAGATGCGCGAACTGGATGAAGACGGCGAGGCCGAGGATACCAAACACAATCGACGGCACGGCAGCGAGGTTCGAGATATTGACCTCAATGAGGTCGGTAAAGCGGTTTTTCGGTGCAAATTCCTCAAGATAGATCGAGGCGGCAACGCCGATGGGCAGCGCCAGCACCAGCACGACAACCATCATGAAGAACGACCCCAGCACGGATGCACCGATACCGGCGCCACCGGGGTTGTCCACGCCGGTATCGACACCTGTGATAAAGGTCCAGTTGAAGACCTGCTTGACGATGCCCGCATCGCGCATGGCGTCGATGAGGTCGAAGTCTTCCGGCATGAAGAACCGGTTGCCCTCGACGAGGTCATCACGGGTGAATGTACCCTTCAGATACCGGTCCACCCGGCTGGAAGCGGCAACTTCGAACCCGATGGGTTCGCCCAACTGATCCTCATTCTCGTTGTAGAACCGGCGCAACTCACCACCGACCTTGCCAAGCAAACGTTCCACCGCCGCCTTGTCAAACTCGATCTCCACACCACGCGCCTGCATTTCGCTGGACAGGCCGTCGATGAAATAGCCGGTGTAGATGCCCGTCTTGAGCATGGCCGCTTCGGCCTCGTCATATTGCTCTTGCGTCATGGTGAACGGGATTTCGACCACGGCCTGACGGAAGGCGGGAATGCCTGCGGTCAGGATGGCCGTGAGCAGAGCGATCAGAAAGAACAGGCCGGTGCCGATCGCCGCGATCCCGTAATACCGGAACCGGCGCTCGGCAGCGTTGCGCTGTTTGGTGCGCGCGTCTTCGGACATCAGGGACTTTTTGGGTTGCGCCGCGTTCGGAGCGGTATCCATGGTTGCATCAGACATCAGTCATATTGCTCCCTGTATTTGCGCACGATGTAGAGGGCGAAGACGTTCAGGCAGAGTGTCATCAGGAACAGCGTCATGCCGAGGGCAAAGGCCACCAGCGCCTCGGGCGAGGCAAAGTCGCTGTCGCCAGTCAACTGGCTGACGATCTTGGCCGTCACGGTTGTCATGGCCTCAAACGGGTTGAGCGACAGCCGGGCCGCAGCCCCTGCCCCCAGCACCACGATCATCGTCTCGCCGATGGCGCGGGAGGCGGCCAGCAGAATGGCCCCGACGATGCCGGGCAGCGCGGCGGGCAGAACCACCTGCCGGATCGTCTCGGATTTGGTGGCGCCCAGCCCGTAGGATCCATCGCGCATGGCCTGCGGGACGGCGTTGATGATGTCGTCGCTGAGCGAGCTGACAAAGGGGATCAGCATGATGCCCATGGCGATGCCTGCGGTCAGGACCGCGCGCTGCCCCTGCATCCAGCCTAGGCCCGTACTGTCGCCAAAGACGCTCAGCAAGAGCGGCCCGATGGTCAGAAGGGCGAAGAGGCCATAGACGATTGTCGGGATACCGGCGAGGATTTCAAGCAACGGCTTGGCGATGCCACGCACCCGGGGTGACGCATATTCGCTGAGGTAGATCGCGGCGAAAAGGCCAACGGGAACGGCCACAAGCAGCGCCACCAGCGAGATGTAGAATGTCCCCCACAAAAGCGGGATGATCCCGAGGCTCGACGCCCCGCCACGGCCAGAGAAGCTGGGCGCCCATTCCAGCAGGGTAAAGAACTCGGATGCGGGGTAGAGGCGGAAAAACTCGACCGTGTTGAACACCAGCGACAGCACGATCCCGATCGTCGTCAGAATGGCCACCGAGGCGCAACCGATCAGCAGGGCCAGCACCCCCTGCTCGACCACGTTGCGGGCGCGAAAAGCCCCGTTGCTTTGCATCACACCCCATGCAGCACCGGCGACGGCGACGAAAATCGCGGCAATCGACATCAGCACATTCGACCGTTCGGTCATGCCGCGATAGGCCTGTGCCGCGTTCAGGACGGGCCGCGTGATCTCGCTCGTGACAACCTGGCCCGCCTCTTTCAGTCCGTCTGTGATCCCTGTCGTGTCGGCGTCGGTGTCGCGTGCCGTTGCATCGTCAATCACCCCGGCGCGCACCGCGTTCGAAAGCCCGTCCGCGGTGCGGCGCACTTCGGACATGAGCAGGCCGCGCGACGATCCTTCGCGGATTTCACTGTCTGGCAGCATCTGCGAGACACGGTTGTCGATGAACAAGGGCTGCGCCAGCAGCCACACAAGGACCACACCCGCAGCCGGTACGACAGACTTCAGAAACGCGTTGGCACCATAATAGATCGGCAGGGAATGCAGCGCGCGCCCGTCATGGCCGACGCACGCCAGCGCCCGTCTGCGACCTGCGATATAGCCCACGGCAGAGATCGCCAGAACGATCAGCAACAGCCAGAAGATCGGCATATGTCCCCCACGTTTCTCGGCGCGCTCCCTCGGGCGGGCCGGAACATGGAACCGGGCGGCTTATGTTGCGCCGCCCGGTTCCGTTTTCCTCTTCGACCGAAAGGTTTAGCTACCGCCGCCCATCACCTGCTCGTCTGCGACGGCGGCCTGGGTCGCGGCCAGTTCCGGATCGGAGACCAGACCGTAGGCCGCCAGCGGGCCGTCAGGACCGGCCAGTTCGTCGGCAACGAAGAACTGGGCGTATTCCTTGAGGCCCGGCACGACGCCGATATGCGCCTTCTTGACGTAGAAGTAGAGCGGGCGCGACACCGGGTATTCGCCGGTCGAGATCGATTCCGTCGACGGTGTGACACCGGCCATGGTGGCCACTTTCAGCTTGTCGGTGTTGTTCTCGTAGAACGCCAGACCGAACACGCCGATACCGTTTGCGTTGGCGTCGATGGAGGCCAGTGTTTCGGTATAGTCGCCGTCGATGTCGACCGAACGGCCATCGGTGCGCACCTCAAGGCACGCATCCTCGGCGTCGTCCTCGGACATGCCCGCTTCGATCATCGCGGCCATGGCGCCGGTTGCTTCACAGCCTACGGCCACAACTTTTTCCTCGAACACTTCGCGGGTGCCGTGCTTGGTGCCGGGGATGAAGGCCAGGATTTCCGCATCGGGCAGATCGGGGTTGAAGTCCGACCACTTGGTGTACGGGTTGTCCACCAGCGCGCCGTCAACCATCACCTTGGGGGCCAGAGCGTTGAAGATGTCGGATTGGGTAAAGGCCGTGTAGGCCGGGCCGTCGATCTGGCTGGCAAAGACGATGCCGTCATAGCCGATGCGCACTTCGATGATGTCGGTCACACCGTTTTCGGCACAGGCCTTGATTTCCTTGTCCCGGATCTTGCGCGAGGCATTCGCCACGTCGGTGTGCTCGGTGCCAACGCCCTGGCAGAACCGCTTGAGGCCAGCGGACGAGCCGCCGGATTCCACAACCGGTGTCGGGAAGTCGGTGTTTTCACCAAAGGCTTCGGCAACGATGGACGCATAAGGCAGCACGGTGGACGAACCGGCAACCTGAACCTGCTCGCGGGCCACGGCTGATGTGGCAGCCATCGCGCTCAGTGCCAGCGCCGATGTGGTGAGTTTCGCAAAGGACATAAAAGTCTCCTGTCGATATATCTGTGATCCCCCCCATGAGGATCTTGGCCCACCCTCTAGGGGATGCACGATGCCCTTTTGTGACAGTTGCGTAACAGATTCATGACAATCGCGGCGTGGCTGAAAATATTTGGCTCAGTGCGGCGTAAGCCCCTGATCATAATGACATTCCATCATGAGGGGAAAGTCGGGATTGGCCGCGATTTCCGCTATCGTGACCCCGCTCGGCAGACTTTCATGACAGTTCAGGAATCAGCCGGCGCGTCCCCGCGCACCTCGGCGGGCAGGATGACGGTAAAGGTCGCGCCCTGCCCCAGATCGCTTTCCACGCGCAACCGGCCGCGATGGCGGTTGATGATGTGTTTGACGATCGCAAGGCCAAGTCCCGTGCCGCCCAAGGCGCGACTGCGGTGGTCGTCGCCGCGATAGAACCGTTCGGTCAAGCGCGGCAAATGCACCGGATCAATGCCCGGGCCATAATCCACCACCTGCACACGCACACCCGGCGCGCGCAAGGCGGGGTCGCGGTGGGCTTCGGTCAAACGCACCGTAACGCGCCCCCCTGCCCCGCCATATTTGATCGCGTTCTCGATGAGGTTGGTGAAGACCTGTTTCAGTTGGTCCGCATCTCCGGGTAGACGGACGGGTGCGTCGCCAAAGGCGCGTTCCACAGTCACGCCGGCATCATCGGCAAGCTGTTTCAGGGTGCGCAGGGTCGATTCCAGCACCTCGTTGAGGACAACGGTATCGGTCGGGCGCACCCGTTCATTGCTTTCGACCCGGTTGAGCGACATCAGGTCCCCGACCAGACGGTTCATCCGCTCGGCCTCGACCTGCATGATGTCCAGAAACCGTTCCGCTGCCGCCTTGTCCTCGCGCGCGGGCCCACGCAGGGTTTCGATAAAGCCCATGAGCGCGGTCAGGGGGGTGCGCAATTCGTGGCTGACATTGGCGACAAAGTCGCGGCGCATCTGCCCGGCCTGCTCGACATGGGTGATATCCTCGAAGGTGGCGATCACGGCACCGGTGCCATCGGCCCGCGCCCCCGGGACCGCCCGACAGCTCACGGTATAGGTGGTGTCCTGCGCGCCGTCATTGCCCAGATAGCGCGCTTCGCGCGGTTGCCCGTCGCGCAGGGTCGCCTCGATCACGTCAAGCAGCATGGGCTGGCGCAGCATCGCGACATAGTTCATGCCGCGCGCATGATGCCCGATCAGCGTCAGAGCAGCAGGATTGGCCGCAATGATGCGTTCACCGCCGTCAATCGCCAGACTGGGCAGCGGGATCGCTGCGAGAATGGTATCAAGCAGCGCGTCCGCCATGGATCAGCCCTGTCGCGCGGCGGCAACCGCTTGGCTGAAGACATCGCAAAGCGCATCCGGGTCCTCGAGGCCGACGGAAATGCGGAAAACGCCTTCGGTCATGCCGAGCGCCGCCTGATCTTCGGGGGCGACGGCGCGATGTGATGACGACAGCGGGTGCGAAATTGTCGTGCCAACATCCCCCAGCGTCGGCGCAAAACTGAGGCCTTGTGCCCCGCGAGCAAAGGCGTTGGCTTCGGCGCGCCCGCCCTCCAGTTCAAAGGTGACCATGTTGCAGTAGCGGCCCTTGAGCAGCGACTTGGCCAGCCGGTGGTCCGGATGATCCTGACGGCCCGGGTAGATCACGCGGCGCACGCCATCAAGCGTGGCAAGGTGGTCGGCCAGCCGTGCCGCGGTGGATTGCGCCCGATCAAATCGCAGATCGAAACTCAGCAATCCGCGTTCCGCCAGCCAACAGTCAAACGGGCTACCCGTTGTGCCTGCGGTCACGGAAAACACCCGCAGCCGGTCATTGACGGCCTCGTCTTTCGCCGAGACATAGCCCAGCATGACATCGGAATGACCCGCCATGAGCTTGGTCACCGAATGGATGACGATGTCCGCCCCGTGGTCATAGGCCTGAAAGGCGCGCGGCGTCGTAAAGGTGTTGTCGATGACAAGCAGCACACCCTTTTCCCGCGCAAGGGCGGAAATGCCGAGGATGTCGGCAACCCGCAGCGTCGGGTTCGACACCACCTCGACCATGATCAACCGCGTCTCGGGCCGCAATGCGGCCCGCACGGCGTCCACATCGCCGGGATCCACGAGGCTGGTCGCAACGCCGAGGCGCGGCAGGTCCTCGGTCATCATGCGCAACGACCGACCGTAAAGCGTGTTGCCGCCGATCACATGATCGCCCGCCTGCGTCAGGCCCAGCAGCACCGCCGTCACCGCTCCCATACCCGAAGACGTCACGATGCCCGGATGTGGCGCCCCTTCCAGCGCGTCGATCCGTGCGGCGACCACATCCGCGTTCGGATGCCCTTCGCGGCTGTAGGTATACCCCGACAGATCGCCGTCATATTGCGCATCCAGCATGTCTGGCGTGTCCGATGCATAGACCACAGCCGGGGACAGGGGTGTCACCACCGGGCGCGAAGCGCTGTCCGGCAGGCCAAAGGGGCGCACCAGCGTGCCCTTGTCATTACGGCTCATGTCAGCAACTCCGTCTTGTAGTTGGGCGTGCTGAACGTGACATCAATGCTCAGCCAGCAGGGGCGCGGCAGGGCCTCGCCCAACACGTCCCGAAGGTCTCTTTGCAACGCGGCCACGAATGCCGCATCGCGGTGCGGTTTTGACAGCAGGGAAACCGTGGCCTTGAGGTGGCGATGGTGAAACGTCGTGGCGGGATAGGCACGCCCCTTGGTCTCGCCGGATTGCGGATCGTGCCGGAGGATCACCGCCTCGACCTGCGCCAGCAAAGCCCGCGCGTCGATGTCGAGATCATCCGAGTAGTGCAGGTCGCAATGGGGCATCAGCGCCGCACCGGTTCAAGCGTCGTGCGAAAGCGGCGCATGTTGTCCTGATAGTGCAGCGCCGAGGCGCGCAGACCCTGAATGGCCGCGTCGTCCAGCGTACGCACCACCTTGCCCGGCACCCCCATGACGAGCGAGCCGTCGGGGATATCCTTGCCCTCGGTGATCAGCGCCCCTGCCCCGATCAGGCAGTTCTTGCCAATGCGCGCGCCGTTCAGCACCGTTGCGCCCATGCCGATCAGGCTGTTGTCGCCGATGGTGCACCCGTGCAGCATCGCCTTGTGGCCAATCGTGCAGCCTTGCCCGATGGTCAACGGAAAGCCGGGGTCGGTGTGCATCACCGTGTTTTCCTGCACGTTTGACCCGGCGCCGATGGTGATGGTTTCGTTGTCGCCGCGCAGCGTGCAGCAGAACCAGATGCTGGCCCCGGTTTCCACAATCACATCGCCGATCACATTGGCGTCGGGCGCGATCCAGGTGTCATCCGCGACCTGCGGGCGAAATTCGTCCAGAGCATAAAGTGTCATGTCACCCCCTCGAATTCGGTTTGCAAACCGCGCACCTGATCCATCAGGCCCGGTTGCTGTTCGCGGCGCAGGCGCGTGGCGGTGATGATCGTCTTGAGCTTGGCTTCGGTCTCGTCCAGATCATCATTGACCAGCACGTAGTCGTATCCACCCCAGTGGCTGATTTCGTCCCAGCTTTTCTGCATGCGGCGCGCAATGGTGTCGGCGTCATCCTGCGCGCGGGTCTCTAGCCTGCGGCGCAATTCGGCGATGGACGGCGGCAGAAGGAAGATAGACAGTGTGTGCTGACCGAGGGACGAATTGGTGATCTGCTGCGCGCCCTGCCAGTCGATATCAAAGAGAACATCGCAACCGGCATTGATCGCCTCTTCGACAGGGCCCTTGGGCGAGCCGTAGAAATGGCCAAAGACATGCGCGTGTTCCAGCATCTCTCCGCCCGCCACTTGCGCCTTGAACGCAGCCTCCGAGATAAAGCGGTAATGCTCGCCATCAATCTCTCCGGGGCGCGGCGCACGTGTGGTGGCCGAAACCGAAAAGCGTAAATCGGGGTCCCAGTCGCGCATCCGGCGCGCCAGCGTGCTCTTTCCGGCGCCCGAGGGCGAACTGAGGATGATCAAAAGGCCACGGCGTGTGTCTGGCATTGTTTATTCCACGTTTTGCACTTGCTCGCGCATCTGGTCGATCAACGCCTTGAGCGCCAGACCAACGCGGGTGAGGTCGGCATTTTGCGCCTTGGAGCACAGCGTGTTGGCTTCGCGGTTGAACTCCTGCATCAGGAAATCGAGCTTGCGCCCAACCGGGCCGCCCTCGTTCAGATGCCCACGCGCCGCCGCGACATGCGTACGCAAGCGGTCCAGTTCCTCGGTGATGTCGGCCTTGACTGCGAGCAACGCAAGTTCCTGCGCCACACGATCCGCGTCCGCCCCGTCCGCGTTGTCGAGCACACGCGCAAGGTTGCGCTTGAGCGTGCTGGCCACCTCGTCCCTGCGCGCCTCGGCAAGCGTTTCTGCTTCGGTCACGAGCGCCTCGACATCTGTCAGCTGTCCCGCAAGGATCCCGGCCAGCGCCGCCCCTTCCGTCAGCCGCATCTCGTCAAAGGCTTGCAGCAATCCGGTGACGTCGCCGAGCAAGGCGGCACGTAGCGGCGCCGGATCATCCTGGCTTGCGTTCTGTTCCATGACACCGCGCATCATCGCGATATCGCTGGCGCGTGTCGCGGCCAGATCAAGACCTTGTTCAGCCGCCTCCGCCGCAATCTCTCGTAACGCCGCAATGGCGGCCCGGGCCTGCGCCATGTTCACGGATGTGGCGACGGCCGCGTCTTCCCGCGAGATGCGCAGCGACATGGTGACATTGCCGCGTTTTGCATGCGCCGTCACGAGGGGACGCAACGCCGCCTCGAGCCCGTCAATCCAGTCGGGCACACGTACGCGGATGTCGAGCCCCTTGCCGTTCACACTCCGGATTTCCCACGCCCAGCGATGCGCCTCAAAGGCGCCCGATTGCGCGGCAAAACCGGTCATGGACCGCAAACGGGGATCAGGGGGCGCAGACGTCATGCCCATCGCTTTAGGCGCATAACGGCAGGCAGACAAGCCGAAGTGCTGTCCTCCGCTCTCACCGAAGTTAACCAACCGTTAGGAAATGTGACCCTTCTGCGGCATTTGCTTGCTAATAAGGTGTCGGGAGTTTTCAGCGTTGCGCGGCAACGCGCATTTGAACAGGTGAGTGACACAAGCGATGGACAAAACAGAGCCGAATGCCCAGAATATCGTCACGATGACAGAGTTTCGTTCAGAGGTCGGATATACGGCGATTTCCCAGGTCGAGGCCTATTGGGAAAGCCTGCGTGGCGCGCGCCTGATGCCCAAACGGTCAGAGATTGACCCGCGTGGCATCGAGTCTGCGCTCGACTACACGTTCGTTCTGGAACGGATTGCGCCCGGCATGGCGCGCATTCGCATCGCCGGAAGCCATCTGAGCGACCTCATGGGTATGGAAGTGCGCGGGATGCCGCTCACGTCGCTGATCACGCCGCCCTGCCGTCGTCAGATTTCTGACGCGCTGGAAGAAGTGTTCCAGCGCCCCGCCGTATGCGAACTGCGTTTGGTGACGGAAGGCGGCGCCGGACGTCCCCATATGGATGCGCGCCTGCTGCTCTTGCCCCTGAAAAGCGATCTGGGTGACGTGAGCCGCATTCTGGGCTGTCTGGTATCGCATGGGGACATCGGGCTGAGCCCGCGCCGGTTTGATGTGGTCGGCGCCAAGATACGCCCGATCACGGCGCCTTCGACGGTGCCCCTGCCCACACCTGCAGACGCCCAAACGAAACCTGCTGCCTCGTCTGAGAGGGTCACGGGATTTGCCGCGCCGGAAACGCCGTTCGACAGCAAAACGCCGCGGGCGGACGCACCGTACCTGCGACTTGTGAAGAACGACGATTAAAACGCTGAAACGATGAGGCTAAAGCGCGCGCCGTCATGGCGCGCGCTTTTCTATTCAGCTGGCCGCCCGCGCGCCGTTCCGGCTGGCGCGCAGCGCTGACAGCTCCTCGGCCACGAGGAAGGCCAATTCGAGCGACTGTGACGCGTTCAGACGCGGATCACACGCGGTATGATACCGGTCGCTGAGGTCTTCTTCGCTCACCGCGCGGACACCGCCGGTGCATTCCGTCACGTCCTGTCCGGTCATTTCGAAATGCACACCGCCCGGGATCGTGCCCTCGGCCTGATGGACCGAGAAGAACTCGCGCACTTCCCGCAGCACCGAGTCGAACGGGCGCGTCTTGTAGCCCGTGGACGACTTGATCGTGTTGCCGTGCATCGCATCGCAGACCCAGACAACCTCGGCGCCCTCTTCGCGGACGGTGTTGATCAGACGCGGCAGGTGTTCGCCCACACTGCCCGCGCCGAACCGCGCGATCAGGGTCAGTCGGCCAGGCTCGTTCTCAGGGTTCAGCTTGGCCATCAGGACCTTGAGGTCATCGGTGGTCATGGAGGGGCCGCATTTCAGGCCAATCGGGTTCTGCACGCCACGGGCGAATTCGACATGGGCGCCATCGGGCTGACGGGTACGGTCGCCGATCCAGATCATGTGCCCCGAGCCTGCGAGCCACTTGCCGGATGTGCTGTCGATGCGGGTCAGCGCCTCTTCATACTCCAGCAGAAGGGATTCGTGGCTGGTGTAGAACTCGACCGACGAGAACTCGTGCGTGGTGTCCGCCGTGATACCGGCGGCGGACATGAAATCAATCGTGTCCTGAATGCGCGCGGCTATCTCGCGATACTTCTCCGCTTCGGGCCCATCGGTAAAGCCAAGCGTCCAGGAGTGCACCCGGTTCATGTCGGCAAAACCACCGGTCGAGAACGCGCGCAACAGGTTCAGCGTCGCCGCCGCCTGCGTGTAGGCCTGCAGCATCTTTTGCGGGTCGGGAATGCGCGCCTCGGGCGTGAAGGCCAATTCGTTGATGATGTCGCCCCGGTAGCTGGGCAGTTCCACCCCGTTTACCGTCTCGGTCGGGGCAGAGCGCGGCTTGGCGAACTGACCGGCCATACGGCCCAGCTTGATCACCGGCACCTTGGCGCCGTAGGTCAGCACCATCGCAATCTGCAGCATCACCTTGAACGTGTCGCGAATGCTGTCGGCGCTGAACTGGTCGAACGCTTCGGCGCAGTCGCCACCTTGCAGCAGAAAGGCTTCACCGCGCGCGGCATCGGCCAGATGCGCCTTGAGCCGCCGCGCCTCACCGGCAAAAACCAGCGGCGGATACTTGGACAATTGCGCCTCAACCGCGTTCAGGGCCGCAGTATCGGTATAATCGGGCATCTGGATCCGGGGCTTGGCGCGCCAGTCAGACTTGTTCCAATCGCTCATCTCATTCACTCCGCTGGTGTTGGCGATCTCAGGGTCGCGGGCTCTCTATACAAAAGCCTGTGCCGCAGTTCCATATCCCAAATACCGGCTCTTGACGTGAGCAATCGCGCGTGGTCAGGCTGTCTCAACGCCGAAGGCATGCACCTTCGCACCAGTTCAGGATGACGCGGAGATGTCTACGATGCGACCGGTTCAACCGACCCACGAAGAGGTCGTGAAGCCCAAGCGCTATGTCTTTGTTCTGTTGGACAATTTCACGATGCTGTGCTTTTCGGCGGCGATTGAAAGCCTGCGGATTGCAAACCGTATGGCGGGGCAGACGCTTTATGAATGGCGCACGGTGGGGGAAGGCGGCGATGTCGCCTATTGCTCGGCGGGCACGGGCTTCAAGCTGGATGGCGATCTGGATGAATTGACCCGCGACGATGTCGTGATGATTTGCGGCGGCATTGATGTGCAGGCCGCAACGACCAAACGGTTGCTCAGCTGGATGCGCCGCGAAGCCCGCAAGGGCGTGGTCATGGCCGGTCTCTGCACGGCCGCCTATTCGCTCGCCAAGGCCGGTCTGCTCGACGGGAAGAAGGCGACCATTCACTGGGAAAACCAGGACAGTTTTTCCGAAGAGTTTCAGGAAGTCGAACTGACCAAATCCGTGTTTGTCGTGGACGAAAAGCGGATGACCACGGCGGGCGGCACGTCGTCCATTGATCTCATGCTGAAACTGATTGCCGACGATCAGGGCGAGGAACTGGCAAATGCGGTGGCGGATCAGTTGATCTATTCCGCAATCCGCACCGATCAGGATACGCAACGCTTGTCGGTGCCGACGCGGATCGGGGTGCGCCACCCCAAGCTGAGTCTCGTGATCCAGATCATGGAGCAGAACATCGAAGAGCCGATCAGCCCGTCGATTCTGGCCAAGGACGTGGGCATGTCAACGCGCCAGCTGGAACGGCTGTTCCGGCGATATTTGAACCGTTCGCCAAAGCGTTACTACATGGAGTTAAGGTTGCAGAAGGCGCGCAATCTGTTGATGCAGACGGATATGAGCGTGATCAACGTGGCGCTCGCCTGCGGTTTTGCGTCTCCGTCACATTTCTCCAAGTGTTACCGAGCGCATTACGACACCACGCCCTATCGCGAACGCGGCACTCATGCCGCCCGCCTGTCTGTCTGACCGCGCCAAGGTCGCGCCCTGAACGGGCCCTATCCTTGCCGTCTTTGACGGCTAGACAATAAGCATGTCTTACCTTGCTACCGACATCACGCCGCGCGCGCGCCTGTTTGAATTCCTCCGCCAGGAGGATGTCGCGCAACGGCAAGGCACCGTGTTGCATGAACCGGTCACGCCCGACGCAATTGTCGCCTTTCAGGCAGTTGCGCTAAAGTCTTTGCAGCGCCGCGTGCGCTGATCGCTTGCGCGAGATAAAACCATTGTGCGGCCGAAGGCGTATGGGCGCAGCGTACTGCACCCATCCGAATTGTCAGATTGGCAAACGCTAGAACAGGGACTGCGCGTCGATCCCGAACGTTACAGCGCCGATCACATCACCATTCGAATCTGCCACTGGCAAGGACACCTGCACCTGGTAAGTCTGCGTACTTTCGTCAAATTCCACGTCGGAGACGTGAATGGCATCGGGCCCTTTCATATAGGTTTCGATCCACTTTGCTTCATCACCCTGCCAATAATCCGATGTCACCCCGCTGCTGGCCACATTGAGCCCGCGCGCATCCATCACGAACACTTCCGTGATTTGCCCGCCAGAGCTTGCGACATGTGTGCGCAGATGTTCGGACGCAGGGTTACCGACCACAGATGTCACGAGAGGGGCGTTCGTGGTGCCAACCTCGGCCCGCCATGTCTGGTCCAGCGCGTTGATCTCACTCTGTTGCAAGAGGCTGGTCGAAGTGTTTTGCGCCGTGATGGCATTGACGATGGCCGGATGGTTGATCCATTCGGCGGCTTGCGCGCGCGCAAAGGCCGCCGCCACATCGGATTGTTCTGCACCTGTCGCGGCAACGGCGGAGAGGCACAGCGCACCGGCTGCGAGTGTAATTTTCATGATTGAGCCCTTCATAGCTGGAATCACGCCATGTGACGTTGATGCCTGCAGGCTAGGTCCAGAGGTTTAACCGCCGGTTACGCGCGATCTGCGCCGCGAAAACCTGTCGCAACCACGAACTTTTCCGAACTGTCCGCGCGTGAGGCAGGTGGTTTCACGTTTGCGACCTTGTCAAACCGTTGCTTGAGCAGTTTCTGCAGCTCACCTTCGGCACCGCCCGCAAGGACCTTGGCCACAAACGTGCCGCCCGCGTCGAGGACGTCAAACGCGAAATAGGCTGCCGCCTCGCACAATGCGATGATCCGCAGGTGGTCCGTCTGTTTGTGCCCGGAGGACGCCGCCGCCATGTCGGACATCACCACATCCGCATTGCCCCCCAGCCATTCCTTGACCTGCAGGTCGGCATCATCGGCCATGAAATCGAGTTGGTAGAGGTCGCAGCCTGCAATCGGCTCCATCTCTTGCAGATCGATGCCGAGGATTGTGCCGACCGCCTTGCCCGACTTTTCACCCAATGCGTTCACGCGCTTGACGGCGACCTGACACCAACCGCCCGGTGCAGCACCCAGGTCCACCACGCGGGCACCGGGCACCAGAAACCGGTACTTGTCGTCCAGTTCCATGATCTTGTACGCCGCGCGGCCGCGATACCCTTCGGCCTGCGCGCGTTTGACGTAAGGGTCGTTCAGTTGCCGCTGCAGCCAGCGCGTCGAGCTGAGCTTGCGCCCGCGCGCGGACTTCACCTTGACCTTGAGCTCGCGCTGCCCGCGCCCGGAGGTGTTCTTGCCCGATGGTGTCTTGGCCATGCCCCTGCCCCCCTTTTAGGTCAATGCGCCTGTGTCGAGCACGCCATCCGCGCTCATCTGCGCATAAAGCAGCCCCTCGCGCAGACCGCGATCCGCGACAGACAGCCGGTTGGTCGGCCAGCACCGCATCAGCGCCTGCAGAATCGCAGCACCCGACATGATCAGGGCGTGGCGATCCGCGCCAATACGCGGGTCCGCGCGACGCCCTCCGGGCCCCATCGTCAGATAGGACCGGATCACGGTGTCGATTTCATCAGATGTCATGCGCAACCCGTCCACCTTGGTCCGGTCGTAGCGTTTGAGGCCCAGATGGGAGGCAGCAACGGTCGTGACCGTGCCGGACGTCCCCACGATCTGAAACCGTTCGGTGGGTTCTGAATTGTGATAGGGCGAGAAGTCGGCCAGATTTTCCTCGAAAAACCAGCTCATCAGCGCGAAACGGGCCGCATCGTCTTCGACGTCGTTGAACTGTTCGCGCAACGTCGCCACGCCAAGCGGCACGCTGATCCAGTCCACCACGCGCGCGTCAGTGGCGCTCACGTCCTCGCGCGCCAGCCCTTCGCGCAGCCGCATGATGGATTGCGGCCGATCCGCGCGCGGGACCTCGGACAGATCCAGCCAGACCAGTTCTGTCGAGCCGCCGCCGATGTCGACCACCAGCAGGTTTTCCGTTTTGGGACTGACCAGCGGTGCACAGGAAATCACGGCCAGCCGCGCCTCTTCCTCGGGCGCGATGATGTCGAGGCGCAGGCCCGTCTCGCGGTGCGCCCGGTCGATGAATTCGCGCGCGTTCACGGCCCGGCGACATGCCTCGGTCGCGACGAGGCGCATGCGTTTGACCTTGTTGCGCTTCAGCTTTTGCTGACAGATGCGCAGGGCCTGTATGGTGCGCGACATCGACCCGCGCGACAGCTTGCCCGAGCGTTCCAGCCCGGTGCCCAGTTGCACGGATTTGGAAAAACTGTCGACGACGTGAAAGCCCGCGCCTCGCGGCTCGGCGATCAGCATTCGACAACTGTTCGTGCCCAGATCCAGCGCGGCATAAAGCTCGGGCGATCCTGGGGCACGCGGCACGGGACTGGGCCCCCGTCTGGGGCCTCTCTTTTCGAGTGCGCCCGCACCTTGGGGACGCTTTGGCGCCATGGTTCGCGCCTTTCAAATCGGGTTAACAAAAAGGATAGGGTGCGGGCTTGAGCGACGCAAGGGTTTTGAGCCGGTATGCGCCGCGCGCCTCAGCTTTCAAACGGGTTGTCGAAATATTCAGCCAGATGCGTGTATTCCCTGCGGAGCCGGTTTGCGATTGCGCTTTGGGTCCCGGTGGCCAATTCGTCGATATTCAGCGGCGTGCCACTGGAATTTTAGTGTGGGATGGTCACCGAGTGCCCGGCAGTCTTGCTGAGGTCTGCGGCCAGATCATGAAGATCTGACGTGCGGCAAACCTCCGAAAAAACGGAGAAATCCTCGCCCGTGAGGCAAGACTGTACGGCGCGTGGTGTTTGATGGTCGAGGCTGCGTTGATACAGGTATCGGGGTTCTGGAAATAGTAATCGGGATCCGGGTCCGGCGTCAGATCCACATGTCCCCGCCGAAAATTGCGCGACGTGTGCAACGCGCGCAGCGCGACAACCCGGTTGTTGTGGACAGCCAGAAGCCACTTCACCGGATCACGCACGATGGTGAAGCGAAAGCAGCGCGCATGCCCCTGCCAACGATGAATGCTGAAGCGGCGCGTTCACCGACGAACAGGCCGCTTTGGGCACCGCCATGGCGGTCAGGTTCACTGCGTCGATGTGAATGACCATGTCCGTCCCGCCTGTCGTTATACCTCACCCGGCCGTATCATGCACTGGGCAGGCGCCAAATCGGGCTCTGGCGCCATGCCCGGAGTGCTGCACGCCCGACCCACTTTGGGCGGTGAGGTCGCAGTCGAAAGCCGCTTTGTCGAAAATGGGCCTCATAAGCGGAGACGACTGCCGTATGACGGGCCAACCAAAGGGAAGGAATCACATGCCTGATGTCACCGTGGTCTACTGGCGCGATATCCCTGCACAAGTGATTGTGGGAAAAGGGCGTCGTGGCGCGAAGCGGCAGCTTGAAGAACGGTTCGAGCAGGCGATTGACCGTGCCGCGATGAAGGTTGGCGCGAAGGACGCGGATGCTTATCTGGCAGAGTGGCGCAAGGCCGATCCCTACCCTGTGGAGGGTGACCCCGCAGAGGTGGCCGAGGCTGAGGCGACCCGGCTCGAGACGGAATACGACATGGCGCGCCTCAAGGCGCTGATCGACAACGAAGGGCGTGCGTAAGCACTTTAGGAGTGTTCGATATGGCATTGTTGCAATTCAAGAAACCGGAAGCCCCGGTCGCCGGAACGCTGTCCCCCGAGGTTGAATCCTTCCTGCAAGGCTATTCCATCGAGGTCATGCCGCGCACCGCGCAGAAGGTCGAGGATTTCCGCGCGATCCTTCCCGTCGGCACGCGCGTCTACATTGCGCATATCGAAGGGACGCCCATCGACGACATGGTTGCCACAGCCAAGCGGATCGCCTCCGAAGGTTTTGCGGTCATGCCGCATTTCCCGGCCCGCATCATCAAGGACCAGGCAACGCTGGAAAACTGGATCGCCATGTATCAGGGTGAAGCCGGTGTTGATCAGGCATTGTTGTTGGCCGGCGGCGTGGATCAACCGCATGGCGACTACCACAGCTCCATGCAGCTGATGGAAAGCGGCGCATTCGATCGCGCGGGGTTCAAGCGGTTGCACGTGGCGGGCCATCCCGAAGGCAACAAGGACATTGACCCGAACGGCGGCATGAAGAACGTCGAGGATGCGCTTGTCTGGAAACAGAAATTCTCCGAGCGCACCGACGCGGACATGGCAATTGCCACGCAATTCGCGTTTGAAGCAGGCCCGATCATCGCCTGGGCGGATGCTTTGCAAGAGGCCGGCATCACCCTGCCCATCCATATCGGCATCGCGGGTCCGGCCAAGCTGCAGACGATGATCAAGTTCGCGATTGCCTGCGGCGTCGGCCCTTCCCTGCGCGTGCTTCAACGGCGCGCGAAGGATGTGACCAAGCTGCTCATGCCCTTTGAGCCAAACGACGTGATCTCCGATTTGGCAGCGCACAAAGCGGCGCATCCCGGGTTCAATATCGAACAGGTCCATTTCTTTCCGCTCGGTGGCATCAAGACCAACGCGCATTGGGCCATCGCAAATGGCGGCGCCGCCGCCGTTCCTGCGGCCTGATACGCACGCGCCCTGCCCTGCGCGTGCCGGGCATTGTGTATAAACCTGCAAGGCGGCATGACCGTCTGCGCGTCCGCGTTTCTGACACGAACGCAGGCGCGCTTTGCGCCCCATCGGACGTGATTTCCTCATCATCTTCATGAAGCGAATCTCTGGTGACGTCGCGCCTGCATCCGCCTATGTCGCATGTACGCCGCCCCGCCCGTTCGACCGGGCGTAGGGTCCGGCGAAACCGGCCCAGAGGAGAGCCCGCCCAATGACCCGCACCGTCATCGAATCCAAGACCAAGACCGCACTTATCGGCTTTGACGAGCCGTTCTGCGTCATTGGCGAGCGTATCAATCCCACAGGCCGGAAGGTGCTGAACGAAGAGCTGGAGCGCGGTGATTTCTCCCGCGTCGAGGCCGACGCCGTGGCGCAGGTTGCCGCCGGTGCGAACGTGCTGGACATCAACTCGGGCGCAGTGTTCTCGAACAAGATGGCCGAAGACCCACGTTATGCCGACAACAACTTTGTCGAGCCGGAGTTGATGCGGCAGCTTGTCGAAAAGGTGCAGGCCGTGACCGATTGCCCGCTTTGCATCGACAGTTCGGTGCCCGGTGCGCTCGAAAATGGCCTCGCCGCTGCCGAAGGGCGTCCCCTCCTGAATTCGGTGACGGGCGAGGAAGAGCGGCTGGAAATGGTGCTGCCTCTGGTCAAGAAATACAACGTGCCCGTGGTGGCCATCTCAAACGATGACACCGGGATTTCCGAAGACCCGGACGTGCGTTTTGCCGTGGCAAAGAAGATTGTCGAGCGCGCCGCCGATTTCGGCATTCCGGCCCATGATATCGTGGTGGACCCGCTGGTCATGCCGATTGGCGCGATGGCCACGGCCGGGCACCAGGTCTTTACGCTCGTCCGGCGCTTGCGGGAGGAACTGGGCGTGAACACGACATGCGGCGCATCCAACATTTCGTTCGGTCTGCCCAATCGTCACGGCATCAACAACGCGTTCCTGCCCATGGCGATGGGCGCAGGCATGACGTCAGCGATCATGAACCCGGTGGCCCTGCCCGTCGGGCCCACGAAAATTGCGGAAAAGCGTGCCGCCGTGGCCGACGCCGGGGTGATCCTGCCCGACGGCATGGACGACGAAACCTTTGTGCAGCTCTTTGGCATGGGCTCGACCCTGCCGCGCGCCGGCAAGGAGATGGAAGCCATTCGCGCCGCAAACTTCCTGACAAACAACGACGACGGTGGCGCCGAATGGATCAAGTTCAACCGCACGCCCGCCGCACCGGGCAGCGAAGGCCGCGGCCGGTCCGGGCGCGCAGGTGGTCGCCGTCGCCGGGCATGATCTCTCAGGCCTGATCAGGCCGTCGCTGACCTGTCAGCGACGGCTGGAATTGCCGCAAGGCGCACAATCCTTCGGTTCGGAGAAAAACTGACTTCGGTCGGGCAAAGAGTAACGTCGTTTTAACACACCGTCCGCTAGTCCTCGTCCTGTTCGAGCAATTTGCGGAGGCGTGTAGATGGTCAGGGATTTTCAATCGCAAACCGGGTCCGGCGATGGCTGACCGGATTGTATTGGCCGAACGCCTCGACACGGGCAGCGCGGTCACGCTGGCTGCCGACCTTTCAAAACTTCCGACAGATGCGCGTGTCGTGCTGGATGCCAGCGGGGTGACGCATTTTGGCGCGCAAGCCGTTCAGGTGATCCTGAGTGCGGCCAGGACATTCCATGCCGGTGGCGGCGCGCTCGAATGCGCGGACTGCAGCGAACGCGCAGAAACACAACTGGCGGCCATGGGACTGTCTGGAACACGCTTGACGGAGGTGACGCAATGACACTGGAAGTTCTCGCGGTGGATGACAGCCGCACCATGCGCAACATGATCAAACTCGCCCTCGAGCCGGAAGGTTTCACCGTGCACACGGCGGACGATGGCGTCCATGGGACCGAGGTGCTGGATGGAATAGCGCCCGATGTCATCATCACCGATATCAACATGCCGCGCATGGATGGATTTGGGTTCATTGATGCGGTGCGCGTTCAGGAAAACTATCGCACGACACCCATTCTTGTCCTCACGACGGAGTCCGGGAATGACCTGAAACTGCGCGCACGCAAGGCAGGTGCCACCGGTTGGATCGTCAAACCGTTCGACCCGGCCAAACTGATCAAGGCTTTGCGGATGGTCGCAGGATAGGGAGAACAGTCATGACCGCTCCAGATCCCATGGCAGAAATCCGGGCGTCCTTCTTCATCGAGTGTGAAGAACTGCTGGAGGCCATGCAGGATGGCCTGCAAAACCTTGACGACGGTGATGACGATCCGGAAACCATCAACATCGTCTTTCGCGCGGTGCATTCGATCAAGGGCGGCGCGGGCGCGTTCGGGCTCGAAAAACTCGTGCACTTCGCCCATCGCTTTGAGACGGTGCTTGATGGCGTACGCGCTGGTACGTTGGCGGTTTCGTCGGACCTTACCAAGCTGTTTTTTCGCGCCGGGGATCACCTGTCGGACATCGTGCGCGCCTATCGCGACGACACAGATTTTGCCGAAGCCGACGGAAAGGTCATCCTCGACGAGTTGGGAACATACGACGCATCGGCAGAGGAGCCCGAGCAGGAAGAAGACATCGATTTTCAACCCATGATGTTGTCACTGGATCTCGACCTCGACGCCCCAGGCGATGACGCCGCAGAGCCGTCAACGCCACAGTGGCGCGTGGTGTTCACGCCCGATACCGAAATGTACGAGAGCGGCAACGAGGTGTTCCCCATCCTGTCTGCACTCAGGGAACTCGGTGAGGCCACAATCACCTGCGACACGTCCAAAGTGCCTCTGCTGCAGGAGCTTGCGCCCGAAAGCGCGTATCTGTCCTGGACGGTTGATCTGACAACACCCGTCAGCGAGGCCGAAATTCGATCCACTTTCGAATTCGTGGACGGCTTGTGCAAGTTGTCGATTGAACCGCTGAAGGACCCGCCATTGGACGATACGGCAACGTCTGATGTCGCGCCTGTTGCATGTCCGGCAGCTGGGGAAACTGCGCCCGTGGCCGCGCCGCAGGCTCCGGTCGACAAGGCAGCAGACGTGGAACCCCAGCCAAATCCGCCAGGGCCCACGCGCAATTCAGCCCCCAACCCAGCCAAGTCGGTCGTGCGGGTTGATATTGATCGCATAGAACGTCTGGTCAATCTGGTCGGAGAATTGGTCATCAATCAGGCCATGTTGGCCCAAAGCCTCGAAAGCGCGGGACTGTCGCCGCATTCGGACGCCATGAACGGTCTTGAGGAGTTTCAGCGTCTCACACGCGATATTCAGGACAGCGTCATGATGATCCGCGCGCAACCCGTCAAACCCCTGTTCCAACGCATGTCCCGAATTGTCCGCGAAGCATCTGCGGCCGTGGACAAGGACGTGCGTCTGGAAACGACTGGCGATAGCACCGAAGTCGACAAAACGGTGATTGAGCGCCTGGCAGATCCGCTGACCCACATGATCCGAAACGCGGTCGATCACGGCCTCGAAACATCCGAAGAACGGATCGCAGCCGGCAAACCTCAGGCAGGCGTTGTCCGTCTCAGTGCCGCACACCGATCAGGTCGCGTCGTCATCGAAGTCGCAGATGACGGCGGCGGTATTGACCGTGCGAAGGTGCAACAGATTGCGATCGACAAGGGCTTGATCCCGCCTGACGCCGTTTTGAGCGAAACGGAGATCGACAACCTCTTGTTCTTGCCGGGGTTTTCTACGGCGAGTAGTGTCTCCAATCTGTCCGGTCGCGGTGTCGGCATGGATGTCGTAAAAACGGCCATCCAGTCCCTGGGTGGACGGATCACAATCACATCCGTACCCGGTTCAGGCACGACATTCTCGATTTCCTTGCCTCTCACGCTTGCCGTTCTTGACGGTATGGTCGTGAATGTTGCCGGCGAAACCTTGGTCGTTCCACTCAGCATCGTTGCGGAGTCGCTGACGATCCACGACGGCAATACGGACGAAATCGAACCTGGTGCGCATGTCGTGCGCGTGCGCGGTGGTTTCGTACCACTTTTCGACCTCGGCAGAGCACTTGGCTACCGCACCGGTCCGGTACAACTCGAAGGATCTGTCGCGTTGCTTATCGCGCAAGAGGACGGCAATCGAGCGGCTTTGATCGTGGATGATATCCAGGATCAACGGCAAGTCGTGATCAAGGGCCTCGATGAGGCATTCTGCCGGGCGCCGGGTATCGCGGCGGCGACCATTCTCGGCGATGGTCAAATTGCACTGATCATCGACCCATCAGACATCATTGCACACGCGCCCCAGGACGCGGACATACAGTCCACGCCAATGCGCATGGAGGCTTGAATATGACCACAACAGAGACAAAGCCCAAGCCGGTGGAATTGCTGACATTTCAATTGAGCGAGCAGGAATATTCGCTGGACATCATGTGTGTCCGGGAAATTCGTGGCTGGACGAAAGCAACCCCGATGCCGCACAGCCCAAGCTACATGAAAGGCGTCATAAACCTGCGCGGTGCAGTTTTGCCGGTCATGGACCTGGCACAGCGACTAGGCCTTCCCGTAACGGAACATACAGACCGGAACGTGATCATCGTCGTCAAACATGAAGACACGCTGGCCGGGCTTCTTGTGGATGCCGTCTCGGACATCATTGCACTGACCGACGAAGACATGCAGCCACCTCCGGATGCGATCAACGGCGCCCAGCCGGGTGTCATCAAGTCCCTTACCTTGATCGAAGACCGGATGATCCGTATCCTCGATCTGTCCCAATTGATTACCACCCTTCGAAGTGATGCGGCATAGCGACAATGCGGACAAGTCCAACGCTTGAGGCAGGCAACACATTTGCAACCCTCGCAGCAATAGCGAAAAGAGAAAGCGGGCTGCAATTGTTGCCAGAAAAACGTGTCATGGTGCAATCGCGTCTGAAACCGCGCCTCCGTGCCCTGAATCTGCCAGACTTCGAGACCTATGTTTCTCACTTGGCGTCCGGTGGCGGTGAAGCTGAAATTGGCAATATGATCTCGGCATTGACAACAAACGTCACCCACTTTTTCAGGGAACAACACCATTTTGACATCCTGATCGACCAGCTTGGTGAAATGATCCAGCAAAAGATCGAGAACGGTGAGCGCGTCAGAATCTGGTCTGCCGGGTGTTCCTTGGGTCAGGAGCCCTATTCGATCGCCATGTATCTCCTTCACAGGATACCGGAATTGGCGGGCGCGGATTTCCGAATATTGGCAACCGATATAGACGCACCCGTGATCGCCAGTGCGCGCATGGGACGCTATCCGAAGTCCGAGGTTACTTCATTTCCGACGAACGTTGCCAATACGAACTGGGTAGACCATGGCTCGGGCGAACAAATCGAAATTTCATGTTCGATAAAAAAGTATGTCACGTTCAGGGAGTTGAACTTAATACATTCCTGGCCGATGACCGGCGTCTTCGATGCAATATTTTGTCGAAACGTCGTAATCTATTTCGACACAGAAACACAAAAAAATCTTTGGCCTCGATTTGCGAAAATATTAAGCCCGCGGGGGCTATTGTTCCTTGGCCATTCTGAACGCATTTCGCAGCCGGAAAAATACGGCCTCAAGAACGCAGGGACGACCTGCTACACCCACGTGCCAAATCACATCCAAAGAGACATATGAAAACAGGAGCGGTCAAATGGCCCTGAGAGATCAAATCCGAATAATGGTTGTCGACGATATGTCGACGAGCAGAGGTCTTATCACCCAGGCCTTGGATGCTCTTGGTGTTCGTCACGTGTCTACCGCGGAAGATGGTGCCGAGGCATTGTCAACACTAGCGAAAGCGCCCGTACATCTTGTCATTTCCGACTACAACATGCCAAATATGGACGGCTTGAAACTTTTGCACAATTTGCGCAGCGGTCCAAAAACAAAGGGCGTTGGCTTCATACTGATCACCGGCAGAGCAGAACAGCAAATTATCGACTATGGTCGCAAACTGGGAATGAACAATTTTCTAAAGAAACCATTTGAACCTTCTGACCTCCGGAAATGCATTGAATCCGTCGTTGGCCCCCTTTGATGTCCGAGCGATTTGATGCAGGCAGTTCCGCTTTTTTGGGGCGACTGGCCAGCTACATTGAACAAATTTCCGTTGACCTGGATGCAATCGAAGACTCTATCTCACGGCTCGCTCCCTGGGCCGATGGCGCTGGTATGTCGTCGGATCAGCACATGTCTTTGCAACGGCTCGACCACGTTCAGCAACGCATCACCGATTTGTGTGTTCTTTTGGATGGTATCGCGAAGCGTCGCGATCTGCATTTACTGATAGTGCAAGAGCTTGATTTGGCCGAAACCCGTGCACTGCTCGAGACGCGGCTGAGGCAAGAGGAACAAGCGTCCGGCGACGTAGAATTGTTCTGACCTGTGCATGAAGGCGCAGGGTGTGTGGGGCGCACGCGGCCAAGAAAAGTACCGAAGCGTCATTTTCCGCGTCAAGGTTTGACCGTTCTGTCAAATCAGAAATGAACGACGACACAGGTTTTCTCGGATCGCTATGATGGTTTAGTGACCGGACACAAATGCCCCGCCCAGGAGGCATTGCCGTCGCATAGTTCAACAAAGCACGTGCGGATCGGGGACCGGAGACTCGTCAGAAAAGCTCCAATCCGTTGCCCACAGCCGACTGATGCTGCTGCACAGGGTCTTGGACATCTTCCTGACTGACACGTTGCATGACCCGCCCCGAGGCTGGCCAGAACTTGATATTGCGCGCGCGGTTGCCGCCCAGCGAATGCGTCACAACGTCAATACCCTCGCTCTTGAGATAGCGCAGCGTGAATTCAGCGTTTTGTTGTCCGATATCAGACAACCCGCCTAACATCCGCGCGCCGCCAAATGCCTTGGCCTGCAACCTTTTGCGATCTGCCCCAAGCCGGGTGAGCGCATTGATCAACACCTCAATCGAATTGATGTCCGCAAGGGTGTCTATGGCCAAATGTGTGCGACCGGTTGCGAACAACATGTGGTTCATACCCCCGACAGCTGCAACCTCGTCCCAGATGCAACACGCAACGCAAGAGCCCAAAAGCGTGGAGATAACAGTCTTTTCGCCCTGCCCGACGGCAAATTCGCCCTGCACGATGTGAATCCGATCGGCTGTCATGATGCAGGCTCCATCATTTGCAGCAATGTGACGACTGCCGCCTCAGGACTGGCTTCGGTTTCGACGGCACCCAACGCCTGCGCTGCCCCCGGCATTCCATAGACGACACAACTGTCCGATGACTGCCCGACCGTGCGCGCGCCCGCGCGCGAGAGTGACAGCATCGCTTCTGCGCCGTCCTTTCCGATACCTGTGAGCAGCAAGGCTCCGACACGATCCGCCCAAGGTACCGCGGACAAAAACAGATGATTGACGGAGGGGCAAAACGCGTCTTCAGCGCGACGATCCTCGAGGACGATCGACCACTTGGAACGGTGCCAGTTGACGCAGGTCTGGTGAGACCGCGCCTGTGCGAAATAGACGGTGCCCTGTTTCAACGCGGCGCCGCTGTTCGCCAATTGCACGTCGAGTGCAAGAATGCGGTCCAAACGCTCCACAAAACTCTCAAGGAACCGCTGCGGCATATGTTGAGCGACGACAATTGGAGGACAGGACGTGGGCAAAGGCGCCAACGCGGCTTCGAGGGCGGCCACGCCACCGGTTGACGCACCAACCAGGATGATCTGGTCAGAAGATGTGCCGCGCCTCGTGCCAAATCCGTCTCGTTGCGCCCCGGCGTTCAACAATTGCTCGCGCAGCCCGGCCATGGCTGCCGTATCGGGGCTTGCCGGTTTTGGGATGCAGGCGAACGCGCCCAGCTTTTTGGCAGCGGCGGCGACATTCCCCTGATTGGCGATCAGTCCGGAAAACACGATCACCGGCATCGGACGCAACCGCATGAGATGCGCCAGAAAATCGAGCCCGTTCATCTGCGGCATGGCGAGGTCCAGTGTCAGCACGTCGGGCTGCACCGCTTTGATCAAAGTGCGTGCCTCAAGCGCATCCGCAGCCTGGGCCACGACGTTCAGCCGCGGATCCTGATCGATGACATAAGACAGCCACGCCCGCATGGAGGCAGAATCGTCCACCACCATCACCCGGACCGGTCTGGCCGTGCCATCCGGGTGTCGCTGCAAAGCCGACATCAAACCACCCCGACCGCGTTCCGCCCTGCACCGCTGCCGAAAGGGGCTTGCGGCGCACGCGGATGGCGGTTGCAGATCGGGCAAGGACAGAGCATGGGCATCGGGTTCCCGGACGGCGCACAGACCTGTTTTTCATAGGCCGGAGCCGTGAACGCCCGATTAATCGATGCCCAAAGAAATCAGGCCCGGACCGCCTTCATGAACCGATCCTTGATCACGACGGGGTCCATTGTGATCACCGGCATTTTCGCGTTGCCGCTGTCGCACTTGACCACCATGATCGTCATCTGGCCGCTTGCAATTGCGGCCTCCAGTGCGGGACCGGTATCGACGTCCATGACCTCGACAACGTTTTCGCAGCCTGCCGCCCGCGCCATGCCCGCAAGCGATGTCTTCTTGCCCGTGTAGGTGGGCTGATCGCCGGTGGATCCGTAGGAGCCGTTGTCGATGATCATCAGGACAAAATTGTCAGCGACATTGTTGGCGATGGTCGGAAGCGTTCCGAGATTGGTCAGAACGGATCCGTCTCCGTCGATGGCAATCACGGTCTTGGGCTGCGCCAGGGCAAGCCCCAGGCCGATGGACGAGGCCAGCCCCATCGTCCCCAGCATGTAGAAATTTGTCGGTTGGTCGTCGATTGCGTGCAGTTCCTGGCTGGGAATGCCGATATTGCAGACAACCAGTTGGTCACGGAGGATCGGTGCGATTTCACGCAGGATTTCAGAGCGGATCATTGGTCGCCATAGCCTCCCCAGAAGTTGGCATCCGTGAGGATCGCCACGGGCTTGTTGCACATGAATGTGTATTTCAGAATGTTATCAAACTCTTCCACGTCCTTTTGCCAATGGAAGTGGTAGGTGGGGATGTTCATCTGGGCCAGCAGTGCCTTGGTGTGCACGGCCATTTCAACCTGGCAGGCGACGGGTTCGCGCAATTCGCCCCGATACGAGATGATCATCGGCAACGGCATCCGGTAATACTGGATCAACGTGGCCAACGTGTTGATGGTTACGCCGATGGCCGTGTTCTGCATGATGATCGCGGGGCGCTTGCCCCCCATCCATGCACCGGCACACAGGCCCATCCCTTCGTCTTCCTTGTTGGAGGGGATGTGGAAAATGTCCTTGTGCTGGTCAATCTCGTCAATCACGCCGGCCAGCTGCTTGCACGGCACGGTGGTGACAAAGGAAACATCATTTGCGACCAGATCATCGGTGATCTTTTTGTCTATGTTCATGTGCTTGTGTCCATTTCGGGTGTCAGCTCCAGGGATGCAGAATGGTTTTGGGTGCGGCAATGGCCCCTGCCCGGATCTGGGCAAAGGCGTCAGCGCCCTCGGCCAGAGGCCGCGACGCGGTCCAGTCGAGGGGGCCGAGCGATCCGTCGAAAATCGCGGCACAGGTGTCGCGGAAATCCTGTGGCGTGTAGGTATACGTGCCGATGAAGGTGATTTCCTGCAGCGTCATACGGCGGATATCGAGGCCGCCCATATCCTCGCCCAGTCCAATGTGAACGATCACACCGCCGGGTTGACACAGCTCGGACGCAATGGCGCGGGTTGCCCCATACCCCACCGCATCGACTATCATCGCATAGCTGCCCGTTCCGGACGCAACCGCATGTTGACCGCAATGGTCGGTCAGGTAGGTGCGGCGCGCATCGTTGGGTTCGGCAATTGTCACGTCATCCAGCCCCTGCGCCTTGAGCGCGAGGGCCGCGGCGAGGCCAATGGCACCGCCGCCGATCACCAGCGCGTTTTGGCCCAATGCGCGATCCAGCGCGGACAGACCCAAACGGGCCGAATGCCAACTGACCGCAAGCGGTTCGGCCAGTGCGGCCTTGTCCAGCGAGACATGATCCGGAACCATGACAAGGTTCTCGTCGCGCATCGCGACATATTGGGCGAATGCGCCTTCCCGTGGCGGCATCGAAATGATCATGCGCTCTGCGCACAGGTTGTCGCGTCCAGCAAAGCAGGCCGCGCACACACCGCAACTCACCAGCGGATTGATCGTGACGCGTGTTCCGTCGCGCGCGCCGCCTTCGATGACGCCAGCCGCCTCATGGCCGAGGATCAGCGGCGCAGGCCGCCGCTCATCGTGGCCGAGGTAGGCATGCATGTCAGAGCCGCAAATGCCTGACGCCTCGATCCGCACAAGTGACTGGCCGGTCGCGGCGACCGGCCTGGGCACGTCGCGCAGGCCCAGCGTCTCCACGCCTTCGTAGACCAGCGCCTTCATGTGGTCCGTGTCAGCCATTGGCTGTCAGGTCAAAGGTCTCATCCGGGAAATACTTGGCCAGCCGCACATCCGCGGCCCGTGCATGCCCCTCCATCCCTTCGAGGCGCGAAATACGCGCCGTGGCTTCGGCCACGGGTTTGGATCCTTCGCGGGTGGCACGCTGCCATGTGACGATTTTCATGTACTTGTGCACGGACAGGCCACCCGTGTAACCCGCCGCGCCGGACGTGGGCAGCACGTGGTTGGTGCCGGACGCCTTGTCGCCGTAGGACACTGTGGTTTCTTCGCCCAGAAACAGCGAACCGTAACAGGTGAGACGCTCAAGCCACCAATCGAGGTCGGCGGCCTGCACGGTCAGGTGCTCGGGCGCGTAATCGTCTGAGGTGGCCGCCATTTCCTCGCGGTCGGCACACACGATCACCTCGGCATAGTCGCGCCACGCGGCAGCGGCATTCTCGCGGTTCACCTCCGGCAAATCTTCAATCAGGCCCGGCACCAGTTCCATCACCCGTTCCGCCAGCGCACGGTCATCCGTCACCAGCCAGACCGGTGAGTTGTAGCCGTGCTCCGCCTGGCTCACGAGGTCGGTTGCCACGATATGCGCGTCCGCCTGCCCGTCGGCGAGGATCAGACTGTCGGTCGGACCAGCGATCATGTCGATGCCGACACGGCCAAAGAGGATACGTTTGGCCTCTGCCACGAACTGGTTGCCGGGACCGACGAGAATGTTGGCCTTGGGCAGACCAAAGAGGCCAAAGGTCATCGCCGCGACACCCTGCACACCGCCCATCGCCATGATCTTGTCCGCGCCGCAATGGTGGGCGGCATAGATGATCGCCGGGTTCACGCCCACCTCGGGCCGCGGCGGCGAACAGGCGGTGATGTGGCGGCACCCCGCCACCTTCGCGGTGGTCACTGTCATGATGGCGGATGCGATGTGGCTATACCGCCCGCCGGGCACGTAGCAGCCCGCGGCATCCACCGGGATCGCCTTTTGACCCGCGACAAGGCCCGGCACAACTTCGTATTCCACATCCGCCACGGTCGCCTTCTGCGCCTCGGCGAAGCGTTTGACGTTGTCATGCGCAAACCGGATGTCCGCTTTCAGCTTTTCGGGAACCAAGGCGCACGCGGCGGCAATTTCATCGTCATTCAACAGGATGCTGCCATCGTATTTGTCGAATTTGGCGGCATAGTCGAGCGCCGCCTGATCGCCCCCCGCCTCGATATCCGCCAGAATCTGCGTCACCGTATCATGCACGTCCGACGCGCCAGTGGCTGATGTGAGGGTTGCTTTCTTCAGGTATTCGCGAGCCATCTGGGTATAGTGTCCATTCAAAAGCGTGAAAAGGAGAGGCAGGCGGCGCCTGCTGGCGGCACGCTAGGTGTTCAACGCAGACTGGGCAAGCGTGCATGCGCGTAGGACAGGCGGCTTCGGAAACAGCACGCCACAGTTTCGGAAAAATCAAATAAAGACCGGGCGGATGGCTTATGCAACCGCAGCATTTTCGACCATCAGGCGTGTTCGGTTGGTCAGAGCATGTTGCCCAGGGCGCCTTCGCTCACCGTCATGTCCGCGAACTGGTAAATCTCGACATCCTCGACACGGGCGACACCCCCCTGCCCGTAGAACACAAAACCGTCCTCGATCTCGGTGATCGTGTAGTCGGCGACTTCCCCGGTCAGGACAAACCGGTCTTTGCCCGAACCGCCATCGATGATGTCGGCCCCCTTGGATGCGTAGATTACATCGTGACCGGTCTCACCAAAGATGAAGTCATCGCCCTGTCCGCCATAGAGCTTGTCGGGCCCCTCATATCCGGCGATCCATCCACCGTCATCATGGGCGACGATCTTGTCCTCGCGGACCGTCCCGTTCACCTGGCGAAACACAACCGTGTTCTGGGTCGGATCGGTCGGTGCGCCCCAGGATTCGCCCTCGTTGAAATAAACAGAAGCGGAGAGATACGTTTGTTCAACCGCGCTGCGCAGCGACTCGTCGACGATGACCGTGTTGTCCCGATCCAGACCGCCGTGAAAGTTGATGTCGCGGTTGGTGTCCTTCACCTCCACATAATTGCCCACGGCTGTCTGGTAGCTGGAAAAGAGCACCCCATGCCGCGTGTCGTAGATCACCAGATCGGTGAATTCGCTGTAATAGACGTCGCGGATCTGGATGGCATAGCCGTTGCCACCTGATCCCTTGTTGTGTGCACCGGCGATCGTCACATCCGAAAACGCGGCGGCGAGCGAGGCCGCGATGTTGATGCCGTTTGACGCGGGCTGCGTGATCGTCACATCCTCGACCGTCAGTCCAACGGTGTTGCTGATGTCGATCGTGTTGCTGCGGTACTCTTCGGAGATTGTATTGCGAAAACTGCTCGCATTGGCCGTCCCATAGGTGTTGGCAACCTCGAAACCACCTACGGTGACGTCGGTCAGAGGGTTCATCCGTTCAACCGTCGTGATGGCCGGGTCGAAATCAAAAGGCAGCCGTTCGGTCAGCGCGACCGAGTTGCCGCCAACCCGTTCCACCGTCGCCATGAAGGTGCGCAAGGGCGCGTCCTGTTGCCATTCCGTGTCGCCGATGCTGGCAAAAAGCTCGGGCGTGTTTTGCTGTGTGATGTAGACGACATCACCTGCCTTGAGCCCGTGATTGTCCTCGAACCGGATCATGCGCGCGCCGGCTGTCGCGACAAGTTCCAGCGCCGGCAGAGGCTCTTTGGTCGCGGCGACCCATTCCGGGCCGACCTTGATCACCGGTGCACTTTCCATCACCGTCGACTGGATCAACCGGGTCTCATCCTCGCCTGCCCCCCGAAACGTGATGTCCGAACGGTTGATCCGGATCGTTTCGGTCACCACAAAATCGCCCGCCGCCAGCGTGACAATCGCATCGCGCGGCGCGTTGTCGATGATCTGCTGAATCTCGGCTGTTTTGGTTCCGACGGGGACCAGAATCTCGATCGGATTGGACATTTGGGCGGACATTGCGACTCCTTTGTCAGATTGGGTGTGCGACAGGACCCCCGCGCATCAGCGTAGGTTCGATAGTTTTGAGATTTGGTAAAGTTGTGCAGGCGCAGCATTGCCGATGCATGCGCGGCAAATTTCCTGCGGAACAAGGGTGTTTGACGGCCTTTTCCCCAAAAGTCCTACACGATTACCGCATTTTTCACCCTTTCTGACAGGACGTGTAGGGGAATCCCCGACAGGCCGGGAAATTTTCCCGACTCTTTGCAGGTGCAGAAAAGTGCTCTGCTGGCATGCAAATGACACGCAACCAGAGGGGCACGTAAAACAACCATGGCGCGAATCAGTGTGTTTGGAATTGGCTATGTCGGCGTTGTTGCTGCGGCCTGTCTCGCCCGCGACGGGCACGAAGTCATCGCGGTGGACATCGACCCGTCAAAAGTCGACGCGATCAACTCCGGTCAAAGCCCGATTGTCGAAAACGGCCTGCCCGAACTGATCGCCCCGTCGGTGATGTCGGGCAAGCTGCGTGCAACCACGGATGCCGACGAGGCAATCCAGAACACCGACGCGTCCTTTGTCTGTGTGGGCACGCCAAGCGCGCCCGACGGGTCGGTCGGAACGATCTACGTCAAGTCCGTCTGTGAGACGATTGGCGCGGCTCTGGCAGGCAAATCCGGATTTCACGCGGTCATCATCCGTTCGACCATTGTACCGGGCAGCACCGAGCAGGTCGCAGTACGGGCGCTCGAGACCATGTCGGGCAAGGTGGCCGGTCGCGACTTTGGCGTCGGCTACTTTCCCGAGTTCCTGCGCGAAAGCACCGCGATCAAGGATTATGACGACCCGGGTCTGATCGTGGTCGGCGCCATGGATCAGGTGACGGGTGATTTCCTCGAAAAGCTGAACGCGCATCTGCCTTGCGAGGTGCATCGCGTCGATATTCCGACCGCCGAAATGGTCAAATACACGTCGAACACCTGGCGCGCGGTCAAGGTGTCCTTTGCCAACGAGATCGGCAACGTCGCCAAGGCTGCGGGGCTCGATGGGCAACAGGTCATGCGCATCCTGTGTTCCGATCACAAGGTCAACATGAGCCCCTATTTCATGCGCCCGGGCTTTGCCTTTGGCGGTTCGTGCCTGCCCAAGGACGTGCGGGCCCTGCGCCAGTTTGCGGGCGCACATGACGTTGACGTACCGATCCTCGACGCCGTGCTGCAGGCCAATGCGGCACAGATCGCCCGCGCCCGGACCATGGTGGCCGAAGCCGGTGCCAAGTCCGTCGGGATGATCGGCATTTCGTTCAAACCCGGAACGGACGACCTGCGCGAAAGCCCCCTTGCCACGCTGGCGGCACAACTGATCGAGGATGGCGTCTCCATCTCTGTCTATGACCCTTACGTGCACGCCGCCTACGCGCAGGAACTCAGCGGGGCCGGTCGGGGCAATGACGTTGTGCCCGATCTTGGCGATCGTCTGGTCGAAGGGGTGGACGAACTGATCGACGGCTCGGACGGCATCATCGTGGGCAATTTCTACAAGACCACCGTCAAGCAGATCCTGTCGGCCGCCGAGCAAAAGCCCGTGATCGACCTCACACGGGTCAGCCAGACGCGCACCTCCCAAGGTCACTACAGCGGTATCTGCTGGTGACGCTGGACCACGTGATACGCCCCCTCAGCCACGTGGCCTATCTCGCGCTGGCGGCCATCATCGCGAGCGCGGCCAGCGGGTCGCTGAACCTTGCGGATGTGCAGGGGGCGCTGATCGTCGTGGGCATCGTGGGCGCCTGGCGCTATGGGTGGGCCGCGTTGAATTTCAGCCGCGCGTTCGTCTTTCTCAAGCTGGTTTACCCACGCAAGCGGCGCCAAAGGGAACGCGCCTTTGCCGCACAGGCTGTCCGACCGCACGCCTTTTTCCTCGCCACCAGCTACAAGATCGAACCCGAGGTGACCGCGCGCGTCTATCACGCGCTCTTCACTGCCGCGGCCCGGTCAACCGGGGGGGCAACGGTGGTGGCATCCGTGGTCGACAGTGCCGACGCCCGCCTGATCCGTCAGCTCTATGAGGCCATGCCGATTGATCATGGCAACGTCCGCCTGATCGTCGACCGGATCGCGGGCACGGGCAAGCGCGACGCGCTGGCGCGCGCGCTTGAACTGATTTCATCGCAGAACCCGACGCGCCATGACGTCGTGGCCTTTGTCGACGGCGACAGTTGCGTGCCGGACAACCTGCTGGAACGCGCCCTGCCCGTCTTCACCGACCCGGATGTCGGGGCGATGACAACCGACGAAGAGGCGCTGATCGAGCGGGACGGGCTGTTCCGCAAATGGTTCAACCTGCGCTTTGCCCAACGCCACGCGATGATGAGTTCCATGGCCCTGTCCGAACGGGTGCTGACCCTGACCGGCCGGATGAGCGTGTTTCGCGCCGATCTCGCCACGCAGCCCGCCTTTATCCGGCAAGTCCGCGACGATTCCATCGCGCATTGGCGCCTTGGTGAGATCAAGTTCCTGACCGGGGACGACAAGTCGACATGGTACTGGTTGCTCAGCCATGGCTACAAGATGGTCTACGTGCCCGACCTTGTCGTCGTGTCGATGGAAAGCCAGCCCCTGCCCGGCTTTTTCAAGAGTGCGACGACCCTGATGGTGCGCTGGTACGGCAACATGATGCGCACCAATGCGCGCGCGCTGGACCTCGGCCCGCGCCGCATCGGCATGTTCACCTGGTGGTCGATCCTCGACCAGCGCGTGTCGATCTGGACGACCCTCGCGGGCCCGACCAGCGTGCTTATTGCCGCCGTCTTTGTCTCGCCGCTGGTGCTGGTCCTGTACCTGTCGTGGGTGATGGCGACACGCTATGTGTTTTGCGGGATCATTTCGGCCTTCCGGGGCCGCCTCTTCCCGATCAGCTACCCCTTCCTTCTCTATTTCGGCCAGATCGTCGGTGCGGTGATCAAGAGCTATGTGAGCTTCCGCCTCGACCGCCAGAAATGGACCCGCCAGAAGACCCAGTTTCGCATCGGCACGGGCGTCGGCCCGCGCCTGCGCGCCATGGGGTCGGTTGGCATGCATGTGCTGGCCCTCGGCTGGCTCGTGCTCGCCGTCTTTTACCTCTCCGCCCCCGCCTAGGCCCAAGACCAAAGGATCAATCGCATGATTTCCGCACCTCCCAACACGCAAACACCCGGTCCGGTCATGCTGGCGCCCGGCATGCACCCCTCCATGCCGATCCCGTTCGAGGTGCTGATCCGCAACAGACGCCTGCAGGGCAAGGGCCTGTCGGTGGTTTCGGGCAAGGCTGTCGGCCTTTTTGATCCGGACATGGACGGGCGGCGCGACGTGGTGCTGCTGCAGTTCAACTTCGAGGGGTTTGCCGTCACCTTGGAGGCGGATGTTTCGCTGCGGTTGGTGGAAACGGCAGAGGAAAACTGGCTCGAGTTCACCTTTCTTGATCCGGCGGGCCCGCACCTGCCGCAACTGCGGCACATCCTCAACGCCTTTATCGCCGGGGATCTGATCAATCTCGGGACCGTGTTGCAACCTGTTGCAGATGCCCGCAACGCGCCCTCTGCCAAACCGCAGGCGGGCACCGTGCGGCGGGTCGCTGGCGGGGCGGTGCGCGGTCTGGTGACCGTCTGCCTCACGGTGGGTCTGGTCTGGGTCGCCCTGGCGCTGGTCGAGCAGCGCGTGCTGACCGTGACAGAGGCACGGCCCGCAATCGTGACCATGCCCGGCGAAGTGCTGCGCGCGCCAAGCGCGGGCCAGATCGAATTCCTGAACCCGGATGCCGGGGATGGTGAGGTCGCGTTCTCGATCCTGTCCAATGCGGGGATCGTGCTGAGCCTCAAGATGCCCTGCGACTGCAACGTCGCGGACATTGCAACCTTCGAAGGTGCGACCGTCCTTGCCGGAGAGCCCGTGCTGCGGCTGGCCGACAGCGACAGCAGCCCGATCATCCGCGCACAGCTGAGCGAGGAGAGCCTCGCCGCCATCGTTGCAGGCTACCGGATCGAACTGCGCGACCGGAGCGGGGCAACCGTCACTGCGTATCTGGGCGAGAACGCGGCACATGAACTGACGGCAGCGCAGGCTGGCGATGGTGCGGTCGCGGTGACCCTGACACCCGACACCCCCCTGCCTGCCTCTGCGGCCGGGTCGCTCATGAGCCTGAGGCTCAAGCGCGCGTCGCTGGTCGACGCCACTGGTCTGTCGTCGCTGAATGACCGGCTGGCTGCGGCCTGGAACCGGACCTTTGGCACGAAGGAGAGCGTGCAGATCGCCGCGCGTGCCAAGTGATGCAGCCCCTTTCCTTTGAACCCACCCAGCGAGCAGGACGGTAGACATGGCAGGACTTTACCCGATCATTTTGTGCGGCGGTTCAGGGTCGCGCCTCTGGCCTTCTTCGCGCCGGGAGAGCCCGAAACAGTTCCAGCCCATCGGTGGCGGTCAGACCACGAGCTTTCTTCAGGCCACATTGCAGCGCCACACAGCGAGCGGGATCGAGCCGCCGATGCTGGTCACCAACCGACGCTACGCACCGCTGGTGCATCAGCAACTGCAGGAAATCCAGTGCAGCGGCGAGTTGCTGTGCGAGCCGATCGGGCGCAACACCGGGCCAGCGGTGCTGGCCGCGAGCCTGCGCATTGCCGAACGTGACCCCGATGCCGTGGTGGTCGTGCTGCCCTCGGATCACGCCATCAAGGGGGACATGAACCGGCTCTTTTTCGATATGCGCCGCGCGGCCGATGAAGGGCGGATCGTGATCTTTGGCATCCCGCCGATCTACCCCGAAACCGGGTACGGCTACATCACCGATGGCGGCCAGTTCCTCAACTATCCGGGTCTGCACCGGGTGGACCGCTTTGTCGAAAAACCGCCCCTCGAACATGCCACCGCGCTGATCGCGACCGGAGCGGCATACTGGGCGTCGGGCATTTCGATGTTCCGTGCCGAAACCATCATCGAAGAGTTCCGCAAGATCGACCCCGACACGTTACGCGCGGTCGAAACCGCCCTGCATCACGGCCAGATGGTGCGTGAGGGCTGGCTGATGAACGAAGCCTCCTTTGCCGAAGCCACGAGCGCGCCCACCGAGCAGACGATCTTCGAACGCTCCTCTGCCGTGGCCCTCGCGCCTGCGCATGTGCAGTGGAATGATGTTGGCTCGTGGTCGGCCGTCTATGACATCGGGGCTGCGGACCAGAACGGCAATGTGACCGATGGCGACGTGGTGGCCGTGGACACGCGCAATTCGCTGATCCGCGCGCAGGACCGTCTGGTCACCGTGATCGGCATGAGCGACCTCATCGTGGTCGACACGCCCGACGCATTGCTGGTGGCGCCGAAATCGCAAACCCAGCAGGTCAAGGCCGTGGTCGGCGCGCTTGAGGCAGGCAATCGCCCCGAAGTGATGCGGCACCGCAAGCAGATGTTCAGCTGGGGCGGCAAGCGCAAGCTGACCGAAGGACGGGATGTCGAGGTGGACGTGCTGGACGTCAAACCGGGCGCGCAACTGTCCCTCATGACAACAGATCGCAGCGTCGCCGTGATGCCGATTTCAGGCGAATTCGGCATATCGCGGGGCGGCGCGTCCGACCCGCTGACGCTTGGGCGGCACCACGGGCTGGACAGCGGCACACAGTATTTCGTGTCGAATTTCAGCGATGATTTCGGTCGGCTGATGGTGTTCAACACGACCCGCCTGCCGCAGCAGGCGGCCCATCTCGACAAGGCGCAACATGCGTAAGGGCTTGCGCCATATGTTGGGCGGGCTTGCCCTGATCCTGCTTGGACAGGCCGCGTCGGCGCAAGCCACTGTGCAGGATATGGATTTCCGTATCGTCCTGGCGCAACTGGCGCAAAAGGTGGGCGCGAACGGGCAGATCACCATCCTGCGGGCGCAAGGCGACGCGCCCGCACCTGCCATTGTTCTGCGTGGCGGCACAATGGATCTGGCAGAGGTTGCCGCCCAGACAGGCGACGCGCTGACGCGCGATGCTGCAGGACGCTTCGTCCTGACGCGCCCCCTGTTGGTCTGGGACGATGCCACATTGCGACTTGGCGCGCAGGACGACCTCTATCTTGATGCGGGTTCCGGCGCCTTTCTCGCCGCCCTCGGCGGCCTTGTCGTCGAGGGCGGCAAAGTGACGTCCGCCCCGCTGCCCACCGACACCGCAGAGCTGGAGGACACCTTCCACCCCTTCATTCTTGTTGCGGGTCAGGGCCATATCGCCGCGTCAGGTGCCGATTTTTCCAACCTCGGCTTTGGCAAGATCCCGGCCTTTTCCGGCGTCGCCCTGATCAATCGCGGGATCTTTCCGGCGCGGGAGACAAGCCACATTACCGAGAGCACGATCTCGCATGTGCAGGCCCTTTCGTTGCTGTCCGTCGATGACGCGGTTCTGACCGGCAATCGCATCTCGAATGCGCAAGAGACCGGCGTGGTCATTCGCGCCGGACAACGCATCCGGATCGCGGATACCGTCGTGGATGCACCGGGCGGTCATGGGGTGCGCATCGCCGAAGGCGCGCAAGGCGTTCGCATCACAGGCACCGACATTCGCGGGCCAAAGCGGAACGGCATTCTGGTGGACAGCCGCAGCACGGATATCGCGTTGGTCGGCAACAGCGTGACCGCCCCGCAATCCACCGGCATCCTGATTGATGGCGCCTTTTGCGTGCGTGCCGAGGGCAACGTGATCGCCGATGGCGCCTATAGCGGCATCGCCGTGCAACGCAGCGCGCATGTGGCCCTCGCGGCCAACACGCTGGCGCGCAACCACAGTGCGGGCATTGCCGTCTCCGAACAGCCACCCGCGGGTGCGACGCTGCTGAGCGGAAACCGTCTGGTCGGCAATCGGGTCGGTATCCGGGGCGTCACGTCCGGCGACATCCAGTTTGTCGGCAATGACTTCTCCGACCAGTTTCCCCGCTTTCTCGATGGCGACCTGATGTTCGAGACCCGCCGCGTGGCCCGTGACCTGCGCGGCGCAGAACCCTTTGACTTTGCCGGGGCACATGACACGCGCGCGATTGTCGTGCCCGACTGCACCACGCCGGGAGGCGCCTGATGGTCTTTTCCTCCGAGACATTCCTGTTTCTGTTCCTGCCTGCGTTTCTTGCGCTGTACTACCTGACGCCGCTTCGGTGGCGGTCGGTCACGATCCTGCTGGGATCGTACCTGTTTTACGCGTGGTGGCGGCTCGACTTCCTGGGCCTCGTGATCCTCACGACCCTCTGGGCCTTTGGCATGGGCAAACTGATCGCGCGCCATCGGGGCACGCGGACGGGACAGGCGCTGTTGCTGGTCGCGGTGGCCGGTTGCCTTGGCGTACTGGGTGTCTTCAAATACCTCAATTTCTTTATCGACAGCTTTGCCGCACTCATGGGCACGGATGCTGCGGGGCTCGGCGTCCATTGGCGACTGATCCTGCCCATCGGCATCTCGTTCTACATCTTCCAGTCGATCAGCTATCTGGTGGATGTCAGCCGGGGCGACGCCGCGCCGGACGCCAACCTGATCGACTTTGCCGCCTTCATCGCGCTCTTTCCGCAACTCATCGCCGGGCCGATCCTGCGCTACAAGGATCTGGAACATCAGTTCCGCCACCGCGAGCATTCGGTCGAGCTTTTTTGTGACGGTATGGCGCGGTTCGTGATCGGTCTGGCCAAGAAGGTGCTGATCGCCGACAGCCTCGCGCCTCTCGTCGATCTCGCCTTCGCGGCAGACAGCCCGGGGCTTGCCCTCGCGTGGCTTGGCGCTGTTGCCTACATGGCGCAGCTCTACTTTGACTTCTCGGGCTATTCATCCATGGCCATTGGCCTCGGCATGATGATGGGCTTCCGGTTCATCGAGAACTTCAACATGCCCTATATCAGCCGCTCGATCACCGAGTTCTGGCGGCGCTGGCACATCTCGCTGTCGGTCTGGCTGCGCGATTACCTCTACATCCCGCTGGGCGGCAACCGGAAGGGTGCCGTGCGCACCTATGTGAACATGATGACGGTGATGACGCTGGGCGGCCTGTGGCACGGGGCGGCATGGACATTCGTCATCTGGGGGATATGGCACGGCGCGATCCTGGGCATCGAACGGGCTACAGGCTACGACAAGACGGCGTGCAACCGCGTATGGTCCCTGCCCCTGTGCCTGCTTCTGGTGCTGATCGGTTGGGTCGTTTTCCGCGCCGAAACGGTCGGCATCGCCATGACCATGTATGGCGGGATGCTGGGCCTGAACGGGCTGAACCCCGACCCGATGGTCTGGTACGCGGTCTCGGCCGAAAGCATGGCGCTGCTTGTCGTGGCCTGCATCGTGGTCGCCCTTGAGCCATGGATGGCCACGCGGATCGGCCATGGCGGCGCGGTGCAGCCCGACGGCACGGTCGCGGTAACGACCGCCGGTCAGCAGGCGCTCCTCTCGGGCGGTCTCGTGGTGCTGGGCACGCTCACAATCATGAAGCTCGCCGAGCAAAGCTTCTCTCCATTCCTGTACTTCCAGTTCTGAGGTCACGCATATGTCCATCGCTCCTCTGGCCTTCAAACTCACCCTGCCGACGCTGTTCTTTGGCTATGCGGTCGCGGCCAATGTCGCGCTCTTTTCGGGCGACGAGATGGCGCTGACGCAAACCGGGATCGCGCGCGGGGAACTTACCGCAGAGATCGACGACACCTACCGCGCGCACCTGCCGCACAAGGACCCGTCTGTCGGTGTGATCGGGGCGTTGCGCTATGCGCTGCTGGGCGAAGGCCGCGAGGGCGTTGTCGTGGGGGCCGAGAGCTGGTTGTTCACGGCCGAGGAATTCCGCTTTGCCACGGATGCGCCCCGGTCCATCGCCGAGACGGTGGCCGACATGGCCGTCCTGCGTGACCAGTTGCGCGCCATGGGTGCCGAACTGGTGGTGCTGCCCTTGCCCACCAAGCTGGAGGTCGAGGCGACGCGTGCACCGGACGGCAACATCGCACGGCAAAGTGCGGCGGAATATGACCGGTTCGCCAGCGCGCTCAGGGCGCAAGGGCTGCCCTTTTACGACAGCCGCGCGGCCTTTGCCGCGCAAGCGCCGGGCACCGCGTTCTTCCGCACGGACACCCATTGGACGCCACAAACCGCCGAAGCGCTGGCCGTTGCGCTGGCAGAGACGCAGCTTGTGGAACGCGGCACCGACCAGTTTGAACGGGTCGACGCCAAGCCGGTCGCCTTTCAGGGGGATCTGGTGACCTTCATCACCTCCGAGGGGTTGGCACCCTTTGTCGGGCTGCGCCCCGAAACCGTCACTCCCTGGGTCGCGGAACCTGCCGCTGGCGCGACCGGCGATCTGGACCTCTTTGGTGGCGGCGACACGGTGGATGTGGCCCTTGTTGGGACCAGCTACAGCGCGAACCCGAACTGGTCCTTTGTCGAGGCGCTGAAAGTGGCGCTTGGGCGCGATGTGCTCAACCTCGCGGCCGAAGGGCAAGGCCCCGTCGTGCCCATGATCGACTTTGTGGAGACGGGCGTTCACGCGCTCGACACCGTGCCCGAGGTCGTCCTGTGGGAGTTTCCGGTGCGCTACCTCGCTGATCCGGCCCTGTGGCCCGCAGAAAAGGAGACGCCAGATGCCTAAGCCTGTCGTTCTTCTCGCGCTGATCAGTGCCATCGCCCTTGGGGCGTGCAATTCGCCGCAAACCGAAAGCCTCTACAACATCCTGCACATGGGTCCGAAAAAGCCCTTGGCCAAGGCCCGTCCGCCCGCGCGCCTGCCGCTGATCGTGCGACGCTACAACCGGCCCAATGATCTGGGCATCTCGCCTTACCTCTTTCATCAGCGCAAGATGATGATCGCGGGCGAGGCGATCCCGGACGAAGACCTGAAAGCGCTTGCAAACACCGGCGACGGTTATGCCGCCTGGACTTATGCGGAACGGCTCAATGCGCGCGAAGACCCGGCGCTGACCATGACCACGATCGACTATTATGCACGTGCCGCCGAGGCGGGGCGCGCCGGCGGCGTGCCGCGCATCATCGAATTGATGAACACCGAGGCGTTCGAAACCGCGTCCGATCCGCAACTGGACCGGCTGGAACGGCTGTTGCGCGACTTTGCCCTCAAGAAACGGGACACGCAGGCCGCGCTGTACCTCGTGCAGCGCTACAACCTTGGCACGCCCTTCGGCGACAAATCCGAAGACGTGGTACCCCTGCTCGAAACCCTCGCCGAAGGCGGGGATGAGCGCATCGCGCTGCAACTGGCCACGCAAATCCTGCAAACCCGCGAGCTGGCCGATGACCCTGACCAGCGCGAAACGGCCCGTCGCTATCTGGGGATCGCAGCGCAGGCGGACAATATCTCGATCCAGACAACAGCACAGAACCTGCTGAAGCTCATGGACCGGAAAGACAACAGCAACAGCGTGCCCGTCGCGCCTCAGGTACCGACCGTCGAGCGGATCGCAGCCCCGCCGCCCCGACCGGGCAACCTTGGCCCGTTTGGCCCGGAGAATGAGGAGACCGCGCTATGAAACAGCTTGCACCCTACATCGCCGCCCTGTCCGTGGCGCTGACCACACCGGCCCTTGCGCAGGAGAGCCTTGCCGCGCAGGGATTTGCCGCGCCTTCGGCCTATGGCTGCAGCAACCTGACCGAGGACAATCTGACACCGATCCTCGAAGGCGAGGACGGCATTTTCTATCGCATCTACGCGGACATTCGCCTCCAGCACCCCTTCTCGGACCGCGCGGTCGCGCTGATGGGCGAATTGGCCGAAGCGCTGCGCGCGCGCGGCACCACGCTGGTCTATCTTGCCGTGCCGACCAAGAGCCAGGCCATGCCGGATCAACTGCCTGAACTGGCCAAGCTCTACGGGTTCAGCATCGAGGAAGCGACCGGCGTCTACCGGTCCGTGGTAGACCGGCTGGAGGCGGCTGGTGTTGTCGCCGTGGACGGGCAAAAGGCGCTGCTGGCCGCCGAACCGGGCGCACCGCCGTTCTTTGGCACCGACTTTCACTGGAACGCGGAAGGCGCGCGGCTCATGGCCGTCGAAATTGCCGACGTGTTGCGCGGGCTCGACGGTTACGACGCGCTCGACAAGACCAGCTACGAGACCACCGAAGCTGGCATGGCACGCGCCTTTTCCGGATTGCGCCGCCAGATCCAGAAGAAATGCGTGGACGAGATCCCGCAGGCCGAAACCATGACTTACGAGACGGTGCAGCAGGCGGGCGCGTCGCTGGGCGCGGCGGATCTCTTTGGCAATGCCGAGACCCGCGCGCAGGTGGTGATTGCAGGCACCTCCTTTGCCGACATGGAAATCGCGCATTTCGAAGGCTGGCTGGCGCAGTACAGCGAGCTTGAGGTGTTCAACTATGCCATCACCGGCGGCAACCAGTTCGGCGCGATGCTGTCCTATCTCACATCGGACGACTTCCGCGATGACCCGCCGCACTACCTGATCTGGGAAAACCCGATCTACAACAACCTCCTGCAATATGGCGAACAGCCCATGCACGAGCTGATTTCGGCGGCGGGTGACAATTGTACGCTGCCGCTGGCGGCTGACCGCGCCGACGCCACCAGCCTCAGCGTTGATCTGAGCGGTTGGAAGACCATTGACGGCGACGTGATCCACGCCGCCGCAGGTGCCGAAGGTCCGCGCAAGGTGACCTTCACCGCGCATCTGGCGGACGGCAGCACCCGCAGCAACTTTATCGAGCGCGGCACACGGCTGCGCGCCACCGGGCACTTCTACATGCCCCTGTCGGGCTTTGGCACGCAGGGGATCACCCGGCTTGATGTCACCTTTGATCGCGCGGTGCCCGACAGCGCCGCCCTCACCCTTTGTCGCCAATCCAAGGAGAGCCTCTGATGCCCCGCACACTCTTTCGCATCGCCCTACCGCTGATCGCCGCCCTGCTGGCCACCGGACAAGCCGCGGCCCAAAGTGACGCCGGCCTGTACGAACCGGCACCCGATCCCGATGCCAGCTTTGTCCGGCTGATCGCGCCGGATGCGGATTACGGCACCATCGCCACCAAGGCGATGAACGGAATGGAGGACGTCACCGCTTACGTGAGCGTTCCCCCGGGCTCCGTCGAGGTCAAAGCAGGCGGCATGAACACCACGGTGCAGGTGGAAAAGGGCAACTATTACACTGTCGTGCTGGGCGCCGATGACACGCCAACGACGTTGACCGACACGATCATCGCAAGCCCGGCCAAGGCCGATCTCGCCTTTTACAACCTCACCGACAAGCCCGGCCTGTCGCTCTATGTGCCTGCCGCCACGGCCAATGTCGCCGAAGGTGTCGACCCCGGTGCAACAGCCGCCGTATCGCTGCGCGCGCCCCTGACCCTTGATTTCGAAGTGCGCGATGGCGACACCGTCGTGGCCACGATCCCGGCTGTGGAACTGCGCCGCAAAGAAGGTGTGTCGGTGGTGATCACCGGCTCGGGCGGCAGCTATTCCGGTTTCGCCAGCAACAACGTCTTTCTCTACTGATCTGTCCAGGAGGTGGGGCCATGGCCGTCCGTCTGATTTCCGACGTATCCCGTATCGCGCTGGCCGCCGTGATGGCCGCGCAGTTGTGGTCGCCGCAGGCGCAGGCCGCCCCCTTGGATCTGGAGTTTCTGCCGCCGCAGATCACACCGCAGCAGATCTGCATTGCGCGCGTGTCAGACGAGGAAATGACGCGCACATGGCGCAACTGGACGGGTGGCGCGGTGCTGGGCGACGACGCCACGTTGATGAAACGTGACCTGCGTCGCCTCATGCAGATCGACGCGGTCGAATGGTTTGACACGATGGAGCGCGGCTTTGCCCGGCTGCGCCTCATTGATCCCAAATACACCGAAAACCATCTGCTGCTCGACCGGATCGAGGCGCGCATTGCCGCCGGTCGCCTGAACGAAGTGGTTGAGGGCCGCATGGTCGAACAACTGGCCGCCCGCGCCGAAGGTTTGTCGCCCCGCTTCCAGAACGCCGTCGCCAACTTCCTGATGGAAGGGATCGGGATCGCGCAGGATCGCGAGCGCGGCTTGGGCTTTCTGGTCACCTCCGCCTATTCGGGCAACGCCGACGCGCTCCTCGAACTGGCCGCAATGACCCAGAAGGGCGAAGAGATCGACAACTGGGACATCGACAGCGAATTGGCTGTCACCATGGCCCTGGGCGCGCTGGTCGGGGAATTGAACAGCACGATCTGCGACCGCATCTGGCGGATCGCGCGCGAATTCAACAATGGTGAACTGGTGGTGCGCGATCTGGGCATTGCCGAGACGTGGTTCCGCTTTGCGGCTGACCTGGGCGATGCAACGGCGGCCTGGAAAGTGGCCGAATACCATCTGGAAAGCGAAGGCTTCACCAAGGACAACGACATTCTGGTGAAATACCTCACGCAGGCCGCTGATGCGGGCCTGCCCTACGCGCTTCTGGAACTGGGCCTGCTCTATGAACAGGGCGCCCTGGTCGAGAGCGATCTGGAGATGGCGCGCAAGCTCTACGAACAGGCCGCCGCTCTGGGCACACGCCCGGCGCTCAGCCGTTACGCGCTCTTTCTGGAAACGCATGCCAATGAACTGCCCGGGTTCGAGGCCGAACAGGCGCAGGCCCTGCGCGATCTGGCCGAATTGCCCGATGCGCCCGGCTGGGTCTTTACAAGGCTTGCAAATGTGATCCTCGACGAACAGGGCCGCTGGGCCGGCGAGGCCGAGGCACGTGATTTGCTGCAAAAGGCTGTCGCGCGCGGGGAAAGTGACGCGATGCAGCGGCTGGGCACGATCAAACTGCGCGACCGGGGTGACATGGCCAGCTTCTCCGACGGGCTTGACCTCTTGTCCGGTGCGGTGATGAACCGCGGCTCCATCTCGCCGATGAACAAGCTGCGCGGCGCATTCATGTGCAAGGTGCCCGACGCTCCGCGTGTCGAAGAGGCGAATTACTGGGAGGCGATGGAACGCTCGACCGGGACGGCGACGCTGACGCTGACCGCGCAGGATCTGCTCGACAAGGCGTGGCGCGACGATGACGAGGTGCGCGTCGCCATGCAGAGCCAGGCGCTCTATGGCCGTCCGGCGGCTCTGGCAAGCTATCTCGTCTTCCTCGAAAGCGCCGAAGAGGCGACACCGGCGCAACGCGCCTTCTGGGCCGCCTATTCCAGCAACTATCAGGAGGTGCTGCGCGCCCGCGCGCAGATTGCCTTTGAATTGGCAGCAACGGACAGTGAAAAATGGTCCGCCCTCAACCTGATGCGCGAGGCGGTGCGCAATGGCGACAACTCCGCCGCTGTGGATCTGGCGCGCCTGCTTCTGGATATCGAAGGGGGCAGCGAAGACGCCCGCATCGAAGCCAAGGATGTGCTCTTGCCGCTGGCCGAACGCGGGAATGGCGATGCGATCAACCTGCTGGTCCGCGTGGATGGCGGCAGCGCGCACGTGGCCGAACTCTACTATCAGCGCTTTGCCGACACGATCGACGCGCGCGGCGACTTTGAGGCGCTTGTCTTTGCCTATGGCTTCATCTCGCCGGACCGCCGGGCGGACTACATGGACCGCATCATCGCGTCGATGATCTGCGACTTCAAATCAGCCGTCCGCGTGGCCGAGGCCATGAGCGGCGTGGGCGATACCGAGGCCGCCGGGCGGTGGATCGACATCGCGGGCCGCCTGACCGAGGATACACCGTGGAAACTCGTCAAACTGGGCGACAGCTATCGCGATCTGGTCGGCCCCGAGGGCCGTGACGAAATGCTGAACTACTACGTGCTGGCGCGCGCTGCCGGTTCGCGCACGGCGAACTACCGCCTGCTGGCGCAATACGCCGATCCCAAAAAGCCAAGCTATGATCCCGAGGCAGCGGGCGAGATCTTTGCAGCCGTTCTGACCGAGAACGAGGGCGAGGCACTGGCACGCGGGCTTGGGCGACTGCGCGGCTCGCCCGAACCGGTGCAACTGGCCGTGGCTGCGCGCGTGGACGTGCGTGCGCAGTACCAGCGCGCCGCCGACAGTGGCGATCCTGCCGCCATGCGCGAGTTCGGCCGCATGATCCGCGAAACCGCCAGCCAACCCGCCGACATCACCGCCGCCACCACATGGATGGCGCGGGCCGCCGAGAAGGGCGACGTGAGCGCGATGTTCGAGCTTGCGCAGGCCTATGCGTACGGCATCGGGACGCAGGCGGACGGTACGGAGGCGTTCCGCTGGATGGAAGCTGCCGCAAGCCAGGGCCACGAAAAGGCGGGCGAGTTGCTGGCCATCATGAAACTGACACAACCGTTGGGACAATGAACGTGAAATCCACCCTGCAAGGTTTGACGATCGCAGCGCTCCTGATGGGGTCTGGCCCTGTTGCGGCCTCAGACCCCACGCCCGCGGCCCCTGAAAATTGCCGCACCGAGGATGCGCCGCAACCCACCGTGACGCTGGCCTTTGGCAGCCGGTACAAGGCGGACAGCAAATCCCGCTCGGATATTGACCCCGAGGGGAATGCCGAGGTGACCAACGCCCTCAAGCCCATCGACGATTTCATCCGCATCATCGCAAGCGAGGCGAACAAGGCCCTTGAGGGCGATGAACCGATCTGGCGGGCAGATTGCATCGTGAGCGCGATGCGTGGCTGGGCCGATGCCCGGGCGCTGGAAGACTTGCAGACCTTCACCGCGCAATTGTCCGTGGGCTCGCGCATCGCCGGTCTGGCGCTGGCCTACCTGCAGGTCCGCGACCTGAGTGATCGGGAAGACGACAAGTTGCGGATTGACCTGTGGCTGCGCCGCATGACCTCGGCGCAGGTCCTGTTCTGGGAAGACGGTGCCACACCCGGCGCGCAAAAGGGCAACCTGCGAGGCTGGGCGACGCTTGGTTTTGCGTCGGTCGGGCTGGCGCTTGACGACCGGTTTCTGCTGACCACCGCCGCGCAGACGGCGGATATGCTGATGTGCACGGCCAACCCCGACGGCAGCCTGCCGCAAGAGATGCGGCGCGGGAAATATGCGCTGCACTACCAGTTGCACGCGATTGCGCCCTTGGTCGTGACCACCGCCCTGTTGCGAGACGCGGATCTGGCAGTGGAGATGCCCTGTGCGGACACCCTGCCCCGGATTGTCGAATTCGCGTTGTCCGATCTGTCCGATGGCGCGCGGTCTCAGGCCTATAACGGCAAGGTGCAAAGCTATTTCGATGGCACCGAAACCTTCGAACAGCACGAGTTTGCGTGGCTGGTGGCCTATGCTGGGCTGCCCGTGGCGCAACCCGATGACCTGCCATTGCAGCACGTGCCCGACGGGCCATACCGGAATTCGAAACTCGGCGGCGACCAGAACCTGCTTTGGTCATCGGGCCGGTTCCGGCGGGGCGGTCAGGTCTTGCAGGACTGATCCGCGCCGGGCCACAACAACAACCTTTGCGCGAATCTGACCGCCGCGAACGTCCCCGTTCACGTGGCGCGCGGAACTTTGCCCATTCTCGCCATTCGCCACTTAATTATTTTTTAACCATAAACACGGAAAGATTGAGCAAGATCGGCAATAATTTGCCGCAAATTGCTGAAATTACGCTCATTTTTCTGTGCTGCCCGGATCGACCGCTTTCAGGACTTGCCAGCCGTGATAGACTCGATACCAACTACAGGTAGTATTTCTGAGTACTATGCATGTCGCGGAAGGGGGGCGCATCATGCTGTGACGCGATTTGGACGACATGCAGGAGTCACAGATGAACTTGGCCGGATTGCCATCAGAATTCAGACAACCCGAAGCTCCGGTCGGACCCGGTGGCGCACCCGTTCTGGCATATATCGTCGACCGCAACCCGGTCTTGTCGGAATGTGTCAGCACCTCGCTTTCAACATACGAACCGCTCAGGTGCCATGCGCTTGCATATGATCCGATTGCGCCGCCCATGGACATGATGCCGGTGCCGGGCGGCGTGCTGGTGTTTGACCCGGCGCAGATCAGCAGCCCCCTGCCCGAATATCTGGGGCTGATCGACCAGTCCGACACGCTCAACACAGTCGCTTACAGTTTCGACACCTCCGACATTGCCGTGAACGCGGCACTCGACGCGGGCGTGGACTGTTACGCGTCCAAGGAACAGGACCTGTCGATCCTGTTCCTCGCAATTGCCACTGCGGCCCATGGCGGGCGTTTCCTGTGCCCCAACATCGCGCAATCCTTCCAACGGGTCCGCACACAGCCGTGCGCTGGCGTGACACCGGAAGAAGACCCGAAATCCATGCTCAGCGCCCGTGAACTGGCGGTGATCACCGCTCTGGCCAGTGGGCTGAGCCAGAAGCAGACCGCGTTCAAGCTGCGGCTCAGTGACAAGACAGTCAGTACCTACAAATCCCGCGCCATGCGCAAGCTGGGCCTGACAGACCGCGCGTCGATTGTGCAATTTGCCATGGCGCAGAACCTGATCACGGCCGCAAGCCAGGCTGTGTGACACGTAACGGACGGTGACCCGGAAGGTTCGCCGGATCGCGTCAATGCACCCCGCTCCGGATGCAGCGGTGTTTCGTGCCTACTCCGGTTTCATCTGAATGACGAAATAGGGTGCGTCCCTGAAATAGGTCGCGCTGATCCGTATTTCGAAATGCACGACAATCTGGTTTTGCGAGCCAATTGCATGTGTCGTTTCCACGCGATCTGATTTCGCCACAATTTCCACATTATCAGGCAGTTGCAGGTCGATCTTGCAGTATTCCGAAACACAACGCCTGGGCGCGGGCAGTTCGCCGAACAATCGCCGTGCAGAGACATTGGCGTACATGAGTTTCCCATCGGGTTGCGCAACCAGTGCCGGGTCGGGCATCGCCTCGAGCCCCGCGCGCAACTCGTTGTCGGGGACATTCACCGCCGCAATCTGCCGGACCTCACCGGCTGCATCTGTCAGCGGAAAGATCAACCGGCGCCACACGGAGGCAAACACACCCAACGGCGGCTCGTGCAGACTGAAGACACACTCCTTTCTTTCGAGCACGGCCATGTACAGCGCGATGAAAAAGTCAGACATATGCCCGCCGATTTCGGATGTGTACCGCCCCGTCATGTCTTGTCCGAATATGGCTGAAATATCAGAGCCATAACGAAGATACTTAAAGTCTATCCCGCCTGTGTTCGGCTCCAGAAGCATGAGCCAGGGCGCAACGGGTGTAAGATCGTGGGCCGCAAAATCATCACATGTCAGGCGTGTCGCATGTGGCCCATCGCCCATCATGGTTTCCGCAAAGGTCCTGACAATCGGGGATTTGAAATCGTGAATGCTGGGATTCCACAGAACAAGTGGCGACCCGGTATCGTGCTGCGAGAAAAGATCGCTGACCGCACGATAGTCCAGTCCCAGCAGCGTACTGCTCAGGAGGCGCCTGCGTTGCGCAGGATCGCTGTTTGCATGATCCGCCAAGCCCTCATCCCCTGTGAATGGCCGTGCAAAACCGTTTCCGTTATGATGCCCCGTTGATCAGACCATAGTCGCATCCGCTGCGCCGCGCCAGATTTCTGTCATTCAAATGCGCGCCATTCCGGGTCAGAGGCGCCATGACGCCTAGTCGAGGGGCGCCAGTGTCACGTCAAAGGTCACATGCAGAAACGGCTCGGTTATCTTGCCGGACAGTGCCATGCCCGCGGGAAAATCAGCGGCAGGGCGTTGATCGTAGTGCATCACCAGATCGGAGCGCACGCCAAACACCGTGTCCTGATCCAGATACGGATCATCATCCGGGAAAATCTCGGTCACCAGCGGTTTGAACCCGGGCGCCGTCACGATGTAGTGCAGATGCGATGGGCGCCACGGATGGCGGCCGCAGGCGTTCAGGATCGCGCCCACGGGGCCATCCGTCGGCACCGTGTATTCCACCGGCTTTACCGTGGTAAAGCCATAGCGTCCGTCCTCGCCCACCGTCATCAGCGCGTGAAAGGAATACATGTCCTGTTCCGCATCCTGGCTGGCATAAAGCCCGTTGGGCGCGGTCTGCCAGATGTCGAGCTGTGCGCCCGGTATCGGATTGCCGTCCGTGTCCCTGATCACCCCTTCGGCCAGCAGGACCGGCCCGCCATAGTCCCGCTTCATGTCCCCGCCCACCTCGAGCGGTGGCGCGCCGGACACATGAAACGGCCCAAGCACCGACGAACTGGTCGCGTCGGAGCTGGAATTGATCATATCCACCAGCGACGACATGCCCAGCACATCCGAGGCGAGGATAAACTCGTGCCGGTCCGGGCTTTCGATGGCGGCGCACCCTTCGAGAAAGGCAATGCCTGCGCGCCATTCCTCGTGCGTCAGGTCCACCTCCTTGGCGAAATCGTGCATGTGGCGCACCAGTGCGCCCAACACTTTGCGCATCCGCGGGTTCATGTCGTCGGAAATGTATCCCATGAAGACATCCGTGATGTTGTCCTTGGTCACAGTGCGCATGTGAGGTCTCCTTAGATCAGGGCGAGGCTGAGGATCGGAAATTCGATGAGAATAAAGAGCACGATCAGCATCACGAATGCAAAGGGCAGCGCGCCCATGAATACATCCTTGAGGCTGATCCGGTCATCGTTGATCGTCGATTTGATGACAAAGCAGGATATACCGAGTGGCGGCGTGAGGAGCCCGATTTCCGCGCCCACGACGGTGATGATGCCAAACCAGATCAACGACATGTCGAGCGCTTCGGCCAGTGGCAGGAACAGCGGCACGACAATCAGGATGATGGACGCCGTGTCGAGGAGCGTGCCCAGAAACAGCATGAGCAACACGTAAAGCAGCATGATCGACCAAAAGGAGGCGTCATTGCCCGCCAGCAGGTCCTGCAACTGGTTCGGCAGACCGGCAAGTCCCAGCATGCGGCTGTAGATCGACGCGGCGGTGATCAGGAACAGGATCGCGGCCGTGATATGGCCGGTCTCCAGCAGGGCATCCCAGAAGCTGCGCGCGGTCATGGACTTGCGCACCAGCGCGATGATGAGGGCCACCAGAGCGCCTGCCGCGCCCGCCTCCACCGCTGTCAGCCAGCCGGTATATATGCCGCCCAGTACAATGGTGATCAGAAACAGAGTCGGCAGGGTTTTTGAGGCAATCTCGCGCCCCGACATCCATTCGGTATCCTCGACCACCCTGCCCCCGACAAAACCCGGCGTGAAGCGCCCCATGACCCAGATCGCGCCCACATAGGCGATGGCCAGCAGGATGCCCGGAATGACACCGGCGAGGAACATGTCGCCCACGGACTGCTCGGCCACAAAGGAATAGATGATCAGCATGGCCGAGGGCGGGATGATCATGCCCAGCACCGAAGAGCCCGCCACAACGCCCACGGCAAAGCGCGGGTTGTAGGCCTGTGCCATCATCTGCGGGACCGAAACCTTGGTAAACACCGACGCGCTGGCGATGGAAGACCCCGTCACGGCGGCGAACACGGCATTTGCGCCGACCGTGGCCATGCCGATCCCGCCTTTGACCTTGCGGAACCGCATGGTCATGACCTCGTATATGTCACGCCCGAGCCCCGCCTTGGACACGATGAGCCCCATGAAGGTGAACAGCGGGATGGTGGCGAAACTGTACTCCATCGCGCTGTCGCCCACCGCGACCTTCAGGAGGTTCAGCGCCAGCGTGAAATTGTCCCGCATCAGCCAGATGGAGACAAAGGACACCATGCCCAGAGCGACGGGGATGTAGACCCCGGAATAGATCAGAAAGACGATGGCGACGACCGAGATCAGGCCAATCTCGATCGGCGTCATGGAGTGTCCTCGGGCCGGTCACGGCCTGTGATCACCTTGATCACGAAGATCAGGCAAGACAGCGCGGTGCCGACAGTGATCACCAGCTTGACCGGCCACCAGGGCAAGGTGAAGAGCCCCGGCACGCCGAAATAGTCGTTGGTCGCCCACATCTTGAGGAATTCCGGATAGGTGATGTAGGCAATGAGCCCCATGAAAATGGCCGACAGGGCGTTGATGATCCGCCGTATATTGCCGGCCACGCCCGGGCGGCGCGCCGACATGAACGCCAGAAACCCATCCGACCGTGTGAGCCTGTCGACCCGCACCACGTCAGCCAGTTGCAGAAACACGATCATGACGACCGAGAACTGCACCATCTCGTAGGTTCCGCGGATCGGCGCGGAAAAGACCCCGCGCGCGATCACGTCGACATTCAGCACCACCACCAGCGCCAGCACCACGAGAGTCCCGAGGGCATTGGCTGCAATGGCCAGAGCGTTGGCCGCCGAGGACAGGCCGGCAAGCGCGGACTTCAGCATGGTCTGCCCCTCCCCGGAGCCCGTGCTCAGTTCGCGGTCCAGTCGCGCATGCCGGTGTAGCCCGCAGCCTCCAGCTTGCCCAGATAGGCGGCCAGCATGTCCGTGCCTGCCTCGCCCTTGTCGTTCAGCGTTGCGGCCCACTCCTGTGCGATATTGGGCATGGCATTGGCCCATGCGGCGCGGTCCTCGGCCGACACCTCGACGATCTTGCCGCCATCAGCCACATAAGCGTCACGCGAGGCCTGGGCGCGGTCCATCGCGATGCCGGCCACGTGATCGCGGTAGGCAATCGCCACGTCCTTCAGCACATCCTTGACCGGATCCGGCAGACCCGCCCAATAGTCGGCATTCACGGTGATCGTCTTGGAGTTCACCGCCCCCAGATCGGCCTTGAGCATGTAGGGCGCCACTTCGGCGATCTTGAAGGTCTTGGCCGCTTCGGGCCACAGCATTCCGCAATCTACGAGACCGGTTTGCAGCATGTTGTAGAAATCTGTGAGCCCGCCACGCACGCCCGCCGCGTCCTTGATCCCTTCGAGATAGCGCAGGTTGAGGCCTGCACCGGCGATCTTCTTGCCTTCGAGATCGGCCACGGATGACACCTCGTCCGTGCAGAACACCTGATAAGTATCCAGAACGACGCCGGTGGCCAGATAGACCTGATTCTGCGCCGCGAACTCGTTGTTCATCGCCGGAAACTCGCGGGCGATTTCATCCACGGCCTGCGCCACGGCCCGGGCATCGGACGCGACAAAAGGCGTGGAGCCGGAAATCCCCTGGCTGGGCAGTTTCGACGAATGGAAAATCGTGGTCACGATGCCGATATCACCGAGGCCCAGTTGCACGCCTTCCAGCACGCCCTTGGGTTTGACGATGGACCCACCGTAGTTTTCCTGCCAGTTCATCTTGTATTCACCGGCCTCGGCCAGACGCTTGTCGACTTCAGGAATGAAGAAGTTGGTGAACTCCTTCACCCACAGCGCGCGGTCCGGATAGCCGTCAATGACCACGGCATTGATCGTTTGCTGAGCCGCAGCAGGCAGGGTCATGGCCGTTGCAAGTACCGCGCCCATCAACCCCTTTGTCATCCAGTGTTTCATGTTCTCTCCTCCCAGAGTGCATGGCCCTTTCCGGACCGTTTTTCAGTTTGTCTTGACCCAGTTCACCGTCAGGTCCGTGCCCGCCGCGTCAAACAGCTTCGCGATGGCGCAGTATTTCGACGTCTCCGCGCCCACACGGGCCAGGTCCGCCTGGCTGGCCGCCGTGTCGCAATTGACCGTCAGCGTGATTTCGGGAAACGGCACGTCGATCTCTTCCTCCATGAGAACGCCGCGCCGGTCGAATTTGCAGTTGGCCTCGATCGTGACGGTGCCAAGGTCGACACCGAGCCGTTTTGCGTTCTTGTGCCCGATGACGTTGGTGCAGGCGATCAGCGCGGTCATCGCAGCCTCCGTCGGGGACGGCCCGAGGTTTGTGCCGCCCCGCTCGACCGGTTCGTCGATCACCACGTTCAGATCCCGCACGGGGATTTCCGTGCGCGCGTGGGTCGGACAGGCGGCCGTGGTGCGGTAGGTCACAACGGTTTTCATCTTGACGGCCATGGTCCCTCCTCACGCGTAGCTGCAAACCTGGTCAAACGCGAAGCGCGGCAGTTTCTGGAACAGCGCGGTTTCGTCGGCGTAGCCGATGTTGCACAGGAAATTCGATTTCAGCGACGTGCCCGCAAAAAATTCCTCATCCACAACATCGTTGGAAAAGCCCGACATCGCGCCGACATCCAGACCCACGGCCCGTGCCGCAATCATGAAATATGCGCCCTGCAAGGTGCCGTTCCGAAAGGCCGTGTCGGCAATGTGCTGTTCCTTGCCTTCGAAAAAGTGCCTGCGGTCCTCGTGCGGGAAGGTAAAGGGCAGCTCTTTCCAGAACTCGAGATCATGGGCGATGATCGCCGTGACCGGCGCGCCCATCATCTTGGCCACATTCGCGGGTTTCAGCGATTTGGCCAGCCGGTCCTTCCCCTCGGGGGATTTCACGAACACAAAGCGCGCAGGCAGCGTGTTCATGCTGGTCGCCCCGTTGATGGTGATGTCATAGACCTCTTCAAGCAGCGCGTCCGGCACAGGCTCATCGCGCCACGCATAATGCGAACGGGCGCCGCGCAGGATCAAATCGATTGCGTCATCCGACAGACGGTCGATGCGAAAGCGCAGGTCGCGATGGTCGGCCTGCGCCTTGGCACGGGCGGCATCCAGCGCCTCTCCGGTCGGCGCGTTCATTCCGCAGCAACCTTTGTGCCTGCGTCCTTTTCGTCGATCACCGGGCTTGCGCAGATGCCGATCCCCTCAATCTCGATCTCGACCGTCTCACCGGGCACCAGCCAGCGGGGGTTCGGTTTCTTGGCATGGCCAACGCCGGGCGGCGTGCCAAGCGCGATCAGGTCACCGGGTTCCAGCGTGGTATATTCCGAGATCGTGGCGATCACCTGCCGCACGCCCCAGATCATGTTGGACGTGTTCGAGCTTTGCAGGATCTCGTCGCCCACCCGGCTTTCGATCTTGAGGCCGGTGGCACCTTCGGGCACCTCGTCCTGCGTCACCGTGAAGGGGCCAATCGCCCCGGTGCTGTCAAAGTTCTTGCCCGGCGTCCACTGATGCGTCTTGCGCTGGTAATCGCGGACCGAGCCGTCGTTGAACACCGTATAGCCAAAGACATGATCGAGCGCGTCCGCCTCGGATATATGGCGGCCACCCCTGCCGACGATCAGCATCAGTTCGGCCTCGTAATCGAGCTTGTCCGAACAGCTGGGCCGCACCATGGGTTGCCCTGCCGCCATGATGGAGTTCCGCCCCCGCATGAACAGCGCCGGATAGTCCGGGATGTCGTACCCACCCTCCTTGATGTGTTCGACATAATTCAGGCCGAGGCAGATGATGGTGCCGGGCGCCGCAACGGGCAATGCAGGCGTAATGGAGGCAACGGGCACCTGCGGGGCACTGGCGATCTGGTCGGCCAGTGCGGCAACCCGCTCGGGCGCTGCGATAACCCCCATCAGGTCCGCGCCGATCTGCGCATCCAGCGCCGTCAGGTTGACCGCGCCCTCGCCCATGACAGCAAAAACCGCAGTCCCCCCCGAGGTTTCACCCACCAGATATTTCATGATTGCCATCCTTGTCAGCTTATCGAATTCCTGCCTACAATATGGGGTCGTGTCAAATAATATCGATATTTTCAGGGGGCACAGATGGTAGCCTGGGCAGAGTACAAAGCGACGGCGAAAGACCGGGGCGCGCTGGCGCTTGAGCTATACGTTGCGATCAGCACACCGGCCAAGGGGCCCGAAGACGTCAAGGCGGCACTACCGGACCACCTCGCCTATCAGGCTGACCTCGAACGCGCCGGGCATCTTGCCTTTGCCGGGCCAATGTCGGATGAAACGGGCGAGGAAATGCAAGGCATGGGGCTCATCATCTACCGCGCTGAAACACTCGAAGCGGCCCGCGCCCTCGCGGCCGCCGATCCGATGCACAAAACCGGTGCGCGGACCTTTGTGTTGCGGCGCTGGATGATCAACGAGGGGTCGCTGACCCTGTCGGTCGGCCTGTCCACCGGTGGCGCCGTGCTGGCATGAACGTCACCCGGGACATAACGGGCAAGGAAACGTCGGCCACCCACGGTGCGTACCTGACCTTGCGCGACATGATCCTGAAGGGCGCATTGCCGCCGGGGGAAAAGCTCAAGATCGAGCAATTGCGCGCCTTGCTCAACACCGGGGCGAGCCCGGTGCGCGAGGCGCTCAGCCTCTTGACCTCGGACATGCTGGTCGAACGGATTGACCAGCGCGGCTTTCGCGCAGCCCCCGTGGGCAAGGCGAATTTCGACGAAATCCTGATGCTGCGCTGCACGCTCGAGCCGATGGCGCTGCGCGCCTCGATTGCGCAAGGGTCACCGGACTGGGAAGAACGGCTGGTCTTGCGCCACCACCACATGAGAAAGGCCAGCCAGCGCGGCACGGCCGATTTCGAGGTGGCGCACAAGGCGTTTCACATGGCGCTGATCGACAGCGCCGGTCAGCCGATGCTCGAACGGTACTGCGCACAGCTTTATGATCTGAACATTCGCTACCGTTTCTTGGCCGCTGGCGGCGCGGGCTATCGCAAGCGCAGCATCGACACCGAACACCAGGAAATCCTCGACGCGGCACTGGACCGGGATGCGGACGCCGCAACCGACCTGCTTGTCAGCCACTATCGCCGCACGGGTGAATACCTCAGCCGGCAGATGGAGGCGTAGCGCCCGTCTCGCTTTGCAACACCAAGGAAACCCGCGCGTGACCAACACACTCTTTGACGCCCTGATCGCGCCTCATACGGACAACCCGGCCCCTTTTCTGCTGCGCGACGACGGCCAGTGCCTGAGCTATGCCGGTTTTGCAAAGCGCGCGGCCCAGATCGCGCATGTGCTGGTGGCAAACGGCGTGGCACCGGGCGACCGTGTCGTGGTGCAGGCCCCGAAGGTGAGCGACACCATTGCGCTCTATGCAGCTACCGTACAGGCGGGGGGCGTCTATCTGCCGCTCAACACCGCTTACACGCAGGCGGAACTTGCCTATTTCATCGGGGATGCCACGCCGACGTTGATCGTGTGCGACAGCAGGGACGAGGCAGAGATCGGCAAAATTGCCCGTGACGTCGGCGCGCGCGTGATGACGCTGGGCGGCGATACAGGGTCGCTGAGCCTTGCAGCGAACGACCAGCCAGAACACTTTGCGACGGTCCCGCGCGATCCCGACGATCTGGCGGCCCTGCTCTACACCTCCGGCACCACGGGGCGGTCCAAGGGCGCAATGCTGAGCCATCGCAATCTGTTGTCCAACGCAACCGTCCTGACAGACCTGTGGCGCATCACCGACGCAGACCGGCTGATCCACGCCCTGCCCGTCTTTCACACGCATGGGCTATTTGTGGCGATGAACACCGCCTTGATTGCAGGTGCCTCGGTGCGGCTGATGTCCAGCTTTGACCTTGACGGGATACTGGACGCTCTGCCCGACGCGACATTGATGATGGGCGTCCCGACCTTTTACACGCGGCTCCTGGGGGACGACCGGTTCGAACAGTCGCTGTGCGCGAATATGCGGCTTTTCATCTCCGGCTCCGCGCCGCTTCTGGCTGAAACGCACAAGGAATTCGAGGCGCGCACCGGTCATCGCATCCTTGAACGCTACGGCATGACCGAAACGAACATGATCACATCGAACCCCTATGACGGCGACCGCGTGGCGGGGACCGTTGGCTTTGCCCTGCCGGGTACCGAGGTCCGGATCACCACTCCCGAGACGGAGACCGAGTTGCCAGCGGGCGAGATCGGGATGATCGAGGTGCGCGGCGACAACGTCTTTCAGGGCTACTGGAACATGCCCGAAAAGACCGCCGAGGAGTTACGCGACAACGGGTTTTTCCTGACCGGGGATCTGGCGGTGATGGCGCCGGACGGACGCGTGACGATCGTGGGGCGGGCCAAGGATCTGATCATCTCGGGCGGATACAACATCTACCCCAAAGAGATCGAGGACGTGCTCAACGACATCGACGGCGTGACCGAAAGCGCTGTTTTCGGCGTGCCGCATCCCGATTTCGGCGAAAGCGTGATTGCAGCACTTGTGCCTGACCAGGGCGCGCAGTTGGACGAGATCGCCATTCGGGACGTGGTGGAGGCGCAGTTGGCCCGCTTCAAGCACCCGCGCCGATACGTGATCATGGACGCCTTGCCCCGCAACACGATGGGCAAGGTGCAGAAAAACATCCTGCGGCAAGATCACAGCGCCTGACGCCCTTTTCACCTGAACATGCCATGTCGCACCGCGTGCGGCGGTGTTTTCTGTACGTCGAAAATATTTCCGACAAAATCACTCAGACACCTTGCGCTGCGCTGCAAAATAGTTTCTGAGTGTTTTTATAAACAAATCATATGGAGCCACCAATGACCCGCGCCATCCTTCCCGTCACCGCTGCCCTTCTCGCGCTCGGCCCTGTGGCCGCTGCGGCTGAAGGCGAGTTGAACCTCTATTCCTCGCGCCACTACGACACGGACGAGCGGCTCTATTCCGACTTTACCGACGCCACCGGCATCACCATCAACCGGATCGAGGGCAAGGCCGACGAGCTGATCGCCCGGATGGAGGCCGAAGGTCCGAATTCGCCCGCCGATGTTCTGCTGACCGTCGATACCTCGCGCCTGGCGCGCGCCAAGGCCGCGGGTGTCCTGCAACCTGTGGACAGCGACGTGCTTGAAACCCGCATTCCCGCGTACCTGCAGGACGCAGACAACCAGTGGTTCGGCTTCAGCCAGCGCGCGCGCATCATCTTTTACGACAAGACCGACGTGGAAAACCCGCCGCAAAGCTACCTCGACCTGGCCGATCCGGCCTATGAGGGCATGGTGTGCCACCGGTCATCCACCAACGTCTATTCCCAGACCCTGCTGGCCGCGGTGATCGAAAACCACGGCGAACGCGCCGCAACCGAATGGGCCCAGGGGGTCGTCAACAACTTTGCCCGCGACCCGCAGGGCGGCGATACGGACCAGTTGCGCGGTCTCGTCTCCGGCGAATGCGATATCTCGATCGCGAACACCTATTACATGTCGCGCGCCATCCGCCGCGACGTGGACGGGCTGTCGGCTGAGGAACGCGCCAATATCGGTTGGGTCTTTCCCGCCCAGAACGCCGAAGGCGCGCACATGAACCTGTCGGCGGCCGGTGTCGCCGCGAACGCGCCGAACCGCGACAACGCGATCCTGTTCCTGGAATACCTCGCTTCGGACCAGGCGCAGCAGTATTTCTCGGCCGGCAACGATGAATACCCGGCGGTACCTGGCGTCGCGCTCAGCCCGTCGGTGGCCGCCCTTGGGCTGTTCCGCCCCGATGCGGTCGACCCGAGCGCGGTCGCGGAAAACGTGCCGGCCGCACAGAAAATCTTCAACGAGGTCAACTGGAAGTGACGAGATCGGTCTGGCGCGCGCACCCGTGTGCCAGACCACGCTGCACAGGATCACATCGCATGAACGCCGCAACGCCACCCCCGCTGCCCACCTACGATGTCCGCGACCTGATCGGTGTGGACGGACGGGCGCACATGGTGCTCGACGGCACGGTTTACGTGCTGCGCATCACCCGTGCAGGCAAGTTGATCCTGACCAAGTGACCTGACCGCGCGCCATGGCCAAAATCCCCAGCCCCTGCATCGACGTGTGCAAGTTCAAGCGCTCTGGCGGCCATTGCATCGGCTGTTCCATGACCAAAGCGCAAAAGTCGTTGTTCAAGTCCTTGAAAAAAGACAAACATCGCGCCGGTTTCATCCAGATGCTCAGCGCGCAGCAGGCGCGACTTGGGCGCTATACGCATTGGGATCAGGCCTACCGAAAACGTCTCGACAAGCGCGGTATCGCGGCCAAGGACGTGCTCTAACCGCGATCCGGTTCTGGTTCAGGCCAGATGCGCGCGCAGGAACCACGCGAATTTTTCATGCGTTTGCCCGCGCGCAATGCAGAGATCCTCGGTCAAGGTATCGCCATGCTCGGCCGCCAGCGCGCCGCACCCGGCGAGCGTCGCGGCCAGCGTTTCCTGCGCCGTCAGCATTGCCTTGATCATCTCCTGATCACTGGCGTGCCCGTCATGTTCGCTCACCTTGGAGCGTTTGAGCATACCTGCCAGCATACCGTCCGCATGCATGTCCAGCGCACGGATCCGTTCCGCCAGGTCGTCCTGTGCGGTGAAGTGATCCTCGTAGATCTGCTGGAACAGCTCGTGCAGCGGCGCGAAAGCCATCCCCTTGACGTTCCAGTGGAAATTCTGCGCAAGCATGGTCGTCACGGCGGTTTCCGCGACTGATTGGTTCAGTGCCTCGGCGATATCGCTGCGGGCGTCGGGGGCAAGGGCTGCTGCGGTTTGGGTCATGTGCCTGTCCTTCGAATGAATGTGTTTCGATGCGCTGGCTGGCGTGTCGCTGGCTCTAGTGTCGCTCAACATAGGCGTTTGGCCGCGCAATCCAACCGGTTTTTAGAATAATTCTAATTTTTGTCGACTTGGGCCGCGACTTGGGTCAAAAGATGGCCGATCAAACGTGCATCCTGCGCTGCAACTTGCGACCGCAGCAGAAACGCGAGGCTGTCCTCATCCGCGCGGGCGATTGCATCCAGACAGCGCAACACCCACGCCTCGTCAAAGGACAGTGCCTTAGTCCCCGGCCGATACCACAGCACGCGGCGCCCGGTGGCATTGGGCAGGCAGGCGACCAACGTGTCGAGATAGGTCCGCGCGCCGTGTTCTCCGACAGTGCTCAGGTGGGCGCAGGCCTCAAAGAGATCCGTGTGCGCCGCCACACGGCACGCCAGTGCTGCCAACCTCAGCCGGTTCAACATGGCGGATTGCGCCACGTCCATTGGTTCGCAAAGTCGTGCGGGCGCGTGCGGTGCGGCGAGGGCGGAAAGTCGGGACATCCCGGTTGTATCCATTCCAGTGCAAGCGGTTGCGAGGCACCGCCTATTCCCGACTGATTTATTCGGGTAATGGTCGAACTTCAAGGGAAAGCGCGTCCGCATTGACCGGTCGTTTCGGTCAACTCCGCGCGACCGCAGCAGCGCCAGCCCCAAAAAAAGAACGCGCCCGATCATTCGGACGCGGTCATTTTGGTCGTTCAATGCGGGAAGAGGTCGCTTAACCGACCAGTTCAAGCCCGGAGAAGAAATAGGCGATCTCGACCGCGGCAGTCTCTGGCGCATCGGACCCGTGGACCGAGTTCTCGCCAACGCTTTCGGCAAACTCGGCGCGGATTGTGCCCGGTGCGGCGTCTGCGGGGTTGGTTGCGCCCATCACTTCGCGGTTCTTGGCGATGGCGCCTTCACCTTCCAGCACCTGCGCCACGATCGGCGCGGAGGCCATGAACTCGCACAGTTCGTCATAGAACGGGCGCTCGGCATGCACGGCGTAGAACACGCCCGCCTGAGCCTTGGTCAGATGAATGCGTTTTTGCGCCACGATGCGCAGGCCGGCCTCTTCGAATTTTGCGTTGATCGCGCCGGTGAGGTTGCGGCGGGTGGCATCTGGTTTGATGATGGAAAACGTACGCTCGAGGGCCATGGGGTTTCTCCTGTCTTTGGCAGCGATGTGCCGAATGTGATCGCGCGCCGCGTAACACGAGATGTGCAGGCATAAAAGCGGATTATGCGTGCACTTGTGCCGCGCCAGCCGCACCCGCCGGGAAAACCATATGTTTGGCACATGCGGGCAACCGCAGCGCCACGGATTGACTTGGCCGTAGGACTGCTTCAGTGCTCCCGGCCATGTTGCGCATCAATGACATCACCTATGCCATAGCGGGCCGCCCCCTGTTCGAAGGGGCAAGCGCCGTGATCCCCGAAGGCCACAAGGTGGGTCTTGTCGGGCGCAATGGCACCGGCAAGACCACGCTTTTTCGTCTGATCCGGGGGGAACTGGCGCTGGAATCGGGCAGCATCGCCCTGCCCTCCCGCGCGCGCATCGGCGGCGTGGCGCAGGAAGCGCCTGCAAGCGACGTCAGCCTGATCGATACGGTTCTGGCCGCCGACACGGAGCGCGCAGCCCTGCTTGCCGAAGACAGCGAGGACCCGGCCCGCATCGCGGAAATCCAGATGCGGCTCGCCGATATCGACGCGTGGTCCGCCGAAGCACGGGCCGCAACGATCTTGAAGGGCCTCGGCTTTGACAGCGCGGAACAGCAACGCCCGTGTTCGGATTTTTCAGGCGGGTGGCGGATGCGCGTGGCGCTCGCTGCCGTTCTCTTTTCGCAACCCGATCTGCTGCTGCTTGATGAACCGACCAACTACCTTGACCTCGAAGGGGCGCTCTGGCTTGAGGCGTATCTGGCCAAGTATCCGCACACGGTCATCATCATCAGCCACGACCGGGGCCTTCTGAACCGCGCCGTGGGCAGCATCCTGCACCTCGAGGACCGCAAGCTGACCTGCTATTCCGGCCCCTACGATCAGTTCGCGCGGCAGCGGACCGAGCGGCTGGCCCTTGCCGCCGCAATGGCAAAGAAACAGGAAGCGCGCCGCGCGCATCTGCAATCCTATGTGGACCGGTTCCGCTACAAGGCGGACAAGGCCAAACAGGCGCAATCGCGGCTCAAGGCATTGTCCAAGATGACGCCGATCACCTCGCCGCAGGAGGCCGGACTGAAACGGTTCGACTTTCCCAATCCCGAAGAGTTGTCGCCCCCCATCGTTCACCTCGATGGCGCGTCCACGGGCTATGGCGAGACCACTGTTCTGTCGCGCATGTCGCTGCGCATCGATCAGGATGACCGGATCGCGCTTTTGGGCAAGAACGGCATGGGCAAATCCACCCTGTCCAAGCTGCTCAGCGACCGTTTGCCGAAGCTGTCAGGCAAGATCACGCGCTCGTCCAAACTGCGCATCGGCTATTTTGCGCAGCATCAGGTGGACGAATTGCACGTGGATGAGACGCCGCTGGACCATCTGCGGCGCGAGCGGCCTGCCGAAACACCGGCAAAACTGCGTGCGCGGCTCAGCGGGTTCGGCCTCATGGCGGAACAGGCGGATACGGTCGTGGGGCAGTTGTCGGGCGGGCAAAAGGCGCGGTTGTCGCTGCTGCTGGCCACCATTGATGCGCCGCACATGCTCATACTCGATGAGCCGACCAACCACCTTGATATCGAAAGCCGCGAAGCCCTTGTCGAGGCGCTGACCAATTATACCGGTGCCGTCATCCTCGTCAGCCACGACATGCACCTGCTGGAATTGGTGGCGGATCGGCTGTGGCTTGTCTCGAACGGCACGGTGACGCCCTACGAGGACGACCTGGAAAGCTATCGGCAATTGCTGCTCAGCGACAGCAAGCCGCCCAAACCTGCAAAACCTGACGCGGCCAAACCCAAAAAACCGTCGCGTGATGCGATCCTTGCGCTGCGGTCAGAGGTGCGCAAATCCGAAGCCCGTCTCGAAAAGCTCAACCAGATGCGCGACAAACTCGCCGACAAGCTCGCTGACCCGGACCTCTATGAGGACGGCAACATCGGTGAAATGGAAGTCTGGCAAAAGAAATACGCCGAGGTGATGGGCGCGCTGGACCGGGCCGAGACACTCTGGATGCAGGATATGGAGCGGCTCGAAAACGCGGAACGCCTGTAGCGCGTCGTCGGGCGACCTGTCGACCGGCCAGCGCCCCGTTTCAGAGCCCGGGTGCGCCGCCAATGGCTTCGGTCAGGGCGGCGGCGGCATCCATGACGGCCTGGCTGAGTGGCTGCAGGGTGTCAGGTGAGACGCGGCTGGTGGGGCCCGATACGGAAATGCCGGCCACCGCTTCGCGATTGATGTCAAAGACCGGCGCCGCGATGCACCGCATCCCGAGGTTCTTTTCCTCGCCGTCAATCGCGTATCCCCGTGTGCGAATGTCCGTGAGGTCTGCGATCAGGCGGTCGCGGTTCAGCAACGTGTGTTGGGTAAACCGTTCTGGCGGATTGTCGCGGAACCAGCGCGCAAACCGGTCTGTATCCATCTGTGCCAGCAGCGCCTTGCCGATGCCCGAGGCGTGCATGGGCGACAGCGTGCCGGGCGGAAAGAAGGCGCGGATGGTCTCGTCGGTCTCGACCTGGCTGAGAAACAGCACCTTGCCGCCCTTTTCCACGCCCAGATTGGCGGTTTCGCCCGTTGCCTCCATCAGTTTCCGCAAGATCGGGCGCGCGCGATCCAGCAGGCTCGTCCGCCGCAGGAACCGCGCCCCGATGACAAAGGCGCGCGGACCGATGTGCCAGACCTGATCCTCGGGATCGAATTCGACCAGCCCACGCCCCTCAAGCGTCACAAGGATACGATAGACCGTTGCGGGCGACTGGCCGGTTTCGGCGGCCAGCGCGGTCAGCGGCTTGCCCTGCGCCTCGCTCAGATACTCGAAAACCTCCATCGCGCGATCGAGGGATTTGATCGTGTTCTGGGCGGTTTTGTCATCCCAGTCGCGGGGGCGCCCGCGGGCGCGACGCGCACCTGATTCCGGTGTTTGCTGGGTCGACATGCGGCGCCTCCGATTAAGTCGCGAAAATGTCTTTCACATGATGAAAAACGCAAGAGCATGATATTACTATAATAAATCCTTCCGTAATGAAATGAAAAATAATTTCAAAAAAGTTTCCCGCAGCGCTCTGCAGACCTATGTTGTGCCATGCTTCAGGAGGAGGGCATCATGAGCTTTCAGAACCCGGTTTTCATCCCAGGCCCGACCAATATCCCCGAGGTCTTGCGCAAGGCGTGCGACATGCCCACCATCGACCACCGTTCGCCGCTGTTCGGCAGTATTCTGCACCCGGCGCGCGAAGGTGTCCGCAAAATCCTGAAATCCGACGTGGCCGAAGTGTTCATTTTTCCGTCCACCGGCACCGGCGGGTGGGAAACGGCCCTGACCAATACGCTCAGCGCCGGTGATGCGGTTCTGGCCGCGCGCAACGGCATGTTTTCGCACAAGTGGATCGATATGTGCGAGCGCCACGGGCTTGACGTGACGGTCGTAGAAACCCCGTGGGGCGAAGGGCTGCCCGCAGAGCGGTACCTTGACATCCTGAAGGCCGACACAAGCCACCGGATCAAGGCCGTGCTTGCCACGCACAACGAAACCGCGACCGGCGTGAAATCGGACATCGCGGCGGTGCGCAAGGCGCTGGACGCAGCGGGTCACCCTGCCCTCCTGTTCGTAGACGGTGTGTCGTCCATCGGGTCGATGGATTTCCGGTTTGACGACTGGGGCGTGGACGTCGCGGTGACGGGATCGCAGAAAGGCTTCATGCTGCCCGCGGGCCTCGCCATCGTTGGGTTCAGCGAAAGGGCCATGTCCGCGACCGCGTCTGCCGGGTTGCCGCGCACCTTCTTTGACGTGCACGACATGGCCAACGGTTACGCGGCCAGCGCATATCCCTACACGCCTTCCGTCGGGCTGCTGAACGGCCTCAACCAAGCCTGCACCATGTTGCTGGACGAAGGTCTGGAGAACGTCTTTGCCCGCCACACGCGGATCGCACACGGCGTGCGGGCTGCGGTTGCGGCCTGGGGGCTCGACTTATGTGCGGTATCTCCGGACGTGTATTCCGACACGGTCAGCGCGATCCGGACGCCGGAGGGGTTCGACGCCACATCCATCGTGACCCACGCAGCACAGACCTATGGCGTGGCCTTTGGCGTGGGCCTGGGCGAGGTCGCGGGCAAGGTGTTCCGGATCGGCCATCTGGGAAGCCTCACGGATGTGATGACCCTCTCCGGCATCGCCACCGCCGAGATGTGCATGGTCGATCTGGGTCTTGATATCAAATTGGGCGCGGGCGTTGCAGCGGCACAGGACGTGTTCCGCCAGGCCCCCGGCGCGCAGCACAAGGATGCCGCATGATGAAGGACATCGCAGACAACATCCCGACCTACGAGGACATGCTGGAGGCGCATGAACGGATCAAGCCGCATATCCGTCGCACGCCGGTCCGGACCTCGAACTACCTCAACGAATTGACGGGCGCGCAGCTCTTTTTCAAATGCGAGAACTTTCAGGAACCGGGTGCGTTCAAGGTGCGCGGGGCGACCAATGCCGTGTTCGGTCTGGACGACGCGCAGGCCGTAAAAGGTGTCGCGACGCACTCCTCGGGCAATCACGCTTCGTGCCTGTCCTACGCCGCCATGCTACGAGGCATCCCCTGTAACGTGGTGATGCCGCGCACGGCCCCGCAGGCCAAAAAGGACACGGTACGGCGCTATGGCGGCAAGATCACCGAATGCGAGCCGTCAACGACGTCGCGGGAAGAAACCTTTGCCAAGGTCGAGGCGGAAACGGGCGGCGACTTTGTGCACCCTTACAACGATCCACGCGTGATCGCGGGGCAAGGCACCTGTTCCAAGGAGTTTGTCGAACAGACCGACGGGCTGGATATCGCCATGGCGCCCATCGGCGGCGGCGGCATGGTGTCGGGCACCTGTCTGACGCTCTCGACCCTTGCGCCGGAAACGCAGATCATTGCCGCCGAGCCGGAACAGGCCGATGACGCCTATCGCAGCTTCAAGGCCGGGCACATCATTGCCGATGATGCGCCCAAGACCATCGCTGACGGCTTGCTGGTGCCGCTCAAGGAACGCACCTGGCATTTTGTATCGAACCACGTGACCGACATCCTGACCGCCTCCGAAGAGGAGATCATCGACGCGATGAAGATCACCTGGAAACACCTGCGCATCGTGATGGAACCGTCCTCGGCGGTGCCACTGGCCACGATCCTCAAGAACAAGGAACGCTTCGCGGGCAAACGCGTGGGCGTCATCATCACCGGCGGCAATGTCGACCTCGACAAGCTGCCCTGGACCCTGGGAGCCTGAGCTATGAAAGACCTGAACTTCGATCAACTGGACGTGGGCTTTGACGTGCCCGCCGTCCCCGGCATGGACGAGGCGGACATTCAGACGCCCGCGCTTGTGCTCGACCTTGATGCGCTTGAGCGCAACATCAAGAAGATGGGAGACTATGCCAAGGCGCACGGTATGCGCCACCGCGTGCACGGCAAGATGCACAAATCTGTCGATGTCGCCAAGCTGCAGGAAAGCCTTGGGGGCGCGGTGGGCGTGTGCTGCCAGAAAGTCTCGGAAGCCGAGGTGTTCGCACGCGGCGGGATCAAGGACGTGCTGGTCTCCAATCAGGTCCGCGACCCGCGCAAGATCGACCGTCTGGCGCAATTGCCCAAACTGGGCGCGCGCACGATTGTCTGCGTTGACGACATCGACAACGTGCCTGAACTGTCGGAGGCCGCTGTCCGTCACGGCACCACCATCGAATGCTTCATCGAAATGGATGTCGGCGCAGGACGCTGTGGCGTGATCGGTGCCGAGAATGTGCTCGACATCGCCAAGGCCATCGAAGCGGCGCCCAACCTCAAGTTCACCGGCATTCAGGCCTATCAGGGCGCGATGCAGCACATGGACAGCTACGAGGATCGCAAGGCCAAGATCGATGCCGCCGTTGCCATGGTGCAGGACGCCATCGACCTGCTGGAGCCTGCGGGCCTGAAGCCTGAGCTTGTTTCGGGCGGCGGCACGGGCAGCTACTATTTCGAAAGCAACTCGGGCGTCTTCAACGAGCTTCAGTGCGGGTCCTACGCTTTCATGGATGCCGACTATGGCCGTATCCTCGACAAGGACGGCAATCGCATCGACCAGGGCGAGTGGGAAAACGCCTTCTTCATCCTGACATCCGTGATGAGCCACGCGAAGGCCGACAAGGCCATCGTGGATGCAGGGCTCAAGGCGCAGTCGGTGGACAGCGGCCTGCCGGTGATCTTTGGCCGGGATGACGTGGAATATGTGAAATGCTCGGATGAACACGGCGTTGTTGCCGACCCCGATGCCGTGCTCAAGGTCAATGACAAGCTGCGCCTCGTGCCCGGCCACTGCGACCCGACGGCCAATGTGCATGATTGGTATGTGGGCGTGCGGAACGGCAAGGTCGAAACCGTCTGGCCGGTCTCGGCGCGCGGCAAGGCATTCTGAGACAACGCAAAACTTACCAGCGCCCGGCTTTGTCCTAAGGCCGGGCGTCCGTGCCGCCGCTGTCAGGGGCACGCACCCAAGCAGGAGCCCCCAAAGATGTTGATTGTCCCCGAGCGCGAGATTGCGGACCTGATGACCCGCGAGGCCGCGTTTGACGCGGTGGAAAAAGTGTTTGCCGCGATGGCATCAGGCGACGCGTATAACTTCCCGGTCGTGCGCGAGGCGATCGGGCACGAGGATGCGCTTTACGGCTTCAAGGGCGGGTTTGATCAGGCCGGACTGACGCTCGGGCTGAAGGCCGGCGGCTACTGGCCCAACAACCTCGACAGGCGCGGCATCATCAATCACCAGTCGACCGTGTTCCTGTTTGATCCTGATACGGGCAAGGCGCGGGCCATGGTCGGTGGCAACCTGCTGACCGCCCTGCGCACCGCCGCTGCATCATCGGTGTCGATCAAGCATCTGGCGCGACAGGACGCCAAGGTGATCGGCATTATCGGTGCGGGTCATCAGGCCACCTTCCAGTTGCGCGCCGCCCTCGAGCAGCGCAATTTCGAGAAGGTGATCGGCTGGAACTACCACCCCGAGATGCTGCCCAACATCGAAAAGGTCGCGACCGAGGCGGGCCTGCCCTTTGAGGCGGTCGACCTGCCCGGGATGGCGGCGGCAGACGTGATCATCTCCATCACATCGGCCTTTTCACCGTCGCTGATGTCCGCGCATGTCAGCGCGGGCACGCATATCGCCTGCATGGGCACCGACACGAAGGGCAAGCAAGAGGTCGAAGCCGCCCTCCTCGCCCGGGCAACCGTGTTCACCGACGAGGTCGCGCAATCCGTCTCCATCGGCGAGGCGCAGCACGCCATTGCCGAAGGTTTGATCAAGGAAGCGGACGTGCACCAGCTGGGGGCAGTGATCAACGGCACACATCCGGGCCGGTCAACACCGGATGAGGTGACGCTGTTTGACGGCACGGGTGTCGGCCTGCAGGACCTTGCCGTTGCTGCCAGTGTGGTGGACCTCGCCGTGGCCAAGGGAATCGCCATTGAAGTGGATTTCTGACCCACTCTGTAGCCGTCTGATGGGGGAAGTGGCGGACAGGAAGGGATTCGAACCCTCGAGACGGTCTCCCGCCTACGCACTTTCCAGGCGCGCGCCTTCGACCACTCGGCCACCTGTCCGCTGGCGGGTATAGTGAACCCCACCGGTGGGATGCAAGGGCAAAACAGACGAACCGCAACGGCGGCGCGCAGCAGATCGAATGAATATTCAGGCAGTGGCAGCAGACAGGACCCTGACGCCGGTCAGGTTGTTGCACGGCCCGTCAGAACAAGGGCTGTGCCGATCACGAGTTCAACGGCAATGGCCATGAAAATGCCGCCGCCAACCGTGCCCTGCGCCAAACCCAGCAAACCGACAATGGCCACAAGGAACATCGCCGCCGCCACGCCGAATGCGACGGCGCGGCGGGCCGGTGACGGTGGTGCGTCGCGAACCAGAAAGAGCATGACGGCAAACCCGGCAAAGGCCGCCGCAAACCGTTGACCGACAAAGGCCGCGTCCCCTTCCAGAAACAGGCCCCATGCGGCTGTCACCACATTCGGCACCACGAAAAAGGCCATGGCCAGCACGGCGAACAATCCGCCGCTCAGTGTTGCAACACTTCTGAACATGCTCAGGCTCCGTCCAAATGCAGATAAACGCGGCGATTGCGCCGCCCCTTTTTCTCGATCTTGCCGAGGCGCACGCCGCCGATCTCGCCCGTACGCGCCACGTGGGTGCCGCCACAGGGTTGCAGATCAACGGTTGTGTTCGGATCGCCGATGCGGACAAGCCGCACCCGGCCCGCGCCGCGCGGGGGCTGAACCGAAAGCGTCTTCACGAGTGCGGGATTGGCGTCCAGTTCGGCTTCGGTGATCCAGTCTTCGGTCACCTGGTGGTCGGCCTCCACGTGGTTCGTCAAGGCGTTCTGGATGGCGTCGCGGTCTTCGGGCGCGTCCTCCATGTCGAAATCCAGCCGACCCCGCCCGGCACCGATGGACCCGCCCGTGACGCCAAACGGCATGATCACCGACAACAGGTGCAACGCCGTGTGCACGCGCATATGGGCGTACCGGCGGTCCCAGTCGAGCGACTGCGTGATGCGCGTACCCACATGTGGCAACGCGCGCGGTTCGGACGGAACGAGGACAATGTCCTCCCCCTCGCCCTTGACGGCTGTGGCAATGGTCAGCGCGCCCCCTTGCCACGAGATGTGACCGCTGTCGCCTGGTTGCCCGCCGCCTGTGGGATAGAACAGGGTCTGATCCAGAATGATCCCACCCTCGGCCGTGTGGCCTGTCACGACCGCTTCGGCCTCGCGCGCATAGGCGTCATCGCGAAACAGCATATGTGTCATCGACCGTCTCCGTCTCCGTCTTCGCTGCCGTTCGTACCGGGCGCCGGATCGACCTCGGGCTGCGGTTGTGGTGGCGGCGCCTGATCCCCGCCGCGCTGTTGCAGCGTTTCGGGATTGCGCAACCACACATCGCGTTGTGCAAACGGGATCTCGATCCCTTCGGCCGTGAACCGTTCGGCAATCTGGTGATTGATGTCGTTGCGCACGCTCAGCGTCCAGTTCACATCCCGCAGGATGATCCGGACCTCGAAATCCAGACTGTCGGCCCCGAACCCGGCAAAGAGAATGATCGGGGGCGGGTTGGCCAGTGCCATCGGGTGCGCCTCGGCAATCTCGCGCAGGATGCCTTCGACCCGGCGGGTGTCGGTGCCATAGGCCACACCTACAGGGATGATCACCCGGCCCACCGTGTTGCCGCGGGTATAGTTGGTTACGGTGCCGGAAATCAGGTCGGCATTGGGAACGATCACATCCGTCCTGTCGAACGTCTCGATCCGGGTCGAGCGGACCGAGATGTTGCGCACATAGCCCATCTGACCGCCCACCTCGATCCAGTCACCTTCGGAGATCGGGCGTTCGATCAACAGGATGATACCGGATACAAAGTTCGACACGATGGTCTGCAGGCCAAAGCCGATCCCGACCGACAGGGCCCCGGCCACAATCGCAATGTTGGACAGGTCAATCCCGGCCGAGGTGATCGCCACGAGCGCTGCCAGAAAGATCCCCACATAGCCCACGCCGGCCACGATGGCCGTCTGACCGCCGGGGTCGAGCTTGGTCTTGGGCAGAACGGATGTCCGCAGCGCGGATTGTGCGCCGCGGGTCAGCACGTATCCCAGCGTGAAGACCACGATGAGCATGAAGAAACTGCCCGGCGAAATGGTCATACCGCCGATGGTCAGCCCCGCGCGCATCCGGTCCCAGAGGTCTGTCAGTTCGGTGGCGCGTGCGCCCCAGATCAACGCCAGCGGAATGGCGGCCACGAGCACAATCGCAAAGCCCACCAGCGTGGGGATCAGGCTTTCGGCCGCGGAATGCCCGGGGCGCAGAGCGGTATAGATATCACGCACCAATTGCAGAACGAGGGCCAGCACCCCAAAGAGCGCAAGCGTCTGGATCGCGGGATAAATCAGCGCCTTGGCCGCCACGCCGTATCCCAGCGTCGCCAAAATTGGCGCAAGGAGCCCCACGGCAATTGCCCCCTGCCCCAGCAGCCGGATCACCCGCGCGCCAAAGGCGCGTTCGGATTGGCCGTCGCTCTCGGCTTCGCGCAGATTGCGTCGCATCAGCCACCCCAGCCGCAGGGTCAAAAGCGAGGCCAGCACGATCAGGGGGAAATGCAGAACGGCTTGCGTGTCCAGACCGTAGCGTTCGAATTCGGAAAACTGGTCCAAGAGGTGCGACAGCGCCACGACCAAACCAAGGACAAAGGCGTAGACACGCCCCTCGGTACGCCGCTCCGGTGGCAGGGTCAGGGGCGTGGGCAGCGCCTCGTCCCGGGGAAAGATGCGACTGGCCAGCCAGAGCGCGAAAAAGACATTGAAGCCCATGGGTTCCAGAGCGCTCAACAGCACCTCGGCACGCGGGCCGAAAAGGTCCGTTGCCCCAATCGCCCGCAACAGGGCAAAGAGACCGAGCATCGGCAAGACGATCTGGCCAAGCGACACGAAGAACCCGGCAACGCCGGACCCGTTGCGGGTGTCGGCCCGTTGGATCCGTGTGGCGAGTGCCTCGATCCACCGGCGGGACCGGGCCAGCAGCGCCACGCCAAGGAGGGTCAGGCCGCTCACCAGTGGCAGGTTGTCCTGTGCCTGCGCTCGCGTGGTCGGATTGCGCCACGCCTGGGACACACCCGCTGCTGTCGCGGAAATCGTTTCCTGCACATCGCGCAGCGCCTGTGGCCAGTTCGCCGGGTTTATGGGCCACGGCCCCATATTCAACAATTTGTCGGCCTGACGCTGACGCAAGATCTCGTCGATCTCGCCGACAATGCCGTTTGCACGGCTGAACGCTTCTTCGGCGGTGCGGCGCGGGGTGCTGAGGCGTTCCAGTTGCGCGTTCAGTTCGGCGCGCCGCGCCGCGATTTCAGCGGGTTCTGACGCGCCCTCTTCGGGAGCCGGGCCCAGAGCGGCGATCTGCTCGCGCAACGTGTCGATGCGGCTTGCGTTGGCATTCAACTGCGCCTGAAAACGTCCGCGCCAACCCACAATCTCGGCCCGCAGGTTGTCGAAAGCCTCCTCGGAAGCGCGCGCGGCCTCCACCGCGCTTTCAGCACGGTTCGCGACGTCTTCCCACGCCGCATAGTCCGGCGCTCCGGCATCCTGCGCCCATGACGCAACCGCCAGCAGCAGCGCGAAGACAAGCGCGAGCGCGCATCGAAACGCGGTGGACGGCATCAAACGTCCTCGAACACACCGGGGATCGAGGCGGGCGCACGATCCAGCCAGGCCGGGACAGGCAGGTTCTTTTCGCGCAGGAAATCCGGGTTGAAGAGTTTGGACTGATAGCGCGTGCCATAGTCGCACAGGATCGTCACAATCGTATGTCCCGGCCCCAAATCGCGCGCAAGCCGCAGCGCACCGGCGATGTTGACCCCGCTTGATCCCCCCATGCAGAGCCCTTCCTCAGCCAGCAGGTCGAACACGATCTGGCAGGCCTCCGCATCGGGCACGCGGTATACCATATCGGGCGTAAAGCCTTCGAGGTTGGCGGTGATGCGGCCCTGGCCGATCCCTTCGGTAATGGAATTGCCGGGGTTCTCTTCGCCGGTGTAGATTTTGAACAGACCGGCACCTTCGGGATCGGTCAGCGCAATTTTCACGCCCTTGGGCTGCAACACCTCCGCGACACCGGCCAGCGTTCCGCCCGACCCAACCGCGCAGGTAAAGCCGTCCACCTTGCCGTCGGTCTGCGTCCAGATTTCCGGGCCGGTCGTGTCGACATGCGCCTGTCGGTTGGCGACGTTGTCAAACTGGTTGGCCCAGATTGCGCCATTCGGCTCCGTCTTGTTAAGTTCAGCAGCCAAACGGCTGGAATACCTGATATAATTGTTGATGTTGGCGTAAGGTTTGGCAGGCACCTGAACCAGTTCGGCACCGGCCAGCCGCAACATGTCCTTCTTTTCCTGGCTTTGCGTTTCCGGGATCACGATCACTGTCTTGAACCCCATGGACGCGCCCACCAGCGCCAGTCCGATCCCTGTATTGCCCGCCGTTCCCTCGACGATCGTACCGCCGGGGCGCAGTTCGCCGCTGGCTATGGCGTGCCGGATGATGGACAGGGCGGCGCGGTCCTTGACCGACTGGCCGGGGTTCATGAATTCGGCCTTGCCCAGAATGGTGCAGCCGGTCTCTTCGCTGGCGCGGCGCAGCTTGATCAGGGGCGTGTTGCCGACGGCTGCGGCGAGGTCTGAGGCAAACTGCATCTCGGTCTTCCTTATGGCCATGTCCGTTTGGTGTAGCGAGCGATCCGCGTGATCTCAACCCGTCCTGAGCCGCGTGCGGTGATGCGCCAGCCAATAGGTGAGCAGGGTCAGCGGCCCATTTGCGGTGCGGCGATCCTCGGCCATGGCGAGCAGGTCGTCAAAGGCCATCAGGTGACTGCGGATGTTTTCGCCTTCCTCCTCCGCACCACCAATCCCTGCCGCGTCGTCCGGCAAGTCGCAAAGGCCCACGAAATGATGCAGGAAATCCGTCGCCCCGCCGGGCGAGGCATAGCTTTCGCCAACCGGCTCGACCCGCCCCAGCGTCAGTTGCGCCTCTTCCATGGCTTCGCGCCGGGCGGCATCCTCCGGCATCTCTCCGGGATCGATCAGACCAGCGATGGGTTCGAGTTGCCAGACCACCGGGTCCGCCCGCGCAATGGGCCCCATGCGCACCTGCTCGACCAACAGCACGCGATCCCGCGCCGGGTCGTAGGGCAGCAAGATCGCGGCATCCGACGTGACAAGGACCGCGCGATCCAGTGTTGGCGACATCGAACCGTCGAACAGTTCGTGCCGCAGCAGAATGTCTTCCATGGCGTAAAACTTGGAATAGCCAAACGCGCGATGCTTAATCTCGACACGCCCGTTCAGTGTCCCTGCCCCGTGGCGACTGCGCTGCGCCAGCACCTTGCTCCAGGCACGCGCGCGGATCCGCGGATACCGGCGCGCAACCTCCGAGCTGGGGACCGTGCCAAAGCCTGCCATGATCTCTTGCGCGGCAAACGCGGTCATGGCGCCCCAGCGGTCGACCCAGCCGTCAAAATCCCATGGTCCGGCTGCGGTCCAGCGCCCCGCAACCGCCCTATAGACATCTGTGACAAGCCCGCTTGCCGTCGTGCAGGGCACGACATCATAGTCAAAGCCCGCCTCGTAATAGTCGAGCCGGGCGCGGTCGCCCTCAGTTAGCCCGGACACCACAATCCCGGGCGCGGTGGTGCCAACGTCGGGGCGCAGCATGGGAAACGGCCCCTCGGCCACGGCATCGACGCTGTAGCCGGGGAGCGTGTCGGGCTGCACGTCGAGACCGTCCAGTGAACGGCCCAGCACGATCTCCAGCAACGGCAGGTGCCGCAGCGTGCCAAAAAAGAACATGTGAGACATGTGCGCTAGCGCCACCTGCGCCAGGCCATTTCGGTGGCCAGACCGGTCAGGATGCCGCCAATGGCAACGGTGGCCCAAATCTGCACCGTCGACATCAGGATGAGCCATTCCGCGCCAATTTCGAACACGGCCGTCAACGCCTCGCCCGCGCCATCATAGCGGTTGCGCATCGCAAGGCGCGTCATCTCGTTGCACGCCTGCACAAAGAGACCCCAGAACACCAGAACCGCCCCGCCGGTCAGGCCCACGTTGATGGCCGATGTCCAGCCGCGCCCGGCACGGCGCCCGATAAACACCCAGCCCACCGCGATGCCGATCAGGACGTTCACATAAGTAAACCAGCCGAAATTCTTGTCTTCCTCGAAAAGCCCCATCACGAGGCCCGACACCAGAAAGGCAACGATGGCCAAGCCTCCGGCACCCATCAGTTTGGCTGCGTCAGGCATGGTCGTGGTCCGTCATAGTCTATCCGAGGCGCTTGATTGTGATCTGCGTTACGTCGCAGTTGGCACTTTCGAACGTGGCCGCGCAAGAGGTGAGGTAAAAATTCCACATCCGGCGGAACCGATTGTCAAAGCCCATTTCGGCGATCTGATCCCACTTTTCGTTGAACGTCTCGTGCCAGCGGCGCAGCGTGATGTTGTAGCTTTGGCCAAACTCGACCGATCGCTCGACCGCCAGCCCGGCCTTTTGGACCTGCGCCCGCAAGGCAGACGGGCTGGGCAGCATCCCGCCCGGAAAGATGTATTTCTGGATGAAATCCACGCCGCGCTGATACACGTCCCACCGCCGGTCGGTGACCGTGATGATCTGCAAAGTCGCGTTCTTGCCGGGCTTCAGGCGCTCGCGCACCGTCTCGAAGTAGGTGGGCCAATACTTTTGCCCCACCGCCTCGAACATCTCGATGGAGGCGATGCCGTCATAGAGGCCGCGTTCGTCCCTGTAGTCCTGCAGCTTGAACTCCACCTGATCAGAAAGTCCTGCCTTTGCAATGCGTTCCTGTGCGTACTTGAACTGCTCCTTGCTGATGGTCAGCCCCGTGACCTTCAGGCCACGCTCTTTCGCGGCGTATTCGGCAAAGCCGCCCCAACCGCACCCAATTTCAAGGATATGGTCCCCCGGTTGCGCGCCCATCTGGTCCACCATGCTCGCATATTTGGCAATTTGCGCGGCCTCATGGCTTTCCTGCCCAGTTTCAAACAGGGCCGACGAATAGGTCATCGTCTCATCGAGCCACAGGCCGTAAAAGTCGTTGCCCAGATCATAGTGATAGCTGATGTTCTTGCGCGCCTGCTCCTTGTGGTTGCGTTGCAGCCAGAACCGGAACTTTTCGAACCGCCGTACAAGCCCCAGACCCGGGAACCCGTCATAGATGTTCTCATTGTCCGCATGCACCAGATCCATGAAGGATTGCAGGTCCGGCGTGCTCCACCATTCATCCAGATAGGCATCACAAAACCCAAGATCGCCCTCGCGGATCAGCCGGGCAAAAAGGTCGTCATTGTGGATGTGGATCTCGGCCACGGGGCCGGGCTTTTGCCCGTCGATGCGAAAACGGCGACCGTCCTGCAGGACAAAGTCCAGACGGCCCGTGTTCATGCCCTGCGCCATTTTGAAAACGCGTGCAAAGTAGCGCGGAAGATGGTCGTGGCCATCCGTAGAAGTCAGGATCATGCTCTCTCCCATTAGCATGACTGTCAGGCTAGCTGGACAGTCTGACGGACGCAACCGTGTGGCGCCATCCGGACATCAAAAATCTCGGTTTTCATAAGCGGTTAGCGCTCTTTTGCGGCCTTCGTCCGCCGCTACAATCGGAGCGGGATACGCATCAGACGGGTCAAGCCCCCATGACCGTGGCACCGCGTCGAAATACGCCAGCGCATCGGCGTGCGGGTTTGACCGGCCCTCGGCAATCCAGCGGCTCACATAGGCGCGGTTCTTGTCGAACTTGTCGAGCTGGGTGACCGGGTTGAACACCCGGAAATAGGGCGTGGCATCGGGGCCTGATCCGGCAGACCACTGCCATCCCATCGCGTTCGAGGCCGGGTCCCAGTCCGTCAGACAATCCTCGAACCATTTCAGGCCAATGCGCCAGTCGGTGAGCAGATGCTTGGTCAGGTAGCTCGCCACGATCATCCGGCCGCGATTGTGCATGCGCCCCGTCACATACATCTCGCGCATGGATGCGTCGACAAACTGTATCCCCGTGCGCCCCTGTTTCCAGGCCATGACCTCTTCGGTCTCTTCCGTGTTCCACGGGAACGCGTCCCAATCCGGTTTCCAATTGTCCTGCAGGATGTGAGGCGTGTGGTGCATGAGGTGGTAGGCAAACTCGCGCCAGACCAGCTCCTTGAGGAAGGTTTCGGCGCCCGCCTTGCCCTCGTGCATCGCGACGAACCCCGCATGCCAGCACTGATGGGGGCTGATCTCGCCCAATGCGAGGTTCTCGCTCAGATTCGATGTGCGGTCAGCCGATGGCAGGTCGCGCCCGGCGTCATATCCGCCCACAAGGTCCGAAATGAAATAGTCCAGCCTGTCCTGCGCTGCCGCTTCACCCAGACGCACAAAGGGGCGCACCACCTCCGCGCCCCGGCGCATGTCAGCGCCGAGGGACCAACTGGATAAGTCTTCACTGTCCGGCCACGCATCGGGGCTGGAGATGCGGCCCGGCGCGGTCAGGGGCACGTCCACATCCCGGTCCTTCACCGCGCGCCAGAACGGCGTGTAGACCTTGTAAAAACCGCCTGTCTTGGTCTCGGTTGTCCACGGCTCGAACATCAGGTGGCCGCCATAGCTGCGTGCATCGACGCCGGCCTCCTTGAGGGTCGACTTGATACGCGTGTCACGCCCAACCGTTTCGGGATCGTAAAGCCGCGACCAATAGACCGCCCCTGCCCCCGTCTCTTCGATCAGCGCCTGCAGAACGTCGAGCGCGTCACCCGACCGGCAGATCAGTCGACTGCCCTTTTGTTCCAGCGCGCGGGCCAGCTGTTCCACGCCCAGCCCCCAACGCCATCTGGGGGCGGCGCCAAGCTGGTCCACAAGCCTGTCACGAATGACAACGGGTATCACGGGGCGGCCTGCGTCGCAGGCGGCAGACAGCGCGGTATGGTCGCTCAGACGCAGGTCGCGCCGGAACCACATGATGATGGGGGAGCTGCTCACTCTCGGGGTCCGTACTCTGTTTGGTAACCATACGTAGCGCACGTCCCGCCGGATCAAGCCGACTGCGCCTGACCTAAGGTCAGCAGAACGTGAAAAGGCCCCGGTGCGGGTGCGCCGGGGCCTTTTCCGAGCGGTCTGAAACCCGCCCTATTCCGCAGGCGACAGGCCGTTGCCGGTTGCGCCCGGAATTTCCGAATGCACCGATGGCACGCCAGCCGCTTCGCGACGCCCGTCATTGTAAATGGCCTTGATCAGCGCGATGCACATCAGCGCCATCACGATCGAGAACGGCAGCGCTCCGATCACCATGGCGGTCTGAATGGCACCTGTTCCGCCCGAGATCAGCAGACCCGCCACCACGAGGCCCAGGGCCGAGCCCCAGAACAGGATGTGCGGACGCGCCTTGGGACCTTCGTCGCCAGCCGCGTTGATCGTGTTCACGATCAGAACCGCGGAGTCGGCAGAGGTCACGAGGAACGTCATCAAGAGGACAACGATCACAACCGCCATGCCCCAGGCCAGGAATTGTGCAATCGGTGCCAGCATGAATTCGGTCATGGCAAAGATCTTGTCACCATTGGCCGCATCCAGAATGACCCCGTTTGCGTCACCGTTCAGTTCCAGATCGATGGCGGTGCCACCGGCCCAGGAGAACCAGACAAAGCACATCAGCGACGGCACGATCATTGCGCCCAGAACGAATTCGCGGATCGTCCGACCGCGCGAGATACGCGCGAGGAACAGGCCCACGAACGGTGCGAACGCGATCCACCACGCCCAGTAGAACACCGGCCACCAGCCCTGCCATTGCGCCAGCAGGAACGCTTCGGATCCTTCGACGCCGTCAGAGACGTAGACATTGGTGCTCAGCCCGGGCAGCGCGATCAGGTAATCCCAGATACCCACGAAGAACGCGGAGGCCCCGAAGAAAGTCGCGCCGAACAGGATAAAGAAACCCAGAAGGAAGATCGACAGCACCATATTGATGTTCGACAACCACTTGATGCCTTTGCCCACGCCGGAGAGTGCCGACAGTGTCGACGCGCCCATGATGACCAGCAAAGCCACGATGATGCCCAGCGTCGTTGCCGAACCGCCCTCTTCCATCAGGCCGCCGATGCCAATCCGGGTCAAACCCGCCACGAACTGTTCAACGCCAAAGCCCAGGGTTTGTGCCACCCCGAGGATGGTCGCAACCACGGCAACGATGTCGATGAGGTTGCCCAGGAAGCCCGACAGCTTTGCACCAAAGAGCGGTGTCAGCGACGACCGGATCGTCAGCGGCAGACCGCGGCGGTAGCTGAAGAACGCAAGCGCCAGACCCGCGATGGCATAACAGGCCCACGCGCTCAGCCCCCAGTGCAGGAACGACCAGACATAGGCCTCGCGGACGTTGTCCTCGCCCAGTGCCGTGTTGACGCCCTTGATCACCTCAGGGTTATTCTTGAAGTGCGCCACGGGTTCCGCCACGGCCCAGGTCAGCATGCCCACCCCGATCCCGGCGCCAAACATCATGGAGAACCAGGAGAAGTTGCTGAATTCCGGTTTTTCGCCGGGCTGGCCGAGATTCAGACGGCCCGCGGTCGGCCAAAGAGCCAGACCGATGCAAACGACCACAAAGAACGTCACAACCCAAATGTACCAGGCGGCAAAATTCTCGAGGATGACGCTGTTCCAGTCGCCGAGGATTGTGCCGGCTTCAGTGGGCCACACAATACTCCAGACCACCAGTACACTGATGATGATCTTACTGATCACCGCGACGTTGACGCTGAAGCCCCGATAAAAACCGCTATCCGCAGTCTTGATCGGCAACTCCGTCAATGGAGGTTGGATTGACATGGTTACCTTCCTGTTTGTCTTTTTTTGTAACCACAAGGAAAGCACGGGCGGCGGGATTAACGAAGGATTAATTTTGCCGGATCACGTCGCAACAGGGCCCAGATGGCCGTTTTTGTTGGTGACATGAAAAAGCGCGCCCGGATTTCAGATCGAGCGGCAAATTCGCGCTCAACGTGAAAAACGCCTGATCGCAAGTTGTGCGCACATCCGTCTCATTTTTTGACTTTCGGGCCAACGCGCGCTGCGCAGGCGACTCAATTGACGCGCATTTCATAATTCAAAACCGCCCAAAACCGGCGCGCGCGAGTGGTGTCGGACTGGCCTTATTGGCCGGTCCGAATTGCATTCCTGCGCCGTTCGGCGCCGCGGGTGCCTTTCAAAGGGCCGCCCTGATCGTCTCTGCATGCGACTGAATGGCGTCCATGTCCCCCATCTGGCCCGGCGGCCTCATGGCGACACCCGCATGGCGCGGATGGATATGGAAATGCAGATGAAAGACCTCCTGCCCGCCGGCCGTTTCGTTGAACTGCTGCAATGTGATGCCGTCCGCCGCAAACCCGGCCTTCGCGGCGTTCGCGACCTTTTTGACCGTGCGCATCACCGCCGCCAACTGCTCGTCGCTTGCGTCCAGCACGTTTCGACACGGGGTTTTCGGGATCACCAGACAATGGCCATCCGTGCGTGGCATGATGTCCATGAAGCACAAGGTGTCGTCGTCTTCATAGACCGTCACATTCGGGATCTCTCCCCTGAGGATCTTGGCAAAGATGTTCTGATCGTCATAGGCGGTCATACCCGGCCCCCGTCATTTCATGTCAGGTGCACCCTATCCCAGACCACAGAAATGGCCAGCCCGTTTGCCGTTTGTCAAAGCGGGCTTTCAGCCACTGACACAATCGGGATCAAATTATTTTGCACCCACTCCTTGAACAATGTTCACGCAATCATAAATTCGTGAACAACGTTCAAGAAGGAGTGATAAAATGGATGATCTCGCAGTCTTCGCAATCCCCGCCATCATCGGTCTCGTTGCGGGTTTGATTGGATGGGTCTCGGTGCACCGCCGCGCAAAGGCGCTGTTCTGGACAGTGCTCGGGCTTGGCGCCACCGTCTCACTTGGCCTTTTTGCCGCCGCCACGCAGGCCAGCGGCTGGGATGGCCTAGCCTACATGATCTTCATGCTCTTTGGCAGCCTGCCTGCAGCAGTGGCGACCCTGGTTGGCGGCGGGGTCGGGCTGATCACCCGTCCCCAACTGCCCCTGCCGTCCTGAGCCGGTGCCGTCAGGCGTTCACATCGACCACGACACGCCCCTTGACCTGCCCCTTGAGGATATCCGCACCCAACTGCGGCAGGTCGGACAGGGTCGCGGGCTGAACCATCGCCTCGAGCTTGTCCATGGGCAGGTCGCTGGCGATGCGTTCCCAGGCCCGCACCCGGTTCTCGTAAGGCTGCATGACACTGTCGATCCCCAAAAGGTTCACGCCCCGGAGCAGGAATGGAATGACGGTTGCGGGCAAGGCCGCGCCTCCCGCAAGCCCGACCGCCGCGACACTGGCGCCGTATTGCATCTGTCCCAACAGCCGCGCCAGCATTGCGCCGCCAACCGCATCGACACAGCCCCCCCAGGTCTCACCCTCAAGGGGTCGTTTGGTGGTTTCGTTCAACTCTTCCCGCGCCACAATCTGGGTTGCCCCCAGGGCGGTAAGATAGTCTGCGGTTTCCGGCCGCCCGGTCACACCGGCAACCTCGTGACCCAGATTGGCCAGGATCGCCGTGGCAACCGATCCGACGCCACCCGCAGCACCCGTCACCAGAACCGGTCCGCCCTTCAGCCCGTGATCCTCCAGCGCCATCACGGCGAGCATCGCGGTGAACCCGGCTGTCCCCACAGCCATCGCGGCGCGCGTGTCCAACCCGCCCGGCAACGGCACAAGCCAGTCGGCCTTCACCCTCGCCTTCTGCGCATATCCACCCCAATGCGCTTCGCCCACGCGCCATCCGGTCAGCACGACCTTGTCGCCCGGACGGTACCGGTCGTCATCCGACGCCTCGACCGTTCCGGCAAAGTCGATGCCCGGCACATGCGGATAGTTCCGCACCAGCCCGCCGCCCGGTCCGATGCACAGACCGTCCTTGTAGTTGACCGTGGAATACTCGACCGCAACCGTCACATCGCCCGCAGGCAAATCCTCCAGCGACAGTTCGGCCACCGCAGCAGAGGTCTTGCCACTGTCTTCATCCTTGTTGACCACCAATGCATTGAACATGTCGCTCTCCATCTTGCGGGGATGATCCCCTGCTTCATCTTGCCAAACAAACTCCGGGGTCTGGGGCGGCGCCCCAGTCCCGCACTCAGATCCAGAAGGACGCCTGAACCGTTGCGGACCGCATACCATCCGGCGTCTCGACCTCCAACGCCGTTCCCGGATCCCAATGGGTCATGCGTACCATACCAATGGACACGTTGGTTTTGTAATCGGGGCTCCACGCTGCACTCGTCACCTGCCCCACCCGCTTGCCATTGCCGTAGATCGGCCACGCGCGGTCGCAGGACGGCACGGCCTCCCCGTCAATGGCAATCGGACGGATCTGCTGCACGGGCCCTTCCTTGGACACCCGCAACAACGCATCCCGCCCGATACAACCAATCGCTGTCTGCGTGTCGCAAAACCGGCCCAACCCGCATTCATGCGGTGTGTTGTCGTCCGTCATGTCATTGCCGTAGCTCAGCAAACCGCCTTCGATCCGTTCGATCCCGTTGGGGCAACCGGCGCGTACCTGCAGGTCGTCTCCCGCCGAAAAAAGCGCGTTCCACAGCGTCATGCCCAGCGTGCTGTCCGGCAAATAAATCTCGAAACCGCCCTGTTTCGAATAACCCGACCGCGCAATGGCCAGATCGACCCCTTCATACTGAAACATGTCAAAGCGGAAAAACCGGATGTCGCGCACCCGCTCGCCAAAGACACGCTCCATCAGAGCGTCCGCCTTGGGGCCCTGCACGGCCAGGGGCGAGACGTCCGGTTCGTCCACCAGCACATCCAGCCTGTAACCGTTGGCGATGCCCTTGACCCAGAGCAGCAGATCGCTGTCCGCAATGGAAATCCACCACCGGTCCTCACTTAACTTGACCGCAACCGGATCGTTCAGCATCCCCCCTGTCTCGTCGACAATGGGCACGTAATAGCATTGCCCCGGCAGCATCCGGCGCAGATCACGTGGCGTGAGCATCTGCATCAGCCGGCCCGCATCGGGGCCACGCAATTCCACCTGGCGCTCGACCGAGACATCCCAGACCTGCACATGATCCTTGAGGTGGCGGTAATCCGCCTCCACGCTTTCAAAGACGGTCGGCAGCAGCATCCGGTTGTAAACGGTATACGCCTTGACGCCAGCGGCCTCGACGCCGTCCGAAAACGGCGTCCGGCGCAAACGGCGGGACGGTGAAATCATGGCGTTCATCACAGGTCCTCCGGCATGACAAACAGGTCTGATACGGGCGCCTCCAGCCCCGCTGCGGTCATCATGGCATGCACCTGCCCGCGGTGATGGGTCTGGTGGTTGAACATGTGCACCACGCAGGTTTCGAGCGGTTTGCGCACGTCGCGACCCAACGCGCCGGAAAACCACGACAGCTGCCCCTTGAGATCCAGCGACCCCAGCGTGTCCGCCCACATGACAATCGCACCGTCCATGCGGAACCGGTCCGCCGACCAGACCGCGAAGGTTGGCGTGAACGTCACGCTGTCCGGGATTCCGCCTTCGGGTTTTGCGATGCTGGGCACAAAGCGCGACATCCAGATCGTGTCGCCCCACAGCAGATGGTTCAGCGTGCCAAGGATCGAACCAAAGAACCCGCCCCGGTTCTTGCGCAGGTCCTTGTCGCTCATCTCGTTCAGCGTTTCGGTCAACTGACGGTTTTGCCACGCGTTGTAGCGGGCCATGCTGCGCACATAGCCTGCGTCTATCACGGTTTGGGGCCTTTCCAGTCAATCGGAATAATGTCTGCGGATTTGCCCTCGAAATCCCAAACGCGACCGTAGTCGCGCACCTTGGATTTCAGTCCAACCGCCGGATAAATCGTCGGCCCCATCCAATACTGTGTGTTGTTCATCGACACTGGCACATCGGGATCTTTGCCCGGGATCATTTCGATCTCGCCCTGAATCTTGCGGCCCACGATAATGCGGCGCCGCCGCCCATCCCGCTCGATTACGACCTTCTCTCGCTCGGCCCCGATGATCTCGGACACGAGGAAGTTGAATACGCCCGTGCTGCCACCCGCCGCCCCAGACAATATCTGCAATAGCCCATTGTATGCCTTGCCCGAAGCGCTGTCGTCCACGTAGGCTGCAACCTTCCAGTTGCCCTCGCACATGCGGCCTGGAATATCGATGAGCAACGCCACGTTCAGCCCGCCAAGGTCTTCGCCCTCGAAATGGCCTTCATCGATCTGCAGGGCGAACCAGGTCTGGCAATAGCCATACGTTGGCGGGTGCTTGCCGAGCGAGATGCCACACGGGCAAACCACTTCGCACGAACAGTTCATAAACAACTCACCCTTGATCGCCCATTCCGTCGGGCGCATCTGGCGCCGGCCGGGATTCGGCATCCGGCTGTCAATGCGCTGGCTGATGGGAAGCTTGTCCGCGTTGGGGCGTTTCTTTACGGCCATCTTATCCTCCTGACACAAAAGGGTACGCGAGAACGCCGATGCCCGCGAGCACCAGCAGCCCTCCCATGGGTTTTGTCACAACATGCCCGACTTGCGGCAGTTTTTCGATCACCATGAACAGGGTGGCGAGGCCCATCCACAGAAGGCTCATGACGCCACCGACAAAGCCAAGCGCCATGAACCCCCAGCAGCAGCCCACGCAGAACGCGCCAAGGCCCAGCCCCATGCGGTATCCGCCAAGCACACCCGGACGCCAGTTCCCAAGGAAATAGGTCATCGGGCTGTGGCAGACGCCATGGCAGACATCCTTGGCCCGTGTGAACTGAAACAAGCCGACGGCCAACAACAGCAGACCGGCGAATGTGGTGGACTTGGGGATGCCAAGCATGTCGATCACACCGCCATGCAGCAAGGCAAGCTGAACGCTGGCAATCAGGGCCGCAAACAGCACCCAGACCGTGAAGAAACCGGCAATCACCGCAAGCCACCCGGCGCGGGTGCCGTTGGCGCTGATCATCAGGTCTTCGTAGCTGCGCAGCGTGGGCACAAGTGTCGGCAGCATCATCGCCGCCATCATGACCGCCCACATGCCAAACAGAAATCCAAAGCGCGCCATGGGCATGTCGGCAGCCATCGCCGGGTTCATCGCCGCCATGCGCAGCCCCATCTCGCCGGGCCGACCAATCAGATCGACATCCATCGACTGGCTCATGGAAAACAGAAATGCCCACGCCGCAAGGATCGCGCCGAAAAACCCAAGCCAAAGGGTCGAGCGAACAAGATGCGGCATGTCTCCTCCCTGATGGTCCATGCGACTCGATGCTTGCCAGATTAAATGTCAGACATTAAAATGTAAGACAAATGAAAATTGATCCGGACAGCAGCAAAGACCTTTCCGCTCAGATCGCCGAAGCGATCCGGGCCGAAATCGTGGGGGGGCAGCTGATCGTCGATCAGCGCCTGCCATCAGAGGCCGAGCTTGCGGATCACTTCGAGGTGTCCCGCCCCACCGTGCGCGAAGCGCTCAAGCGGCTGGCCGCGCAATCCCTGATCCGGACGCAACGCGGCGCAAGCGGCGGCGCGTTTGTGAACCGGCTGCGGTTCGAGGACGCTTATGACCAGCAGGTCACAACCGCGTCGCTTCTTCTCAGCATGAATGCGGTCAGCTTTGATGTGGCTTGCGAGGCGCGCTACGCGCTGGAACGGGCGTGCGCGCCGCTGTCGGCGCAGCGGCGCACGCCGGATCACCTTGCCACCATGCGCGCGGAAATTCACCGTCAGGGCCAGCCCGGCCTCACGGACGAGGCCTTTTGCGCCTCGGACGTCACCTTTCACCGGGCACTGGTGGATGGTGCAGGCAACAAGGTGCTGAGCTATCAGTTGGCCGGTGCGGTCGAGGCGATGCAGCCGCTGATGAACATGATCACGTTCACCGCCCGCTCGCGCGAGGCCATTGTCGCCCTGCACACCGCCATTGCCGATGCCGTTGAGGCGCAGGATGCAACCAAGATCGACACCACATTGACCGAACTTGAATCCTATACCCGCGATCTGGCCCATTCGGTCGTCACCGAACGCCAGCGCAAGGCAAAGGAACAGGAGACCGCAACCGCCTGACCGACGGGGCACAAGATCCAGCGCCAGGCATCATTTCAGACACGTCAGGGAGGACGCGATGAATTTAAGACCCGACAACAGTTTCTACCCCTCGCCCAAGGACGCAATTAACGCGCCGGTCGAGACACTGGCCTTTACGCTGATGCTGAGCCCCGATGGCTCCAAACCAGATGGGCTGGCCGTTGTGGATGTGGATCCAGGCTCCGGCACATATGGTCAGATTATTTCGGAGCTTTACGTTCCGAACCTCGGCGACGAGTTTCACCATTTCGGCTGGAACGCCTGTTCCTCGGCGCTCAGCCCGCTCACGGGCCATGCGTTCCTCGAACGCCGCTATCTGATCATCCCGGGCATCCGGTCAAGCCGCATCTACATCATTGATGTCAAAGACCCCCGCAACCCGGTCATCCACAAGACCATCGAGCCCGATGAGCTGATGGCGAAAACCGGCTATTCCCGCCCACACACAATCCATTGCGGGCCCGAAGGCATCTATGTTTCGACCCTCGGCGGCGGTGGCGAAGACGGCACCGACGGCACCCCGGGCATCTTCCTCATGGCTGGCG